>NZ_RAPV01000001.1:3945488-4248987 GCF_003610295.1 Paraburkholderia sp. BL23I1N1
ATAGCCCGCTTTGCGGTAGGCATTTTCCAGCGCTTCGAGCGCGTGCTGGATGTCGCCGTAGACGCGATGCGGCCCGCTCATGGGTTGCAGCAGGCGTTGCACTTCTTCGGCCGGCAGCAGACTGTTCCCCTCCACCTCGAAGCGCGTGATAGTGAAGCCGTCGTCGGCAAATGCACCTGCGGCTGCAGCTATCAATGCCATCCCCGACAGGCATTGCATCAGACGTCGCTTCATTATTCTTTATGTCCGTCTCTTTTCCCGGACGATAACCGGATGCCAGTCGTTTGATGGCAACCATCGTCTCGAGTTGTTATCGGGGTCTCCCTTGGCCGGCGCGTTCACTACGAAACGCCCATTCACCCTTGTTAACGGCAATCTAAAGCGCTACTTGATAGCGGTTGATCCGAAAAAAGCCTACGTTTTCTTCAGAGGGTGTCGCCCGTGGTGGCTGATGGCGAAGGGCAATTTGGAGTGGATTTCATGCCGGTGTTTGGCCGCTGCGGAACTTGCCGATGCGGCAGAGATCAGCGGAGAAGGGGGCATACTGCGTCGTGCGAGTAAGAAAAGTGAAACTTTTATTCTCGCCGTGTCGATTTTGATGCTCTTCCTTCGTCGTCCTAGTGACGGCACGCGGCTTGCGTCCGCATTGAGCCAATACTGACAGGAGATTTGCCATGACGATTCAAAAGATCACGCCTTTTCTTTGGTACTCCGAGGAAGCTGAGGAGGCCGCAGCTTTCTATGCGGGTATTTTTCCAGACTCACGCGTCACTCGGGTCACTTCGGTGCCGAGTGCCGGTTCTGTGAAGATGGTCGAGTTTGTTCTCTTTGGGCAGCCCTTCATTGCGATGAGCGCCGGGGGAACCGACCCGTTCAACCACTCGGTATCCCTGATGGTCAGCTGTGACGACCAGGAAGAACTTGACCGCTATTGGAACGCCCTTCTCGAGGGTGGCGGTTCACCCGAGGCATGTGGCTGGCTGAAAGACCGCTTCGGCGTCTCCTGGCAGATCACGCCCACCGTTCAGATCGAGATGATGGCTGACCCCCATCCGGCAAAGGCCAGGCGCGTTGCCGAAGCCATGTTAAAAATGGTGAAGTTCGACATCGCCACGCTGAAAGCCGCCTATGCGGGGACGACGGGTTAACAAAAGGCTCAGTACATTGGGTGCGCGATAGATCGCCGCTCATCGAACGGCTGTCGGCACGTGCGCCAGGAGAAATTCGGTGAACGCTCGCACCGAAGGAAGCAGACCACGGCGAGACGGCATCAGCAGACTTATCGTCGCGATGCCTGCAATCCACTGAGGCAAAACACGGACCAACTGGCCCCGCTCAACTTCGCTGCGGCCCACGTAACCGGGCAGCGCCACGATGCCCAAACCCGCGCAGGCGGCAGCCTTCAGCGTCGCCATGTCATCGCTCTGAAGACTCGGCGTGAACGGAACCGTCACAACCTGATCGGCATCGCGCACGTCGCTCAGGCGCCATGCGTAGCTGTCCTGCGTACTGCCGAGCGCGATACCGTCATGTTCTGCGAGTGCACCTGGTTCGCCGGGCGTGCCCTTGCGGGCGAGATAGCCTGGGCCCGCGAATAGATACCAGGGGGTCTGAGCCAGGGAGCGCTGCACCATGGACGAACTGGGCAGCGGGTCGGTATGCGCCCGCAGGCAGAGATCGAAGCCTTCTTGCACAGGATCCACATAGCGATTCGCTGCGTGCTGCACGATGCGCACGCGCGGATAGGCTGCCATGAACTTTGGGATCAATTCGGCTAGCGTCAGTTGGGTGACTGCAACCGAACAGATGAACCGGATGGTGCCGCTCGGTTCTGCGGTGCGACGTTGCACGACGCTTTCCGCCGCCTCGGCCTCAACCAGCATGGCTAGCGCATGGCGATGGAACTCCGCGCCGATTTCCGTCACGACGAATTTCCGTGACGTGCGCTGGATCAGCCGCGCGCCCAGCGATGCCTCCAGCGCGAGGATGCGCCCGCTGATGCTGGACTTGGGCACGTCGAGCGCCCGGGCCGCGGCCGTGATGCCGCGGTGTTCGACTACTTGGGCGTAGTAGTAGACATCGTTCAGATCGAGCATGGTCGGACCTGGGTGGGCTTGGCGGTACAGGCGCCTGGCGCCGGCTGATCTTCTGTCTTCGCTGCGACGGCGCGCATTCCAGGTTGCTGAACGGCAGTCCATATCGCCTTGGCATCCGCCGCGTCAGTCTTGTTCGTTTGCACAAATAGTCGGATGAACTGCGCATGCAACAACACGACCTCGTGTCCCAACGCCTGAATTTTACGTGCCCACCAATGAGCGCTCCCGCACGCTTCAAGAGCAACACGCCCGGCGGGACGCTGAGCCAGAAACGTGATCAGATCGTCACGGCCAAACCTCCGATTCGCAATCTCGCCAGTTTGGGCGTCGCCCCAGTACAACTGAAACACCCGCTTTGCAACATCCAGTCCGTATGTCGTAGCATTCAATTGGGGCCTCCGCTCCTCAAGTGGTTGTGTCGCAACACCACTTTGGCACATTGATGCCGTTCGGTTCTGGGGGCCCTCAATCATGCCCACGTCCCCGAAGGGAGGGCGGTGTCCATTCCATCTCGGTCAGTTTGAGACGTTCGACGTCGTCCCCGAGATCGTCGACAAAGTGGCGTTTCTTCGCGTGCGTTGCTTGACGCAAACGGCACGTACAAGACATTGAACGATTCAGCGAAATCTTGTGCACCTGTTTATATAGAAGCATTGAGCGCGAGTAATATAGCCGGCGACAGCACTGAAGTTTCTGAGAAAAATATTCATGTTGACTCTGGCCGATCCCAAGATTCGCCGAATTCCATTGATCGACAACGGAGAGCGTTTGATCCCGCTCGACGGTTTGAACGCACGAATTGTTGTCGATAGCTCAAAGGAGAACGCCGACGCCCTCGGCTACGAGCTTTGCTTTTATGTACGCGAGACGGTTGGTCACAAACTAGTCGAGGCCGTCCTTCAAACCCCCGATAACTATGCTTTCCTTATTAAGGAATCGCTTCGCCCGCAAAACCTGCAGGCATTGTGGTTCGGTGACTATCTGCTAAGCATTGTGGAGGCCAACCCCGAACTGTCGGAAGGCGACGCTGTTGCGCTAGCTGCGAGATTCGTTGCGCCACCGTCCGTTGCAGGACATCCGACCGGCGGTGCGGTCGATCTTACGCTTTGTGATCTGCGAGGATATGAGCTGGACTTGGGATGCGCGTACGACCAGGATGAAAAGACGTCGAATGGCGCATGCCTTTCTCATTTTGATCAACTCTCAGTCGCGCACTTCGGACAGGTAGGCTTCGCCCGCCGCCGTGAGCTTGAGGCCGCGCGGCGCGCGTTCGAACAACGTCGCGCCAATGGTATTTTCAAGGTCCTGAATCTGCCGGGAAATCGCCGGCTGCGTCACGTGCAGTTGCTCAGAAGCCGCGCGGACGCTTCGCAACTCGGCGACGGCAATGAAATATCGGAGATGCCGGAGTCCCATGGAAATATGAGTCCAGGACGTGAATGCGGAATGTTAAACCATTGCCCAGGTGGGACAGTGATGGAGTGCCAATCTGCATAAGCCAGACGATGCGAAGCGGATGACGCCGCAGCGACCGCTGTGCACCCGTATGCCGCCATCGCTTTTAAATCCACACGGCTGTTTGGAGGGAGTCGGTTTATGTCAGTCGCATACTTGCTGCGATCAGCGATCAGCGATCAGCGATCAGCGATCAGCGATCAGCGATCAGCGATCAGCGATCAGCGATCGACTTTCGCGCTAAGGGATTCACGACTTAGCGGATATCAGCATGAACAAACAATTGTCACTGACGATTGCCATGCTTGCCGGATGCGTTATCAGTTTCGGAACCGCACACGGCGCCGACAGCAAGGAACACGTTGAACCGTAAGAAGCTCTGGAGTCCATCCGCAATTTGATCTAGAAATGAAGGGGCGCGAGTTGTCCGCTATTCGTCTCGAGTTAAAGAAGTCATTCATGTGAATGGTCGCGATATTCAGGAGAGCAACACTCATGGTCGAAAGAAAACGAATTCATGCTGCGCTTCTCGTTGCAGCCATCGCCACAATTGCACCGGCCTGTCAGGCGCAAAACACCACCGACTGGCTCGCGAACACCTATGGCACCCTCGCCGCCCACGTGGGTAACACCGCGCGTTCCATGTGGGTCGCGCCCGAGGGTGTTATCTATACGGCATCCATGTGGGACGAGTACGAGGGTGGCGTCGCAATCTATCAGAACCGCAAGAGCCTCGGCTCGATCGGTGCGCACGGCGAGTTTCAGGGCAGCGCGATCACGGGCAACGCGACGTCGATCTTTGTGGCACTGCAGCCCGGCGGGTCGTACGGAAGCGGCGCGGTGGGACGATACAACCGCACCACCAAGGCTCGCGATCTTTTGATTCAGGTCAGTGCGGTGAGCAACCAGCCTCGGATCGACGTCGTCACCGGACTCGCCACGGCGGGCTCGCTCCTCTATGCGAGCGACTTCTATGGCAATCGCGTCAGGATCTTCACGACCAACGGTGTCTGGCAGCGGGACATCAACGTCTCGGGCCCGGGCGCGCTTGCCCTGGATGGCGCAGGCAACGTCTGGGTCGCACAGAAGAGCGAGGGCTCGATTGTGGGGTTCAGTCCAACCGGCGCACTGCTGAACACGATCCGGATGCCTGGCGGGTCGCAGCCGTCGGCGCTCTATTTCGATGCGTCGTCGGGGCAGCTCATGGTCGGGGACGAGGGGCCCGACATGAACATCAAGCGCTACAAGCTCTCGGGCACGCCGGCGCTGGCCGGTACATTCGGCATTCAGGGCGGTTATCTCGACGCCACGACGGGAATCAAAGGCCAGGTCGGTGCGAAGCGCTTCACCCGCGTCGCGGGCATCGGCAAGGACACTGCAGGCAACCTCTATGTGCTCAACAACCCGTGGGGCGGCAGCTGGGACCTCGGCCGCAACGGCGGCACCGACATTCATGCGTATAACAGTGCCGGCAACCTGGGGTGGACGCTTCAGTCCCTCAACTTCGAGGGCATCGCCGCCCCGGACCCGGCCACGGATGGCGCCTTGTTCTATGGCGGCACCAACATCTACACCAGCAGCGCTGGGGGCACCTTCGTCGCGAACACCGTCGATCCGTTCACCTACCCGTCTGACCCGCGCATCAACATGAACGATCGCGCACGGGATGAGCATTTCAGTCAGCTTGCCGCCGTGGGCGCCAACCGGATCCTCGTGGCGTTCAGCCAGAATCCCGATACCTTCTATTTCTTCCACTTCAATGCTGCGAATGGCTACATCGCCATACCGGACGCCACGCTTCCCGGTCCGGCGTTCAAGACGACCGCATCGGTCAGGGATGGATTCTGCATCGACAGCAAGGGAGGCGTGTGGGCCGGCCTCGACAAGACCGGTTACATCTACCACTACCCACTGACCGGCTTCGACGCCAGCGGCAAGCCAACATGGGGACCTGGTGTCCCCTACCGCATTCCCGAGAGCGTCAAGCCGTTGACGCGCATCGTCTACCTCGCGGATAGCGACACCATGATTCTCGGACAGGGTATCGTCGGGAGTACGGACTGGACGTCGATAGGCACGCGGATCGAGGTGTATCACGGCTGGAGCGCGGGCAACACCACGGCACCCAATCCGGTGATCAACCTCACCCACGCCGGGGCCAAGTCGATTGACGCGGCCGGCAGCTATCTCTTCGTCGGCTACTGGTTCAGCGGCAGCGGGCAAGCCTTGCCGAACATCGACGCATTCAATCTCGCGACAGGCAATCTCGGCGCCACGCTGGTCAACACCAGCAGCAGTACCGTGGACGCCAGCAGCGCCATCGATTCGATGTACGGCATTAGGGCATACCTACGATCGACGGGCGAGTACGTGGTCACGAAGAACAACGTCAAGGGCTCCAGCATCACCGTTTATCGCTGGACGCCCTGATCGGGCGATCAGCCGTTGAAATGACGAAGTTGATCTGCGCCGTGGTGTGCCTGCCGGGCTATAGGACAACGATACCTGGCAATGTCGACGGGGCGCGCCGAAGAGCGCGCGCCTCACCTGGCCATATCAAAGGTGGTAATAGCCGTCGCCAACAGAATTCTGGAGCACGCCATCGACGTCATCGGCCGACGGGATCCCCGTCGGCCGATGTCAATAGTGTGCCGTTGGCATGTTGGCCGATAATCTTCATGCTGCCTCCGTTTAGGCAGTGGCGTGACAGACGCTGAATGAACTAAGCCTCACTAACGCGGCAACCCGGAAGATCCTCTGACTATGAAAGAAAAGGAGAGACCTCATGCCGAGCCTTGAGCGAGTGCGACTGGCTATGCTGATCGACTCAGTCTGGCGCATGGCGCTTCGCCTCGGATTCCGGCTCGCTCGCGCCTGGTGGCACCTTCGACGGCCTCGCCATGAGGGCGCACTCGTAGCAATCTACGTCGGGCGGGCGCTGTTGCTTGTGAAGTCGTCGTATCGGGCAGAGTGGAATTTTCCTGGCGGTAGTGTCCATCCCGGTGAGACGCCTGACGCAGCGGCGCAGCGCGAGATGGAAGAGGAGATTGGTCTGTCGTCGCACACATTACTCCCCGTGGGCAGCGCCTGCGGCATTTGGGACGGGCGAAGAGACCGGGTGCATTTCTTTGAACTGCACCTCGATTGCATACCGGAGTTGCGGCTTGATAATCGAGAGATTGTTGCCGCGCATCTGGCATCGCCGGAGGAATTGCACGGCATCGCGCTGACAGGGGCGGTCGCTGCGTATCTCCGCAAAGATCTCTGCTGTTAGTTGGCACGTTTCCTGGATGTGGCGCCGCGGTCGTCTGCTGTGATGCCCGACAAGCGGCCTGATAAGACCCGTCGGCAAATGTCGAGCAGCGCTGTGAAAAGAAAGAGGGCCGGCACGCCTAGTGCGGCGTCGTGCAGGCGGTGTGTCGTCAAGCCGCCCACCACTGCACCGAGCGCGAAACTGAGGCTGATTGCACCGAGTACGGCCGCCTCGTGTAACCCGGCGGAATCGCGTTTCAGTATCGTCGATTCGAAAAATAGCTGGACGCTCCGCCGCAAATTGCCGGTGGTCATCACCGACGTATAGGCGACAGTTCCGGATTGCATGAAGAACATCGATTGCAGCGTCGCGACGCACGAGATGCCGGGTATCAACCAGAATTCGGGCAGCCCTTTCAGCGCCGCGACCGCTAGACGGTGTTAGGAACTTCCGGTCAAAACCTGGTACCCTGGAGGGATGACAAGAGAGAAACGTAAAGCGTACCCGACAGACGTGTCAGACGAAGAATGGAGCTTCGTAGCAGCGTATCTGATGTTGATGGATGAGAGTGCACCACAGCGTAAATACGAGTTGCGCGAGATGTTCAATGCGTTGCGCTGGATGGCTCGCGCTGGGGCTGCGTGGCGAATGCTGCCGACCAACTTCCCGCCGTGGGAACTCGTGTACCAGCAGACGCAACGATGGCTGGCGGCCGGCTGTTTCGAATGCATCGTGAGTGATCTTCGTTCAATCATCCGTGTCGCGCAGGGGCGGCGGGGGCAGCCCAGCGCGGTGATCCTTGATGGCCGTACGATGCAATCGACATGTGAGAGCGGTCCACGCGCAGGCTATGACGGCTACAAGCGCAAGCGTGGCAGCAAGGTGCATATGGCGGTCGACACGCTGGGTCAGTTGCTCGCCGTACACGTGACGCCGGCCAACGAGCAGGAGCGCGCACAGGTGACAGAGCTGGCGCGCCAGGTGCAGCAGGCAACGGGAGAAACCGTGAAAGTGGCCTTTGCCGATCAGGGTTACACGGGCGAAGCTCCTGCGCAGGCCGCGCGCGCTCAGGGAATTGATCTCCAGGTGATCAGGCTCGATGAAGCGAAAAAGGGTTTTGTGCTGTTGCCACGTCGATGGGTAGTCGAGCGCAGCTTCGGATGGCTCAACCGCTTTCGACGCCTCGCTCGCGACTACGAACGCTTGCCCGAAACACTCGCAGGTCTGCATTTTGCGTCTTCACCATGCTTATGCTTGTCCATGCAATCCCAGTACTTCGAAGTTCCTAACACCGTCTAGACGCGGTACCAGACGGTGATTGTCTGGCCATAGTCACTATCCGCATACAGCGTACTGGGCGCAGGTGTTCCAGCCGCCGACGTTGGCACGACCTCGATCGTAAAGCTTCGGTTTGGCGCATACCGGGCGGCATCTGCGATGAACGGATTCGTTGAGCCGGCATCGGGTGATATCTGGTAGTCAGTCAGCGCGACCGCCGGTGAATTGTCAGTGCGGTAACTGTTAAAGGAGATATATCGCGAATAGGCGAATTGCCCTTTCAGAAACACGCGGTCGCCTGCAGGGATCTTGAATTGGGTAGCCCAGTATTGTGTGCCGGCGTCCGGATAGGCTTCGTTGACGTCCGTCGGCGCAGTACCCACGGGCCCTTGCCACAAGCAGGTGGACATTGCATGGGATGCGGAAAAGCTGGAGGGGAGCGATTGCGCAACATCGACATTATTGCCACCGCAACCTGTCAGTAGCGCGGTGCCGAGAAGAAGCGATGCACTCAGTAGAACTGATTTTAATAATGAGGTACTGGGTAGTGATTTTTCCATGGGAGCCTGTTTCCTTATTTGTTGTACTAACTGCCGCTTTCTCCGCGTTAGCTACTAAAACGGATGCCGCCCTCGATGTAGTCGAGCAGATACCGGTCCAGCCGGTCGTTACTTCTGGTTTCCAGCGGCCAGTAAGCTTCGAGTCCGACGTCAACCACTACATTTAACGCGGTGTTGAATGCAAACAGCGCCTTGGCACCGGCCGCTTCGCGGCCGTTTTCGGGCACTGCCCGAAACACCAGATCGTTCACCCGCTCCGCCACGTTGCGCCACTCACGCGCGATGACTTCCTTTCCTCGCGGGCCGGATCCACCGATCATCCGCGCGAGAAACTGCAGACTGGCCATGCCTTCGGGCGAACTCGCGATGTGAACGACGGGACGCACGATCGCCTCCACCACGGTTGACAGCGGGAGTGGTCCGCTCATCTCAGCGTCGTTTTCGGCGGCATCCAGCAGACCGCTTACGCCGTCAAGGTACTGATTGATAGAAAGCTTGATGGCGGCTTCGACAAGCCCCCACATATCGCCGAAATAGTGATACACGGCGTTCTGACTCGTGATTCCAGCGGCCTTATTGAGCGTCCGAATCGACACCCCTTCGATGCCATGACGGGCAAACAGGAGAATCGCCTCCTGCACCAGGCGGGCTTTAGGCCCGGATTCAGGGTGAACGCGCTGCACGCGTGCGTTTTGTTCCGTCGTCATTGGCTGTTGGTAGTTGGGTGGAGGCGCATTTGGTACGTTTGTACTAATACGATCGTACCAAGAACCCGTCACTCTGACGCCAGGTAGTTTCCCGATGGCGTATTCAACCCGGATTTCAACTAAGTGTTCACGAAAATCTGATTTGAAAATCTGAGCCGAATCCGTCGAGCAGTTTTTTGACCTCGGCATCGATGGTTTCCTTGGTCCAGGTGACGAAGCCGCGCCAGTGATACTTGGCGTGCTTCCAGAGGATTTCGATGAGATTCAGTTCGGGGCTGTAGGGCGGCAGATAGAACAGCACCATGCGATGTTCGAGAAACCATCGGTCGATTGTTTCCTGATCGATGTTGTGATGGATCGAGGCGTTGTCGAGCACCACTACGGTCGTCAGACCGGGCGTGCTTTTCCGCGCGATCTGCTCAAGGAATTGCACGACATCGGGGCGTTTGATCGTGGTCTTGCTGGTGTGATACGTCAGCAGGTTGGCGCCGAAATCCAGTGCACCAAGGACGGAGCGTTTGCAGTGCGGTTGCGGGAACACACGATGCGGTTCGCCGATGGGCGACCAGCCGCGCTGCACCGGGGGCGAAGCACTGAACCCCGATTGATCGAAGTAGAACAGCTGGCACGCACCGTCGAGTGCGGCCTGCTGTAGCTTCGCGAGGGTGGAGGCCTTCACGGCGAACTCCTCGGGGCTACGCTTTTTTTGAGCGAATAGCGACCACGCTTGTAGGAAAACCCCGCTCGTTTGAGCGCAGTCGACAAGGTATCCAGGCGGCAGGGAAACTGCACACCATGAGCTTCTTCAACGCGCTGCGCAATCTGTCTGAGCGTCATCAATTCGACGCTGGCCGCCTCGATGGCGGTGGCGATCATGGCTTCAGACAACGAACGGGGACGTCCGCCTTTATGACCGACCAGCAGCCCACATATGCCGGATTCCCGCCACGCGCGCGCCCAGTTGTAGACCGACTGCCCGCTCACGCTGAGCTGCGCAGCCACTTCAGTCAGTTTGATCTTGCGGCCGAGCATCATCACGCCCGCGGCCCGGATGCGCATGTCGCGATGCTGGTGGTTCAACGACATCTGTTGCAAGGTCTTTTCCTCGGCTTCGCTCAGCTCTACAACACACTTCATCTGGACTCCGGCGCAATGGGTTCGCCGAAGTTAACAAAATTCAAACGCGTTTACCAGCAACACTTACAAAGCGACGTGATTTATTCAAGGCGAATTAATCGTAATTCAGCGTGAATTAATGGCGGGAATATTGCGCGCGATTAGTATCCGCGCGGTGAATTAATCGGTATCGTCTAATTCGAAACCGTTTTGTAATGCTTGTCCGAGCAGTCGCGCCATATGAAGTGCCATGGGCACGCTGGTTACCCCATCACCGACACAAGGTGTGTCCAGCGCGCTCGTATGACCACGAACGATAACTACGTCTGGAGCCTGAATGACTTGCCATCCGAGAGTCTTGTCCCGCCTCGCTATGACCCTTGCGCTATCGAGCACTTACGCACTTGCTGCACCGTCGACGTACAGGATGACGACGCCCATACCGCCGGAAATTACCACGCCTGACCGGGTTGAAACGCGGATTGGGCAGCTGAATTTCACCGACGGCGTGCCCTCGCCAGAGACAGCACAGAAGGTCTACGACAATCTCGACTTCATGCGCGGCGTTGAAGCGTTCCTCAATGGCATCCCCGGATGCGTCGCTTGTCGCGATTCGAGGCGGGCTGAGAGAAGCCGGCGCGGTTGGCAGCACCGTTGGCGTGTTCGAGTCCCTGATGGATTCGAAGTCCTTATTTCTGACAGCCAACACCGAAACGGTGTACTTCTGGAACTGGATGGATTTGAAAGACGGCCCCGTTGTAGTCGAAACGCCACCCAACATACTCGGTGTTGTCGACGACTTCTGGTTCCGCTATGTCACTGACCTGTGCAACGCAGGCCCGGATAAAGGAAAAGGTGGCAAATTTCTGTTCGTGCCGCCCGGCTATAAAGGTGAATTGCCAAAGAGTGGCTACTACATCGTCAAGTCGCCCACATTCGGCAACCTATTATTCGGCCGGGCGTTCATGAAGAATGGCGACCCAGGTCCCGGCGTGGCCAGCCTGAAGGCACATCTGCGCGTCTATCCACTGTCTCAGGCGAGCGCGCCTGGGCCGACCCGATTCGTCAATCTTTCCGGCCGCGTGATGAACACGGTCCACGCCAATAACATCAAGTTCTATGACGAGGTGAACCAGATCATTCAGGAGGAGCCGGCAGGCGCGTATGGTCCGGATATGACGGGGCTCTTCGCATCAATCGGTATGGAAAAAGGCAAGCCTTTTGCCCCGGACGCGAGAATGACAAAGTTACTCACCGATGCTGTCGCGGTGGGCAATGCGACAGCACGCGCGATCGACTTTTCCAGTCGCGACAAAGCGGTGCTTATCTATCCAGATCGCCATTGGAATACGCCGTTTGTCGGCGGAAGCTATGAATGGTTGAACAACGGCGCGCGCAACTTTGACGCGCGGACGATGTTCTTCTATACGGCGACGGTCGATACGCCTGCGATGGCCGTCGCCATGCCGGGTATAGGCTCGCAGTATGCCGCGGCCAATTTCGACGCGGCCGGCAAACCGTTTGACGGTGGTAAGGACTACACCCTTCATGTGTCTCCCAACGTGCCGGTCAAGGACTTCTGGTCCGTCGTGCTCTATGACACCCAGACGCGTTCCATGCTGCAAGCAGATCAGCAGTTTCCAAGCTTATCCAGCGAAAAAGGGCTCCTGAAAAATCCGGACGGTTCCGTGGACCTGTATTTCGGTCCGAAAGTGCCAGTCGGCAAAGAAAACAACTGGATTCAAACCATTCCAGGAAAAAGTTGGCTAACGATTTTCCGGCTTTATGGTCCGCTTGCTCCGTGGTTCGACAAGAGCTGGAAGCTCAACGACATCACCGAGTCTTCGTATTGAGCAAGAAAGCGGGGATAGCGAAAGATGACAAGTTGCCGCCATCGCAACATTGTTGGCCTTACTCCAACTAACGAACCGACTATCCATGAAGAAAACTGCACTGATCAGCACTTGTGTCACGGGCATTGCTCTCGCCGCCATTGGCACCGCTCAATCGCAAACCGTCGCGGAGCCGTCGGCGGGCGCGACGGTTCCCGTGACGGTCGATAATTTTGTTCGCGCGGAAACAGACATGTATGTCGTTGCGTTGGCAAAACAAGGGGGGCTGGGGAAACTGCTTCATCGCCGGGAGCCCGCGTCGATCGATCATCAGGCCGTCATCCGCCTGAATCGGGACACGCTCTATTCATCGGGTGTCTTCGATCTCGACGCCGGGCCGGTGACGATCAAGATGCCTGATCCGGGCAAGCGTTTCATGGCGATGCAGGTTATCAATGAGGATCACTACACGCCGAACGTATTCTACGGTGGGGGTACACATACCCTGACGCGAGAGAATGTCGGGACGCGTTACGTCGTCGTCGCGATACGAACGCTGGTCGATCCGAATAGCCCGGACGACATCAAGCAGGTCCACAACCTGCAGGACGCGATTACCGTCAGTCAGAAGTCACCGGGTGAGCTCGACATGCCCAACTGGGATGCCGTGAGTCAGAGGAAGATTCGCGATCCGCTGTTGGTTCTCGCTTCCACGATTCCCGATTTCAAGCGAGAGTTCGGCACCAAAGAGGAGGTCGACCCGGTACGACACCTGATCGGCACCGCGGCAGGATGGGGCGGCAACCCCGACAAGGACGCAACCTATCTCAGCTTCACGCCGGCGAAGAGCGACGCAAAGACTGTCTATCGACTTTCAGTCAAGGACGTTCCCGTGGATGCCTTCTGGTCAGTGAGCGTGTACAACGCCCAAGGGTACTTTGAGAAGAACCCGTTGAACGCGTACTCGATCAATAACACCACTGCGAAGAAAGGGAGCGACGGTGCAATTACTATGCAGTTCGGTGGTTGCAATGGACAGGTGCCCAATTGTCTGCCCGTCGTCGCCGGCTGGAATTACACCGTGCGGCTGTACCGCCCGCGCGCCGAAATCCTCAGCGGCGCGTGGACGTTTCCAGTCCCTCAGCCAGTCAACTGAACTGATGACTTGACCGAGGTTGAGGTATGCATTTCTTCAGATCTGAACTATCGGTCCGGAGCTGACGGTCTCCTCTCGCGCGCGGCGCAATCAGGCGGTAACAGCTAGAATTGCGGCTTTAGCCCGGAATACGCCAATGTCTTTTGCCTCGCTTGGCCTGATCGATCCCTTGCTGCGTAATGTGCAGGACCTCAATTACCAGACACCTACGCCGGTGCAGGTCAAGGCGATTCCTGCTGTGCTTAGTGGCAAGGACGTCTTGGCTGCGGCACAGACCGGCACTGGCAAAACGGCAGGTTTTGCGCTGCCGCTGTTGCAACGCCTGGTGCAACACGGCCCGGCGGTGTCCAGCAACCGCGCGCGTGTTCTGGTGCTGGTGCCTACGCGTGAACTGGCCGAACAAGTGCTGCAAAGCTTTATCGAATACGGCAAAGGCCTCGACTTACGATTTCTGGCTGCCTACGGCGGTGTGAGTATCAACCCGCAGATGATGAAGTTGCGCAAAGGCGTGGATGTGCTCGTTGCCACGCCGGGCCGTTTGCTGGATCTCAATCGCCAGAACGCAGTGCAGTTTGATGAAGTACAAACGCTGGTGTTGGATGAAGCCGACCGCATGCTGGATCTGGGGTTTGAGCGCGAACTCAACACCGTCTTTGCTGCCTTGCCCGCTCAACGCCAGACCCTGCTGTTCTCCGCCACGTTTACCGATGATATCCGCGTCATGGCGGCGGGCATTCTGCACGGCCCGGTCAATATCAGCGTCAGCCCGCCCAATGCCACGGCCAGCAAGATCAAGCAGTGGGTGGTGCCGGTGGATAAAAAGAACAAGCCTGACCTCTTCATGCATCTTGTGGCTGAGAACCACTGGGAGCACGCGCTGGTGTTCGTCAAAACTCGCAATGGCGTGGATTACCTGGCGGCCATGCTGGATGAAGCGGGCTATTCGGTCGACACCATCCACGGCGACAAACCGCAACCCGCGCGCCTGCGTGCGCTGGAGCGCTTCAAGACGGGCGAAGTACTGATGCTGGTAGCCACCGATGTGGCTGCGCGCGGGCTGGATATCGACGACCTGCCGCTGGTGATCAACGTTGATCTGCCGATCGTGGCGCAAGACTATGTGCACCGTATTGGCCGTACCGGCCGCGCGGGCGCCAGCGGCGTGGCGGTGTCCCTGGTGTGTGCCGATGAAGCGCCGCAACTGGCCGCGATTGAAGCGCTGATCCGGCAAACGCTGCCCCGTGAAGAAGAGCCGGGTTTTGAAGCCGAACACCGCGTGCCGCAAACTAGCGCGACGGGCGAGATCATCAAAAAGCTCAAAAAGCCTAAGAAGCCGAAAGTGCCGCAAGCCGCGCCGGGCGCCATGCAGGTGCTCGGCAATAAACCGCGCCCGCAAAGCGGCGAAAACAAACGCAAGCCTGCGGCGCAGCGCGCTGTGGCCGCGGGCAAAGGCACAAGCTTGTCCAGCGGTAGCCCATTCAGCGTGCAAAAGCCACGCAGCAAACTCGCCAGCAAGTCAGCTGCGGGGGCACGTAAGCCGGATGGCAAACCCGCTGGTGGCCGCGGCAAACGCCAACCCTGATCCGTGGGGATGAGTAACGCCGGCCCTGAAACAGGCTGGCGGTTTGCGGTCCGCTGGCAGGCAGCGGCGCAGCTTCGACACACGTCGACTCAAATAAGCAAAATTGAACTGTTGAAACCGACGACCGCATTGCTGCCGAGCTACGTTGCGGCGCTGGAGGCGGGGTGGTCACCTGACAATGTTCGCAAGGAGGCAGCCGCGCGCGAACAATTGCACGCCATCGAAATGAACGCGGATGCGTTTGTCGATGGCCTTGATGATCCGACCGCGTCGGGTGGACCGATTCCTTTGCCCGATGGCTCGACCGTGGCTCGCCTGCCAGGCATCGTTCGATGGATTTGGGACGGCGACATGTGCGGCGCGATCGGATTTCGTTGGCAAGCTGGAACTGCGGAATTGCCACCGTATGTGCTCGGCCATATCGGCTTTTCAATCGTGCCGTGGAAGCGAGGCAACGGTTACGCCAGGCAGGCGCTCAATTTAATGCTGGGCGAAGCGAGGCGACAAGGCCTGGCCTACGTGGAGCTCACCACGGATCCTGACAACATAGCCTCTCAGAAGGTCATCGCAGCTTGCGACGGTGTTCTGGTCGAGCGTTTCAGAAAGACCGCGGCGTATGGATTCGCCGAGGCTCTGCGATACCGTATTGAGCTGGAAGACTGAGGAACCTGTCGGACCCTTTTCCGCGAGTCGGCATACCCCCG
The DNA here is from genome assembly GCF_003610295.1 of Paraburkholderia sp. BL23I1N1. Taxonomy (NCBI): domain Bacteria; kingdom Pseudomonadati; phylum Pseudomonadota; class Betaproteobacteria; order Burkholderiales; family Burkholderiaceae; genus Paraburkholderia; species Paraburkholderia sp. BL23I1N1. The sequence continues at coordinate 3,961,228 of NZ_RAPV01000001.1, forward strand.
TGGATTGCTGCCAATCGCTATCTGACGCATCGTCAGTCGCGAATCGGCGGTTCATCGTCCCACTAGGGAAACTAAGGCGTCTGGAAACGTTCACCTACACTACGGGAAAAATGTTGAGGTAGCATCGTCGAACTCAACAGGGGAGAAAGCGGTGTTTCGGGGAATCCACTCTCGCATAAACGCAATCGCCCCCTCTCTTGCCAGTCTGCTTCTCAGCGATCTTCTGACGATCCTGGCAGACATGGTTGGCTATATCACGCTCCCTTGGTGGATTGTTCATCAGGGCGGCGCGCATGACCTTGCGATCTACAGCGTAAGCATTGCCATCACCACGATTTTTGCAATGCCGCTGCTGTCGCCGCTAGGGGATCGATACGCGAAGAGACCGCAGATTGTATGGGGTGTCTGCGCGTTAATGGTCGTCGCCTTTACCCTCGCTACGCTCGCCTCGCTGTCCGACTACCGACTGATGCTCATCATCTGCATAGGCGTCGTCACCGTTATGGCGAAAGCGTTCATCGATCCGGCCAGCTCCACCATTTCGGCTGAACTTGTTCCGGCGAATCGTTTGGCAGAAGCGCTTCGTCTTCGTAAATCGACGCAAGCGCTTGGCCGTGCCTTAGGACCTGCCTTGGCTGGCGCGACACTGGCCTTGGGCGGTATCGCTGCAACATTCTGGATGAACGGTGTTCTGCTTGGCGTCGCTGCCTACGTGACTTTGCAGCTTCCATCCCAGTCTCGGCACCGTGAACACCAGCGCGGTTTAACCCGTTGGTGGGAAGATCTGCGCGCCGGACTGCATGCCAAATGGATCGTTCCACTGGAGCGCGGCTGGACACTTGTCAACTTCCTCGTCTGGATATTTCAGGGCCCTGCAGTCGGCATGCTGATCCCGCTCAAAGTTCAATCACTCGGGCTGTCGGGTCTCTGGCTAGGTGGTTGCGAAGCGGCCTTATCCATAGGTTTGCTACTCGGCAGCTTTCGTGGTTCTGACGCCCTCGTCAGTCGGTTCGGCCGGTTCAATGTCCGCGTAGGGGCCGCTATGTGCGAAGGGCTGGCGCTTGCTGCTTCGGGCTGGGCCCATTCACCCATCGTTCTCGTATTGGCGCTGACATGTGTGGGTTTCGCCAATGCGTCGATGGGACTCGTTGGCGCGACTCATCGTTCACTGGCTATCCCGCAGAATTTTCGCGTGCGCATTCTCGCTGCCAGCATGATGACCACGCAGATTGCCGGCATTGTTGGACCGATGATCGCTGGCGCGGCGCTCACGCATTGGGCGGTGAGCAAGGTCTATACAGGCTTCGGCCTTGCCACCTGTCTGCTCGCTTTCGGTTTCGTCCTGATACCGCGATCGCGCGAATTCTTTGCGCTCAATCACGACGAGGTGAAAGATTGGTTTCGTCACGAACATCCCGATGCATTCAAAGCACCTACAGTGCCCGAATCGAGACAAATTACGTAGATCGCAATTCGACAGGAAGTCGGGGAACGCCGCGCGTCTATGAGCGGATTGGTCTCAACCCGTGACACGAATGAGGGACGACTCAATGCTTATTCGCCGGCCTGGACTGACTTGATCAGATTGTTCCTCAGCGCCACGATCGCCTTCTGCACTTTGACGAACTCGTCTGGCGTGAGCCCAGTCGCCCCAGAGAGACTCATAGGCAGGGCTTTTTCGCGCAGCCGTCGACCGTTTTTCGTGAGACTGACTCGCACCTGACGCTCGTCTTCGGGATTGCGCTGCCTCTCCAGATAACCCATCACCTCGAGCTTCTTCAGCATCGGCGTGAGCGTGTTGGATTCAAGAAACAGCTTCTCGCCCAGACCGCTGACGGTCTGGTTGTCTTCCTCCCAAAGCGCAACGATCGTGATGTATTGCGTGTAAGTGAGTCCAAGCTCCTCGAGCATCGGCTTGTATGCCTTGCCGAATGCCAGGTTCGCGGAGTAGATCGCAAAGCAAAGGTAGTCCGAGAGCGGCGCGACTGCAGCGGGCGCTTGGTTCGTCGTTTTCATCTGTATCCTCTTTGGCTAAAGCACGATGTTCCGCAAGACAAACACAGCGTGATATATCGCATGCGATTATATCGCAATATAACGAACGTCGGACCACTGCCGCGTGACTGAACATTGCTTCCGTCCTCCTTAGTAAATAGACCACGACCCATCCGAAGCTGTGGCCGTCGCGCATAACGAGCGACGATGCGCGACGGCCCAGCGACGGATGGATGCACGGTCTAGTGGCGTGCGAAGAGGTTATCGCGCGGCGTCACGGCGACATGGCTCCCCGCTTGGGACTGTCCGGAGACTGCTCCGCCATACGCCTCTTTCGAGCCCGTTACGTCGTCGCGTTCGGCGGCGACGGTTCGCGCGCTCTGACCGCTTTGCGACGCCGGTGCGCCAACCGATGGCTTGTAGAAGGGGGCCGGTCCATAGCCGCTGGCGAACGCCGGTGCGGTGAAGGACGCCGAAACTGCGACGAGCAGTGCAACGATGAGTTTGGTCTTCATGATAGGAATTCCTTCAAAAGAAATTTAGCTAGACGCGTGTGCTTTATCCGATCACGCCGTGACGATGTTCGTGCCGATCTCGATGTTGCCGCGCACAGACTTCGAGTACGGGCAGATCGTATGGGTCAGGTGCGCGATTTGCTCGACGACTTCCTTGTCCAGATCTGGCACGCGGATGGTGAACTGGGCGCCGAGGAACCACGCGGGACCGGTTTGCCCAACGTTTATCTGAATGTCCACGGAATAGTCGGACGGCAGCTTGACCTTCTTCAGCGAGGCCGCGATCCCGAACACGGTGGTGTAACAGGCCGACCACGCGCCCGCAAACAACTTCTCGGCTGTCGGGTGGGGCTCGGTGGCGACGAACTCGAGGCTTTCCAGGCCGGGCGCTGTCAGCTTGAGGTCAAAGACGCCAAACTGACCGCGCTGGAGACTGGGGTCGCGATTGACCGTGGCGTGGGAGTTGCCTGAGGCGAGGACTTTTTCGATCTTTTCCATGATGGATTCCTATGTGTATGAGGGTATTAAGCGTATTTAAATATTGCGCGATGTAATCGTATGCGATGTATCTGTCACGCCGTAACGACGTTCAGGCCGACCTCGATGTTGCCGTGCACAGCCTTCGAGTACGGGCAGAGCTGATGGGCCTGGCGCGCGAGTGCCTCGACGACTTCCGTTGCCAGACCCGGCACGCGGATGGTGAACTGGGCGCCGAGGCAATGCCCGTTACCAACCGACCCAATGCTTACCTGGATGTCCACGGAGTAGTCGGACGGCAGCGTGACCTTCTTCAACGAGGCCGCGATCTCGAACGCGCTGATGTAACAGGCCGACCACGCGCCCGAAAACAACTGTTCGGCTCTCGGGTGCAGCTCGGTGGCGATAAACTCGCGGCTTTCACCGTCGGGCGCTGACAGCTTGAGGTCGAGGACGCCGAGCTCACCGCGCTTGACATCGGCGTCGTGATTGATCGTGGCGTGGCTGTTGCCTGAGTGGAGGACTTGTTCGATCTTGGTCATGATGGATTCCTGTGTGAATAAGGGTGTTGAGCAGATTAAATCGCATGCGATGTAATCGTGTGCGTTGAATAATGGAGAAAGATGCATCCGATGTCAATCGCAAAAGATTTAATCGCATGCGAGTTTTTGATAGGCATGGATAAAAACCATGCGTTGACCAGCGTGATGCCGCTGTCGATACACCCTGCCTGATACCGGCGACGCATCGTCTGGCCCTTTACCACCGCGCAGAAAAAAGGCAGGATCAGTACCTTTGATAACTCGCTATTTGGTGACAGAGCAGGTGCGCGGGTGTCAGTTGACCGGAACGCTCTAAAGTTTGCTTCAAGGCGCGTCGATATACGGGTGTATTGTCCCGAATCCACGCCGCCGATCCGGTGTCGCGCGAGGCTCGGGGAGTTGCGTGACGTTCCAGTTTCGACAATCTTGGAAGGGCATCTACTGCGAATCGGGTGGCACCCAGGTGCAGCGCGCCAGTCGCACCCTGGCAGATAACTATGCTCTTGAAAGGTGGTAAAGGCAGGCATGTCGTACGCACGAAGAATAGGATCGCTCGAGAAGCGGAGCAGCTTTCGAGATTCGGCGGAAAGGCGCCTTTTCTGGACGAGTGCGGCGCAAAACACCCGCCATCTCGCTGTTTCCGTCCAGATCTTCGGGTTCGTCGCGTGGCTGATATCTCGAGCGTCTGCAAATCCGCATGCCACATTCAACGAGCCAGTCACGCTGATAGCGATCGGGGGCATGCTGACCGCTATGGGTCTGACTTACGCGTCCCGCGGATCGGTGATGGATGCCGTCGGGCGTTTCGCCTGCGCCGTCTTCACGGCACTTGCGTTTCATACCAACGTGACCGGTACGCAGACTCCGGCGTTCTGGGTGCTCCCCATGGGTGTTGCAATCAATGTCGGCATGGCGCCGGTATTCACGGGGTACTACAACTATCTGGCGAGCGCGCTCGCTGTCTGGCTGATCATCTCCTATGGTGAGGCAAGCGTCCTGATCCGCGCGCAGGATGCAAACTGGATCCTGCTTTTCGTGCTGTCGGGTGTGGCGCTTGGGCTGCTGCTCAATCTTCTCTTCGTGCAGGAGCGGAAGAAGACCTTCGTCGTGCAGCAGGAACTGGCGAGACTCGCGTTCAGGGACGCGCTAACCGAGATTCACACTCGTCGAAGCTTCATGCTGTCGATCGACGAGTGCCGCGTCCGTTCGGTCAGCGGCGAATCCTATCTCCTGCTCATCGATGTCGACGATTTCAAGAAGATCAATGACACCTCGGGGCACGAAGTCGGCGATCAGGTACTGGTGGCCGTCGCGCATGCAATCGAGCGATGCGCGAGCCCACACGTCTGTGGGCGCCTTGGTGGCGAGGAGTTCGGCGTGATATTCGAAGGTGGTCAACAAGACGCGTGCGCGCTCGCACGACAGATCCGCAGCAGCGTGGCGACCCTCCGGACTTCGGGGCATGCGGTGACGGTGAGCATCGGCATTTCGAGGCTCGCGGAGGGAATCAGCGTGCAGGCAACATTCAGGCTTGCCGACCGCGGGCTCTACGACGCTAAACGGCAGGGCAAGAATCGATCTGTTCTGGTCGATCATGAAGATTCGGCGATCGACTTCCGCTCCAGGGGACTCACGATCTAACGGATACCTGAGAGGCCGTCTTCGCCGAAGAAACCCTCTCAGGAACACACCACGCCAGCGGTCTGAAGCTAAAACTGACCGCCGGCGCTTTCACTGCCGTTACTCCGAATGGCCACCGTGATCATCGTTCCCAGTGGTCTCGATGCCCGGAAGGGTCTGGGTGCCTTCACGCTGAACGGCCACCAGCTTGTGTGGGTCGAGGCCGAGCGCTTTCAGAATGGTCGGCGCCACCTGCATATTGGTCACGGGACTATCGACGACCTTTCTTTCCAGCTTCGGATTGGAGACCACTAGCAGCGTGTTCGTATCGTCGGTGGTCAGGCCGCCGTGCTCGGCCAGCTTGGCCGCGCTCCCGCTGTAAATCGTCCCATGTATCGGCTGGATGATGATGTCAGGAACACGGCCCTCCGCAGGATCGCCCCAGATCGACTTCAAGGTTGCGCCGTCATAGAGCGTCTGGATGCGGGTGGAATTGACGCTCGCCTGGTCAGCGCTGAGGATCGATACTGCCTGATCTCTATCGCCGTGGTTTTTGAGCCATAAGAGCGACACGTCGTCGGCCGTTTCCTGGGCGACCGCTACGCCGCCATTGGTGAGCAGGGTGGCAGGGTCGCTCACGTCGGCGGTCGCATAAGCGTTTTTCGAACCGCTAAGCATGTGAAGCTGCTTGACGTCGATCGGCGACTGGCCATGCTTGGCGCCGACGATGAACAGTGTCGATTGCAGCAGATGGCCCGCGTTGAGTGCATCGTACATCTGGCCCAGCGAGGCATCGACAAAGTCCAGCGATTGCTCCAACGGCACGGTCGGAGTCGCGGCTGCGTCACTATAGCCACCACGGGTCGTGGTGGCGCCTTCCATGCCCACCGTGACCTTCTGTCCGACGCTGACCGCCTGAAAGTTCATGCCGAAGATCGCCGGCACACCGACCTGCTTCGTCCCGGTCTGATCCAGTCCGTGGATCCAGTTCAGGACGACCTTGACCTTGAAGCCGTCGTACGTCCGGGTATAGATCGGGTCGGCGGTCCAATCGGCGGTCGCAGGCGCGTTCGGATAGCCATTCGCTTGCAGGGAGGTCGAGTTGATCTCGGGGGCGTAGAGTTCGTCCAGTCCCAACCCCGACGGCCCGTTGAGGATCTCGTAGGCCGGGTGCTTATCCGACCATGCAGTGCGCAGACCGGCCTCATGGATGATCTCGAAGATCGTGTTCGTATGGTGCTTCATGTATAGATGCGGCCAGACCTGCTCGCAGCCATTGGCGGTCTTGCGCAACGCGAGGTTCGCGGGATTGATGTGAGGATTGCGTGGATCGAACGTTGCGCCGGGTGGCGGCGATCCGCCGTCCAGCTTGGTCAGATCCCAATCGAGTGCTTCGAAGTTGCTGACTTCCGTGCCGGGCGTGCCGGTGCAATTACTGCCCGGTGGGAACAGGGTAGCGTCGTAAGTATCGTCATAGAAGACGCCGTGGCTAAGGGGACTGCCGCCAGTTGCAAAGGCCAGAAGCCCTGGAAACGAGTCCGAGGGCCTGGAGGTCGAAGCGTCGCTGTATTCGACTCCATGTTTGACGAGCTTCGCGAAGGTGGATCCCGGGTGTGTCTTGACGTAGTTGACCAGATCGGCCTCATGCATCCCGTCCACACTGATCAGCAAGACATGCTTGTACTGCTGGTTGTGGTGATCGCCATCATGATCCTGCGCTCTCGCGGCCATGCTCGCGAACGCCAGCACGCTTGCGCTGAATATTGCACCGACTCCAAACCACTTCCTGATCTCTTCCATTTTTCACCTCGTAATTGATTGGGAACGATCGTGCCCAACGAAGGGTAAGGATTGAAATGAGAAAGTCCTGTGAAGCGTTGCTTTCGATTATCTTCCGAGAGGGGCCAGAAGGCTCAAGGGGCGTGCGTTTGAGAGTTTGTAAGGATTTGTATCAACGAGGTAAGACATGGGAGAAGGACAGCAGCAGCCTTGCTGCGAGTCAACGTCGTTTGCCCTTCGAGAGCACGCCCTATGGCTGGAAAAAACTGAACGTCCCTCGATGTGCCAGCCCGGTGTAAGTACGCCCTGGACGTTCAACCGTCCGTCGAACGGGTGAGGGGTTCCCACTGTGTGATCTCATCGGCGAGCGCGGACAGCTTCGCTCGCACCAGACCCAGTGCATCACTGCCTAGGAGCAGGTGCGCCGGCGGCGCCTCGCTGGCGATGGCGGCCAGCATCGCGCGCGCAGCCTTCACGGGATCCCCGGTCTGCTTGCCGCTTTTCTCTTCGCGCGCTTGCCGGATCGGGTCGAACAGGGCGTCGTAGTCCGGAATCGAACGCGGTGTGCGGATCATCGAGCGCCCGGCCCAGTCAGTGCGGAACGAACCCGGCGCGACGGCGGTCACGGAGATGCCGAACGGTTTGACTTCCTTGCCGAGCACTTCGGAGATGCCTTCCAGCGCGAACTTGCTGCCGCAGTAATACGCGATGCCCGGCATCGTGATGAAGCCGCCCATTGAAGTCAGGTTGAGAATATGTCCGCGGCGACGCTCGCGCATGTAGGGCAGGACGGCTTTCATCATCGCGACAGCGCCGAACACGTTCACGTCGAACTGCCTGCGCATCTCGCTCAGCGGCGATTCCTCCATCACACCCTCGTGACCGTACCCGGCGTTGTTGACGAGCACGTCGACCGGGCCGATCGTGGTCTCGATATCGGCGACGACGCCATCGATGGCGTCGAAGTCGGTCACGTCGAGTATCCAACCCAGAGCCCGATTCGGGGCGAGTGCTTCGAACGCCTGTTTCGCCTGTTCGCTTCGTACTGTGCCGACCACGCGATGACCGGCGGCGATCGCTTCCTGGGCCAGCGCGCGGCCGAAACCGCTGCTGACGCCCGTAATGAGCAACGTCTTTGTAGATGACATGGAACCGCTCCAGAAGAAACAATGGGAGTTACATCGTATGCGTTTGCCCGTTGGTGTTTGAGGTCTTATATTCTGTTTTTATTGCCTAATCCTCTGAGACGAGCAAAATTTCGTGAAACAGATTGAGCGCAGCCAACCGCCTTCCAGAGCGGATCAGCAACGTATGGTGACTTTGCTCCAGGCGCTGGCGCCGGAGGAGGGATACAACCTCACGGCCATGCCCGACGTGCGTGTTTTGCGTTCGAACCGGCCGCTCTCCCGCACGCCGGTTTTGTACGATCCCGGCATCGTGATTGTTTGTCAGGGATGCAAACGGGGCTATTTCGGCGAACAGGTTTACCTGTACGACGAGCAACACTACCTGGCGGTAGCGGTGCCGGTGCCGTTTACGATGGAAACCGATGCGACGCCCACGAACCCTTTGCTGGCCATCTACATGCACCTCGATTTTCAGGTAGCGGCCGAGTTGATGATCCAGATCGATCGCGGCCGTATGCCGGCAGAGGAGGGCGCGCCGCCGCAAAGCATGATGTCCAGCCCGATGGACCCTGCGCTGCGAGCGTCCGTGTTGCGCTTCCTGGAGGCGATGAACCAGCCGCTCGAAGCCGCCGTCCTCGGCCCGGCGCTGGTACGCGAACTGTATTTCCGCGTGCTGACGGGCGCACAGGGCAATGCCATGCGCGCGGCTTTGGCCATGCAGGGGCAGTTCGGCAAGATCGGGAAGGCGTTGCGCCGCATCCACGCCACCTACGCGCAGCCGCTCGATCTTGCGCAACTGGCCAGTGAGGCCGGCATGAGCGTGCCCACGTTTCATAGCCATTTCAAGGCCATCACGCAGACGTCGCCCATGCAGTACGTGAAGTCCACGCGCTTGCATCAGGCTCGTCTGCTCATGGTGCGCCAGGACATGACCGCGGAGGCTGCGAGCCATGCTGTGGGCTATGTGAGCCCTTCGCAGTTCAACCGGGAGTTCAAACGGCTTTTTGGGCTCACACCCGCGGCGGAGACGAAGCGCATGCGCGAGAGCTTTGCCATTCCGCCCGCGCACGCGAAGTCGGACTACGTCTCATCTCACTGAATTTTGCCGGCTAGCGATGTCACGGCAGCCATTGCGGTTTCCGACTCGCTACCGGGGCACATGCTTTTCAATGACCGATCACTGCTTCGCCTCCATTGGCTGGCCAAGCACGAATGGGCCGCCCTGAAAGCGTTGTGCGGGATCGTCGCGCAAGTCGCTCGGTGCGGTCGCGGGGAAACGTTCTGCGAACTGCGCTGCGCTGTCACGCGGGTTGAAGCCGAGGAAGCCGGCTTTCGTGTTGTCCCACCACTTGACCGGATTGTTCGACGCGCCGTACACGACCACGTGCCCGACGCGGTTCGTGAATAGCGAGCACCGCACAAGTTCGATGAAGTCGCGGTAGCTAAGATAGGTGACGAGCATGCGCGGGTTCTTCGGCTCTTCGAACGACGAGCCGATTCGCAGGCACACCGTCTCGATGCCAAAACGATCGTAGTAGTAGCGGGAGAGCGCCTCGCCGAAGCACTTCGTGACGCCGTAGAGGCTGTCCGGGCGCTGCGGCGCGTCGGCGTCGAGCACTTCGGTGACCGGATGAAAACCGATCGCATGATTGGAGCTCGCGAACACGACACGCTTCACACCGTGCTTGCGCGCGGCCTCATACACGTTGTATGTGCCGGCAATGTTCGCTCCGAGCAGATCGTCGAACGGGGCGTCGACGGAGATACCGCCGAGATGCACGATCGCATCGACGCCCTCGACGAGTTGCATCACCGCCGGCCGATCCGCCAGATCGACGATGCTCGTTTCCTCGTGCGGCGCAGGTTCGCCGAGCTGCGCGATGTCGCTCACGCGCACGACGTCGGCCCAATGGGCGAGCGCGCCGCGCAGCTGGCGGCCCAGGTTGCCGGCTGCGCCGGTCAGCAGCAGACGCCGGAAGGGCTTGGACGCTGTGACTGTTTGGCTCATAAAAGAACTCCTTGAAAATGATCTTTAGAAAACGTTTTCTGAACGAGAACGATGAAGGAGATTCAGCGCGGATTGCCGGATACACCGCTATCAGACAGCGATTGCAACAAATGACATTCGCCTGCCTGACCGCGCTTTCTGCGACAATCGGGAAACAAAAGAGAAAACGTTACCTTCTGCATGAAAAAACTTTCCCCAACTATTCGCGACGTTGCCGCGGCGGCCGGCGTGTCGGTCGCCACGGTGTCCAAGTACATGAACGGTGCGCAGCGCTTCTCCGCACCGGTCGAGGCGCGCCTGAAGGTTGCGATCGAGGAACTCGGCTACCGCTCGAATCCGCTTGCGCGGTCGATGATCACCGGCCGCTCCCGCACCATCGGGCTGACCATTCTTGACATCAGCAATCCGCACTTCACGAGCGTCGTGAAAGGCGCCAACCGCGTCGCGCTGCGGCACGACTACACGCTGCTGCTCGTCGACACCGACGAAAACCAGGCGCGCGAGCGCCCCCTGATCGAAGCACTCGCGCAGCGCGTTGACGGCCTGATCGTCAGCTCGCGGATGCCCGACGACGAGGCGCAGTGGCTGCTTGATCTCGGCAAGCCACTTGTGCTGTTGAGGCGCAGCGAGGCGCTGCCGATTCCGAGCGTCGGTATCGACAACCGGCTCGCAACCTACATGGTCGCGCGGCATCTGCTGAACCTTGGACATCGTCACATCGCCTACCTTGGTTTCGGGCAGGCTCGCATCAATGACGAGCGCATTCGCGGTGCGCGCGAGTGTCTTGAGGAAGGCGGCCTCACGCTCGACGTCTACGACGCTCACGCGCCGACCGCGCGCGCCGGCCAGGACGCGTGCTCGCGCATGATGCTCGGTCCGCGCAGGCCGCAGGCGGTGATCTGCTACAACGACCTGATCGCGCTCGGCTTCATGAAAGAGGCGGTGTCGCTCGGCATCAAGGTGCCGCACGAGCTGTCGGTAACCGGTGTCGACAACGTCCCGTACGGCGAGTACGCAGCGCCCGCGCTCACCACCGTCGATATTCAGAGCGAGAAAATGGGCGAGCTCGCGATGCAAAAGCTCATCGACGCGCTCGCGGGCCATGCGGAGGCTGGGCATTCGGTGTTCGAGCCGAGGCTCATCGTCCGTGAATCGACAGCGGCCCGCGGCTGACGCGTCTCACGCTTTCACGCGTTGAGCTTCGCGGGCGCCATGCGCGGCGTCAGCATCTGCATGACGGCAAGGGCGACGAGGTAGGCAAGCGCGCCTATCGCGAACAGCACCCAGTAGTGGCCGGTGCGTTGCAGGACCTGACCGATCACCTCCGAGAACAGCACCGCTCCGATCGAGCCCGCCATCCCGCCAATGCCGACCACCGCGCCCAATGCGCGCTTCGGGAAGAGATCGGAGGCGGTGGTGAAGAGGTTCGCGGACCAGCCCTGATGCGCTGCCGCCGCCAGCCCGACGATCGCGACGGCACCCCAGAGGTTGTCGACTTGTGAGACGAACGCGATCGGCAGCACGCAGCACGCGCAGATCAGCATCGCTGTCTTGCGCGCGGCGTTCACGCTCCATCCGGCGCGCAGGAGCGCCGAAGAGAGCCAGCCGCCGCCGATGCTGCCGACAGTCGTCATTGCATAGATGCAGACGAGCGGCAGACCGATGTGCTGCATGTCCATGCCGCGCGACTCGTTAAGCCACTTCGGCAGCCAGAACAGATAGAACCACCACACCGGATCGGTCAGGAACTTACCGATCAGGAACGCCCACGTCTGGCGCTTTCTGATCAGCACGCCCCAGCCCGGCGCGCGGGCGTTCACGTTGGCGGCATCGAGCGTTTCGACTTCGTCCTGCGTTTGCTCCACGGAGCTCGGGTCGGCAGACCGGTAGAGCGCGAACCATACGGCCAGCCAGACGATGCCCACCGCCCCGATGATCACGAACGCCGCACGCCAGCCGAACGCCAGCGCGAGCGGCGGGATGATGGCGGGCGCGAACACCGCGCCGACATTCGCGCCAGAGTTGAAGATGCCGGTTGCCAGCGCACGTTCGCGGCGCGGGAACCATTCGGCCGTCGCCTTGATGGCGGCCGGGAAGTTGCCGCCCTCGCCGATGCCGAGCAGCGCACGCACCATGGCGAAGCCGGTCACCGAGCCGACCGCCGCATGCAACACCGCGGCCAGGCTCCAGATCAGCATGGCGAGCGCGTACGAAATGCGTGTGCCCAGCCAGTCGACGATACGGCCGAAGCACAGCAGGCCGACCGCGTAGAACGCCGAGAAGGCGATCACGATGCGGCCGTACTGCACTTGGGTCCAGCCGATGTCGTGCTGCAGAAGCGGCGCGAGCAGACCGAGAATCTGGCGGTCCATGTAGTTGATCACGGTCGCAAAGAAGAGTAACGCGCAGACCGTCCAGCGATAGCGGCTGGCGACGCGGGCGAGGCCGATGACGGCAGTTTGCATTTAAGTCTCCGTTGCGCGGCGTCGCTTGTCGCGCCGCGCTATATGCCATTGACCGGGAGGAGCGCCAAGGCCCGCGATGCATGGCACTGCGGCGGCGCTACGCCCAAAACGCATCCAATTTGGAAAACGTTTTCCTATAGTATAAGATTTCCAATGCCTTGGAAAGACCTTGTTTTACCTAGTCTTGTGCGCGGTGCGTCAATGGTGAGACCATCTCGCCCTGATGTTGAGTTAAACGTTTTCTTTCGCATCCGCAGCGATCTGTGTCAGGTCGGGATGGTGCGACGTCTACGGACATCGGACGGGCGCAGCGGGCGGAATGCGGAGGCGTTCATGCCGGCGCGAACAGATGGGAACGAACAGCGGACACGCTTGTGAAATCGCTAGTTTCAGCATCGATCCACCTACAATCAGGAGACAAAAATGCGTTCATCGCGAAAATCATCCGTTGGTTTGGCGTTCAGTACACTGACGCTTTTTCTCGTCAGTGCATGCGGCGGCGGCGTGAATGGCGGTCCGAATACTCCCGTTTCTTCCGCGGCCACGGTTTCTCTGCACGGAATTGTCTATGGCGCGACGGATACGAGCGTCCCGTCAGGAGCCGGCGTGCCCATCACCGCGATGGGACAGATGAGAGCACTCTTTGACCTCATCAAGAAGGCGCCGGATTTCACGCAAGTGGTGATGGACCTTGGCGACGGCAGCCCCGTGCACGTGCTCGATACCAATACGGGCGATAAATTTCTGCCAGGCAAGCTGGCGCTCGGGCTGTCGTACATATTGATCGATATGAAGACGAAAGGAGATCCGAAATATTCGGATTACCTCGCGACGTATCAAAAGATAACGACCGCGATGATGACGCAGACGAGCGGCGCCAACTACACGTATGCCAATACGTCCTGGGGCGAGTACTACTACCTCGTTGCGCTCAATAATTTCAAAGCGCACGGTATGCTCAACGAGGTCTTCAGTGACGCCATGCTGGCTACGCTGCAAAATCGCCTGACCTTCTGCGATATGTTCGGTGCGGATGCGAGCGGCATGAAGAATACGTGCCCCGCCACAGGGACGATCGACGTTGCATCGCTCAATACCGCGCAGAATTACTATGCCGTCTCTTACGGTATTGCGGGGCTGAGACAGAAACTCGGATGGAGCAATCCGACTTTCTTTTCCGCCACCGACCCGACTGTGGCGTCGAAAGGCGCGCGCGACGCGCTTCTGTACACGCTCACGAATCACATTGGAAAAGACTCGTCCGGCGGTTTTTCCGACGAGGCCTCGAATACCCATACGACCTATTACGATCAGGCACGCTTCGATCGATACAGCACGTTGCTCATTGGCGAAGTTGTTGAGCGAACGTTCGAAATGGGCAATGAGGCCAATCTAACGCCCGAATTGAAATCCTATCTGCGCAAGTCAGTCGATCTCATTCTTCCCCAGCTCAACGCAGACGGCCAGGGTTTCAACTATGGCAGGTCCATCGGGCCGTACGGGGACTCCGCCTTTATGGAAATTCTGACTGCCGCGGCAAATGCCGGCGTATTGTCCGCCCAGGAAATGCAGGTGGCCTATTCGTTTATCTATAAGGCGGCTTATCGCTTTGACACGTTCTGGTACGACCCGACTCTGCCCACGCCTTCGGTGAATATGTGGGTCAAAGGGCGCGGCACCGATGCGTATCGCGGCAAACCTCGAGTCATGGGTGAGAATTTCAGCCTTTTACACCAGTACATGTACGTGAATGCCTGGTGGAACAAACTCGGTTTTGGTGGCGCGGCGCCCATGTCTGATTCCGATTTGCAAGCCTGGCTGGACGCGAGGCCGCATTACACGCTCACCTGGTACAACTTGCCCACCGATACGGCTCACCCGTACAGCGCGGCGCTCATTACGGTGCGCGACGGCAAGCGCGTCATCAATCTCAACTTGAGCCAGGCACCTGACTACAATTCGTACTCGCCTTATTACCCGACGCCGTTCTCCGACAAGCTGATTTATGGCACAACGGATCTGGGCTATGCGTTGCTGATTCCGCAGGTTTCCTATAACGGGAAAACCTACATTCCGGTTACGTACTATAAAAACCTGAATGTTCAGGAAACCAACGGCCAGGTGGTCGTCACTTTCGACACGGCCAAATTCCGGCAGGCCGTCAAGAATGCAACCTATGCCACGGATATCGACCTGCAGGTCCACACGGTTCTTACGTTTGGTCAAGGCACGCTGACGCGAACCGATACGCTGAGTTCTGGAACATTGACCGGCAACATCGCGGTCGAGACGGACTTCACGTCTTTTGCGGATTTCCAGAACACCACAGCGAATAGCGATGGTTTCTCGGTTAAGTATGCCAATAGTAATGCGACCAGCTATGGCACTACGGGTTTTGACAGTTGTGCTCTGTCTAACTTCGACATGGCGGCCGGAGTGACCAATCCGTTGTCGACCACGCCGATCGGGCAGTTGCATTCGAACTTTGCCTGTACGACGCGCCCCTTCGCACTCAACGCGGGAAGCAATCGTACGTTCACCTGGACACTGAAGTACGCCGGTTCGAATTGATCCTGTGAAGCGCGCCGGCCTTTATAAAGGCCGGCGTCGCCTGCTTCGGGCGAATAGCACCGAGCCCATTTCGATCATCTCGATCAAAATTTTGTCAATTGCGGCGTTCTTGAGGTTGCCATAAGGACCGGCAAGAGACGATCGGAAAGTTTTCGATTGCGGCATAGCGCGCTAACGGTCCGCGACGAGAGCGACATGCTCGTTGCCGTTGGCATGCAGTATTTCATTAGCATTACTATTATTTCAATTAGCTGATCGCATCGCCTCCGCACTACAGGCCGACCATTCGGCTATCCGGCAGTGAACGACACGTCTTCTATCGATCCGCAAAAAATATTTCAATTCATTACGCGGACACAATTGCGGCATACAGGGCGATGCGTACAGCGCGGGACAAGGGCAGGTTATGCAGCTGGACGTCAAGTGCGGCCATCTGACGCCGGTAGCTGCTGGTATCGGAAACGCCTCCGCGCTGCAAGATCCGCACGGCGTTCTGTTCGTGGCGCTGTAAGACTAATAGGCCATCACCTTCCCGCTCTTTTTAAGCTTGTTGCAAGAAGAGTGGGAAGGCTCGCGCTAATTCCGCTTGGCGACCGACTTGCTTCCTCAAGCGATTCCCAGCGCCTGCAAGATCGGTAGATGTACTTCAGCAAAGCGATTCGCTTTCGCAATCAGATCGCCGCTGGTGTTGAGCAGGCTAACGGAATCGCCCTCCGTGACGTGAGCTGGCGCGGGACTCGTGCGCAAAGCAGCCTCGGCGAATTCGGCCCACTGCGGTGGTTCCATCAGGTGACGTCGCCTCGCTAGCAGGAAGAGCTGTGGCACACGCGGAATCAAAACGCCTGATCCTGACACGGGACTGACCAAAAATTGCACGTCTCCATGCTGGAGCGCCTGCTCGCAAATGGCGGCGTTCAGCCTGTCCGATGACGGACGCGCGAGGTCAATGCGCGCCTCGTCCTGTACGTTCAGCAACACGCCGGCCCCCACTAACAAGGTCACGGCCTTGACGATGAGGGGGAGCGTAATGCCACGTCCGCGGACGCTGTTTTCGATATCGGCCAGGCTGGCGGGGTGATGGCTGGCAAGCGTGTCGAGAATCGGACCATATGAGCTTTCCGGTAGCGTCGCCTCTCCCAGCGCTCCGCGTACCTTCAGCAAGACCGAAGCCCTCGGCAGCGCCAGCATGACGCGATGCGCGCGCAGCGCCGTCTGCTGCGCATCTTCACTTTGCGCGCGACTCCCTTTGACCCAGTAATCTCGCCGCATCGACCGGTTGATGCAAAAGTCGCGTACGGTCTCACGTAAAGCGGTATCTGGAATGCCCGCCAACAAGGCGCGTTGAGCTGGGTTGAGATTGATCTCGTCAACGTGATCGCGATAGTCCGCAGAACAGCCATAAGTCAAACCGCTCGCGGCAAGCGACGATGTGACCTGCGAGAACGTCATGGGCTGCCAGTCACGATTGAAATATTCATGCGCGAGGTAGTGCGGGCTCTCGTTGCGCAATGCGTCGACACGTTCAGCCACCAGCGGGTTGACCACGGTGTAGCCGGGTTGCGTCGCAATCACGGTTTTTACGAAATCCATCGCCGCTGCAATGTGCGTCTGGACTTGCGTTTCGGTAGGCGCGTTGCCGTGCGCATTGAGCCGCGCGCTCGCCTGGAAATGACAATTCATCAACTCGCGCACCGGCAACATCGTGGCCCACCCGGGCTGGGTGTTATAGCTCATGGACACGACGCCGCCGTCATTGAGTTTGCGTCGTATGAAATCGGCAATGAGTGCGCGGTTTTCGTCGGAAATCCAGCTCCAGATGCCGTGCATGCCGATGAAATCAAAATTCGGCAAATCGTCTCGCGTACAGAATGCCGAGAAGCTTTCAGCGAACAATTTCGCCTGCGATCCGGCGCGCTGTGTCAGTTGCCGTGCAAAGCTTGCATGAGACGGGTTGAAGTCAGTACCGAACCATTCTGTAGCTGACCCGGCTGCGTGGATGTTCACGCTGACGCCGTGGCCGAATCCCAGTTCGCAAGCGGTACGCAGGACCGGAGGGGCGATTCCCGACTGTAGCAACGGAAGTCTAAGGCGCAGCGGATCCAGCTCGTCGCAATAGCCATACGTGTATGCAATACCATCAATGCTGCCGGCTTTCCACTCACTCACGTTCTGGCTCTCGTTTTCTTGAAGGATCGTCGTGCTGGAACGACGTCTTCCCAAGCCACTTTCAGCAGAGGCTGGGCGATACGGTCAACGTCGCCGGGCGCGGATCTCGCCGCTGCCGGGTCGGCGTGATGCGAAGCCTCTCATAGCGCAGGCCCGTTTGTCTATCCACAGTCCTACGCCAGACATTCCTACGCGGTTTCCCGCTCTGATAGCAATTCCTTCAGGCTCTCGTAAGGTAACGTCGCTTACATTCATGCGCCGACGGCGATGACGCTCAACTGCCGGCTGGATGATCCAGGACGAGGCTCGAGTCTTTGGTCATTCGACACACCTCGCTATCCACTCGACACTCGTCCTTCGCCATGAATAGTTCTGACTCCCAGCCGCAATCCGATGTGTGGTCCGATTGGCTTTTACATATTCGGCACGGAGATGATCCAGAGCGCGAACGCGCACTTCAACTCGAACTCAAACACTATGTGGACCGCGTTCTGGACGGCGCGAGGCTTGCCCCTGGCATGACGCTCGCCGACATCGGCGCAGGCGATGGACTGATTGGCTTGAGCGCTATCGACCGTATAGGCCCGTCGCTGCGCGTGCTTTTGACCGATATCTCGGCGCCTCTGCTTCGTCACACTGAAGCACTCGCAGTTCAGCGGAACATGCGGGATCAATGCACCTTCATCCAATGCTCCGCCGAATTGCTCGATGGCATTGAGGATGACGCTGTCGACGCAGTCACGACACGAGCCGTTCTCGCTTATGTTCCCGACAAGATGGCCGCCATGCGGGAATTTCATCGGATTCTCAGACCTGGTGGTCGGCTATCGATCGCTGAACCGATTATGCGCGACGATGCAATCGAGGCAAGCTCGCTGCGGAAAATCGTTGAAAGTTTGCCCGAGAAAGCCGGGGACAGCTTCTTCCACCTGATGCATCGCTGGAAAGCCGCTCAGTTTCCCGATACTGAGGAAAAAATTGCTGCGAGTCCGATTGCCAACTACGGCGAACGCGATCTGGTCCGCTTCGCTTTAGATGCGGGATTCGCGGATATTCATATGGAGCTCCACATTGATGTACGCTCGGCGGCGGTCACCTCCTGGGACGTGCTGCTTGAAAGCTCGCCTCACCCGTGGGCTCCGAGGCTCAGCGACATTCTCGCGACGCAGTTCACCGTGGACGAACGACTATTCTTCGAACAGATACTCCGTCCGCAAGTTGAAGGTCGCCAATTGGTGATGGCCGAGCGCACCGCTTACCTTACCGCATCAAAACCTCCTCGCTGACTTAGGGAGTCCGAAAAGTCTCTTCAGGGTCGACGTCGAAGTCCGGCATGAGACCTGACCTGACAAGAAGCGGCTAAGGCGCGCCTGCTAAACTTGTCACGATTCGGACCTTAGCGTCGTTGAGTAAGTCAATCATGAAGAGTAGTTCAAAAGGCGGCCTTGTCTATTCCACAGATGGCGGGCGGATGTGTCCCGAATGCAGGCGGGTGCTTGCGGAATGTGTCTGCACAACGCTTGCCGGGACGCGGCCGGTAGGCGATGGCGTGGTGCGGGTGACTCGCGAGACCAAAGGTCGGGGCGGGAAGAGCGTGACGATCGTTAAAGGGCTGGCGCTCGATCCTCTTGCCTTGGCGTTGCTAGGCAAGCAGTTGCGCACGGCCTGCGGTTCTGGTGGAACGGTCAAGGATGGCGTGATTGAAGTGCAGGGCGATCACTGCGAGCGGGTCATCGAAACGCTCAAAAAGTACGGTCACAGCGCGAAACGGGCCGGGGGCTAATCTCTTCAATGGGTGACGGCGTGATGAGTTGAATGTGACGCGTGTCGCGTCGATGAACCCGGCTTCGATAAAATCACGCGCTCGGGCGACACCACCACTGACACGCTCCCAGCGCCGTACCGCAACGCAACGCGTGGTTCATAGATGTTTAAGCACACCGCTCGCCAGCTTGCGCAGTTCGTCGAACTGCGTAACGAGTTCGAGGCACAGAAGAAAGGCCAGCATTGCTGAAGGCCCCGGGCGGCGTTCGATCCATCGCAGCGTTGGGGGCGCGTAGCGCACGCGGATCGCATCTCGCGTCAGGAGATAAGTAATTCCGACTCCCACAGCGGCGCCCACCAGCAAATCGGTTGGGTAGTGAAAGCCGAGATAGGCGCGCGGAACGCAAATGAACAGCACGGTGTAGAGAATCGCCAGCACACCGATGCCATGCCACACGAGGAAGATGCCGGTGGCGACCGCCATCCATAGCATCGCGTGATCGCTTGGGAAGGAACTCCAACTTGTTAGCAGTGCGTCCTTGATATCGTTACCTGCAAAGTGCAGTTGCAGTTCGGCGCTATAGAGGGGGCGCACTCTGAACGGCAACCAGTGGGTCAGCAGTCTTCCGACGAAGAGCGCCACGAGGCCACTGAGAAGCGTTGCGAGAACCATTTCTCGTCGCCATTCGCGGCGCTCGTCCTGCTGAAACCACATCCACCACAGCACGGGAATCAGTACGAGGCCTTTGAAGGTGTAAAGGTCGGCGATGGCTGCTATGGATTGGGCCGCAAAATGACCGAAGTGTAGGTTAGACAAATAGGTTTCGATAGACGAATCGAAGCTGTTCATCATTTTGTAAGAAACTTGAGCTGGTCGCATCGAGGCTAGCATAGCCCATTGGATGCGCCGCATTTTTAGTGCTTACTTTCACTGACAACTTTTACTGCGCGCCGAGACGCGCCGTACAAACTGCGGAAGCGCTGTGCCGACCTGCTGCCATAACTTGTCCATGCGATCGCACGGCGACCGAGTTCGACTTTTGTTGACGGGGTCCATATCTCTGACTAAAGTCAGAGATATGTGCGTATCCGACCTTCTCCAGATTCGTAGCTTTAACCGCATAGTCGCCGAAAGCATTGGTGCTACCGATGATCATTTCCTCGGACGCGGCCGCCCGATGGGTGAGTCACGCTTGCTATGGGAGATCGGCGTCGACGGTGCGGATATTCGTACTCTTCGCGCGCGGCTAAATCTTGATTCAGGCTATGTCAGCCGTACGTTGGCATCTCTCGAACGGCAAAAACTTGTCGTTGTCCTCGCTCATTCGGGCGACCGCCGGGTACGCCGGGCTTGCCTGACTCAGGAGGGCCTCATGGAGAGGGCTGAACTCGAACGGCTCTCTGACGCGGTCGCTTTACGCGCGCTCGAACCGCTCGGCGATGAGCAGCGTCGGAGACTGGTCGCGGCCATGTCTGAGGTTGAACGCTTGCTACAGGCATCTCTCGTGCATTTTGCCCTCGAGGAGCCGGATAGCGATGACGCGCGATGGTGCTTTGAACAGTATTTTGGCGAACTCGATGAGCGCTTTGACGCAGGATTCGACCCGTCCATGAGCCTGTCGGCGGATGCCGATGAATTGACGGTGCCGAAAGGAGCGTTGATCGTCGCGAGACTCCATGGAAACCCGATTGGCTGTGTCGCGCTGAAGTTTCATAAGAAGTCCCCAGCCGAGCTCAAAAGAATGTGGGTGAGCCCTTCCGCACGCGGGATGGGTGTAGGCCACCGGTTGATTGTTGAGGCGGAGGAACGGGCTCGGCAGGCCGGAGTGCGCATTATTCGCCTGGAGACAAATCGAAATCTGCGCGAGGCGATTTCGCTATACCGGCAATCGGGATACGTCGAAGTCGATGCGTTCAGCGCGGAACCGTATGCCCATCACTGGTTTGAAAAGCGACTAGTCTGAACGGCCGTCATTCTTTGCTTTGCGGATTTTCGACTGTCGCTGATGATCGTCTCATCTGGGTCGAGCCTGCGTGAAAACGCCATGATCTTGCGGTCATTGACCGAAATAAATCGGCTGCATGCCGTCATTGTCCAGATGATGGTTGCTCTTGCGGTCGCCGGCTGCCGACGAACCGTTGGTAGCCACACCGCCGTAGGCGCTTGAGCTGTCGCGTTGCGCTGCGACGCGCGCTTCGGCCGCCTGAATCTCGACCGGGTAGTTCGCGTCTTCGCCGCGGGACTGGTTGTAGCCGGCCGCTTGCAGCTGGACGAGTTCCGCACGCGCCTGTGCGCGGGTCAGCGCGGGCGCGTCGGCGTCTGCAAAAGCGGGAGCAGCGATAGCGGTTGCAACGGCAAGGGCGGCAAGAATGCGGATCTTCATGATTTTCTCCATCGACTAAATGAGCTTGGCGGGTGCGCCTGAGGCCTTCATGGCTTCAATTGCTTAATATGCATTCCGAATCAATATAGTAGAGTCGTTCACGTAAGAACGACTCCCTGACCACCTCAGAACGGCTATTGCTGCTGCGTGGAAGAAGCTGAAACCAACGTTGAGTGCGTTCGTTAACGTTCTTAGTGGCGGTCTGAATGCTCAGCAGGTTTCGGGCGGTGTCATGCAGCTTTGGGATACCTTCTTCCTGGTTGTACCTTTGGTATCAACTACCTTTGCATCGTTCCCACGACTCTTTGCGGGTGTAGGTCGTGAGCAACTCGCGTGGCTTTTAATCGATGAAGCCGGGCAGGCCGCTCCGCAACAGGCTGTGGGTGCAATATGGCGTGCGAGACGCTCGATCATCGTTGGCGACCCGCTTCAGCTCGAACCGGTTGTGGGTGTGCGCGAGGAACTGATGCAGCCGTTGTTGCAACGCAGTTTTTCTGAGAACCATTGGGCGCCGCCTGCAGCATCTGCTCAAACGTTGGCCGATCGGGCTAACCGCTACGGCATGCTTCTCGGGAATCCGGATTCTGATAGTCGAGTGTGGTTGGGCTCTCCTTTGCTCGTGCACCGACGCTGTCTGGATCTCATGTTC
Organism: Paraburkholderia sp. BL23I1N1; assembly: GCF_003610295.1. Lineage (NCBI taxonomy): Bacteria > Pseudomonadati > Pseudomonadota > Betaproteobacteria > Burkholderiales > Burkholderiaceae > Paraburkholderia > Paraburkholderia sp. BL23I1N1. The sequence continues at coordinate 3,983,290 of NZ_RAPV01000001.1, forward strand.
AAAATTGCCAATAGCATCGCCTACCATAACAAAATGGTCTATGGCGCTGAAGAAGATGCAGGTCCTGAAGGCATTGGACGGAGTCGCTGGATTGACGTTCCTGCTGAGTTCTCCGAAGGGCACTGGGTGGAAGCACAGGCATCCGTCGCACTGGATCTCATTCACGCAATCACTGGGGGAACGCTGAAGCAGAAGGGGCAATTTAAGGCCTATGTCGTCACTCCTTTCAAAACTGTCTCGGATAAATCTTGTGAGCTTCTGTCAACGCGTTACGGAGAGGCCAGCAAGGGTATGGCTGGCACGGTACATACGTTCCAAGGCAAGGAAGCGGAGCACGTCATATTCCTGTTGGGAGGTAACCCCAAGACTCCGGGCGTAATCGCGAGCTTCGCCGGCGCAAAGCCGAACCTCGTCAATGTCGCCGTTACGCGCGCCAAACGCAGGCTCTATGTGGTCGGCGATCTTGCCTATTGGACGGGTCCTTCCGACCTTCATCGTATCTTCACCAGAATGGCAGAGGAGCTGGACGTGGGATATCGCGAAAGCGACCTCAAACCTGTCGGGTCGCAGTTCGGGGCAGGGATGTTGACTAGCGGGCACGACGCTTAGAGCGGGGAAGATCGACCGTAGCAGTAGGCGCCACGGTGAATAGGGGGCAAGTGAAGGAGCGGCTGTGGACGATCTACCTTCGATGAGACGGCTAACGCGAGTTGCGGTTTGGGAGACCTGACAGCGCTCAACAACAATCAAACATTCGCAACTCTTTGGGTTAACCTACTTATGATTAGTCAACGCGATCTGGCAGAGATTATCGGAAGTGAGATTACGGGAGTTGGCATTAATCCAGCGTCAGTTTCGATTGAGTTCAGCCGCGGATGCCGTGATAGTGGAAGTGGATGGATTTTGATCCAATGCGGCTTTTCTTTACAACACTCGGAAGGCGAAAGTATCGGCAACGGGAGTTCTCCGCAGTCCAGTACCTGTCTGCACCGCTGCGTGCATAAAATTGTCGTCGACGCCAACTTTGACGAACACAAAGTGTTGACGCTGGTCTTGGATAGTGACTTGATCGTTCGGGTTGTTCCCGAACTGGATGGCCTTGAATCGTATGTCCTCCATACCTCACAAGGAATTGTGCCCATTATTGCTGTTTGATTTATACCCAACGAAGGTCGGGTTGAGCGTCCGCTCTGAAGAGTCGCGACAGATTGCTCGGGGTCGATCAGCGACACTCAAAACGCCCACTTGGACGCCTAACTAACGATCATCAACCTGGCGCTCCATGACGATCCACGCTACTCGTTGCCTGATGAACTGGGCACAGTCGACTCGTTGGGCCTCACTTACGTGCACATCCCGGTCCAGTTCTCTGCGCCCAAGGAAGCGGACCTGCTTGCGTTCTTCGAAGCAATGGATTCGCACCGCGAGAGGAAGCCGTGGATTCACTGTGCGTCCAATATGCGGGTTTCGGCTTTCATCGGGCTATATCGTGTCGTCCGTCAGGACTGGGACGTCGTGTGCGCCTTTGATCTGATGCGTGGGCTCTGGAAGCCAAACGAAGTCTGGACTTCCTTCATCGAAGCCGCGATTGAAAGGCATCGTGGCTAGCCAGCCTATCCCTCGAGATGGAAGTACCCCGGCAGGCCGGGCCACGCCTCCCATGTCAGTCGTTGACTGCCGCCTGTCCGGCTCGGAGCCGTCGTAGAAGGCAGACTGTTGAACGCGGGCTGTCGGCCAGAACCGGTCGAACGCGGCTGCTCGCTTACTGGCGGTGTAAGCCCGAACCGCCGAAAATTCCCGCGCTGCGCCGTGTGCATATGAGCCTCGCGACCGATAGCCGGCCCCGACTAAGCATCGTGAGCAGCCGTGCCAAAATTCGCTGACGGATCGGAACGCCCGACATGGTACTGGATGCGGTGTGTTCTGGTGATTTACCGATTTTTCAAACGCATCGAAGCGCGCCAAGGTTAAAGCTGACTCGGGCGCAGCGAACTCCCCAACAGCGTAAGCGCGGTTCGCGCGAGTCGAGAAAAATCGGAGGGTTGATTTCTGTGGCCTGATTGCTGTCCGCCGATCAGACAGGTGTGCGACGCGCGCAATGAGTTCCGCATCGACAGGGTTGTCTATCCTCGCACGGCAAACCGAGATGGCGAATGACAATCGGGTGCAATCCACCCGCTCCTGGTATTCGGCAACCGGTGGGTCTTGGCGCGCCCATGCCCGAATTTCGATTTCTCTCTGCGGCCGTTTGTCGGCGGCCACCACCAGGTAACGTGCCAGCACGTCATCCAAGGTGCGCCCCTCTGCCGCATACGCGAGCATCCGATCGGTGTAGTCCGACTCCCATTGCACGAGCAGGGTACGGACGAAGTCCTCTTTGCTACGGAAATGATGATAGAACGAGCCGCGCGTCACATTCAATCGCCGAGCCAGGCGCTCGGCGGAAACACCCAGATATCCTTCCTGATCGAGGGCATCGAACCCAGCAGCAATCCATTGATCTCGTGTCAACATTTGGTGATACCGATAACGTACAGACTGTGTATGGTCGTGCCGGCGTCGCTAGACTGCAGTTTCCACAGCGAGCGGAGCCACCAATGAAGCAACTCGCGCTGATCACCTTTGAGCAGTTCATCGACATCGACCTGTTCTTGATGTGGGATATTCTGGGGCGCAATCGAGACGATTGGCAAGTTCGCGTATTGGGCAAGCAATCGGAACTCCGATCTTCAAATGGTCTGCTGATCCACACACACGGCCGACTCGAAGAGGCCAACCATGCCGATGTTGTGTTATTCGCCAGCGGTAAAGAGGGTGTGCCGGCTGCCATCTCGGACGCAACCTTCATGGGGGCGTTCCAGCTGGATCCAAGCCGTCAGTTGATCGGTTCTATCTGTGCGGGCGCGTTCATTCTTGCGCGGCTGGGCTTGCTTCCGGAAGGCCGAGCGACAACACATCCTGATGCGCGAGCGGCCCTGCACGCAGAAGGCGTGGAATTGGACGACAGGCCGTTCACGAGCAGTGGCAATGTCGCGACGGCTGGCGGATGTCTTGCCGCACTCTATCTGGTCGGCTGGGTTGTCGAACGCCTGTTCGGTACACAGAAAATGCTGGAGGCATTACGGCCGGTATTGCCTGCGGGCAGTATGGCATCTACGAAGGGCTGGTTGTATCCAGCATCGAGCAAGGGGGCACGCAATATCGTGGCCGTTGATTCTTTGCGGCGTTGGACAAGGACTGAGGTGAGGCACCCATGACCAAAGCGCGCGCCGTGCCCATGCCTAGCGACAGCGTGCTTGCGCCGCTCTACGCGGGCGCAGACCTTTCAGACGCCTTTGCAATTCGACTGCCGGCAGAGGCCAGCGATGATCTGGAGGCGCTGGCACGCATCGTGTTCGAGCGGCAGGCGTGGTGGATTCGTGCACTCTTGCGTGTCCGCGATATAGTGATGGTGACAGTCAGCGTCAAATCGTCTCACGCCGTCGGTCTTGCTGGAGCAGCGCGTGGGCCAGTTATCGGCTTCTTTCCGCTGCTGTCAAAGAGTGCGACGGAGTTGGTCGTGGGCGCGGATGACCGGCATCTCGACTTCCGCGTCACCATCCAACTTCGCGCCGATGCGGCAAATGGGCGCGAGCTGCTCGCGGGGACAGTGGTGCATTGCCATAACAGACTGGGACGTATCTATCTTGCGACGATTGCGCCGTTTCATCGCGTGATCATGCGGGCGAATTTGGAACGGGCGGCCAGAGAAATGAGGACTTGAGCATGCGTAGCGGCACGACGGGTGGACTCATGACTGGGCACTACGCTGAACTCCACGGTTGCTGGCGGCTGATCTCTTTCAATACCCAGCTTCAGGATTCAAACGAATGCACTCAACCTTGGGGCGCCGACCCGAGCGGGTACCTTATCTTCAGCTCTGATGGGCGAATGATGGTACTGGTTACCGCAAAGACGCGGGAGCCAGGAAACACAGATGAGAAGACGGCGGCACGCTTCCGTACCATGATGGCCTATACAGGTCGGAATCGGATAGATGACGACAGGTTCATTGCAACGATTGACTCGTCTTGGAATGAGGCCTGGAACGGCAGTGAGCAGGAACGATACTACGAGCTTGCTGGAGACACGCTCGAAGTCAGCACTGCCTGGATGCCGAATCCATTGGTGCCAGGAAATCCAATTGGAAGGGGTGTTCTCGTCTTTATACGCGAGTAGTTTTCGCGGCACCGAGTTCGCAATGTTGGTTTCAGGACATCAACTTGACGATGAGTCCGGCAACCGGGCGGGCACCTATGGCTGACTCAATTTGTGACGGCCTCCTTGGGTCCAGTGCGAAGCGTCCGGGTGAGTGAGGCAGTCGGAAAGCGGTCATCGCTGTGTTGCCGCATCGCAGCAGGTCTTTTCAGCGCATCCGGAACGTCCGGTTTCTGGCAGGCGATTCGCCACTTCCACCGGCTCCTTTGGGTCGACTTCAGTCCCGGCGTTTTCCGGAAGCAGTCATTCGACTGGCTGCGATCAGATCGAAGGCCAACGACTGCAAAGGCCGAACGCCACCCAGCCTCGTCCTACCGTCCCTTGTCCGTTCGGCCAAATCAGACATTTAGCCTGCAAGGTTGAAGGCAACCCATGTGGCCTGCCTAATAATTATCAAGTCGTTGGGAAACACCCAGCGGCCAGGTTTAGCAGCCTGCGACGCAAACCGCACACCCGCCCAGGCGGGTCGTGCGTCTACCTCTGCACGTCTATATTTCAATGGGCGGGCCGTGGTGGGGAGCTGCAAGGCTCGCCGGTTTGTTTGTGTCCCGGTCTGCTAAGTGTTGCTGGTAAACGCGTTTGAATTTTGTTAACTTCGGCGAACCCATTGCGCCGGAGTCCAGATGAAGTGTGTTGTAGAGCTGAGCGAAGCCGAGGAAAAGACCTTGCAACAGATGTCGTTGAACCACCAGCATCGCGACATGCGCATCCGGGCCGCGGGCGTGATGATGCTCGGCCGCAAGATCAAACTGACTGAAGTGGCTGCGCAGCTCAGCGTGAGCGGGCAGTCGGTCTACAACTGGGCGCGCGCGTGGCGGGAATCCGGCATATGTGGGCTGCTGGTCGGTCATAAAGGCGGACGTCCCCGTTCGTTGTCTGAAGCCATGATCGCCACCGCCATCGAGGCGGCCAGCGCCGAATTGATGACGCTCAGACAGATTGCGCAGCGCGTTGAAGAAGCTCATGGTGTGCCGTTTCCCTGCCGCCTGGATACCTTGTCGACTGCGCTCAAACGAGCGGGGTTTTCCTACAAGCGTGGTCGCTATTCGCTCAAAAAAAGCGTAACCCCGAGGAGTTCGCCGTGAAGGCCTCCACCCTCGCGAAGCTACAGCAGGCCGCACTCGACGGTGCGTGCCAGCTGTTCTACTTTGATCAATCGGGGTTCAGTGCTTCGCCCCCGGTGCAGCGCGGCTGGTCGCCCATCGGCGAACCGCATCGTGTGTTCCCGCAACCGCACTGCAAACGCTCCGTCCTTGGTGCACTGGATTTCGGCGCCAACCTGCTGACGTATCACACCAGCAAGACCACGATCAAACGCCCCGATGTCGTGCAATTCCTTGAGCAGATCGCGCGGAAAAGCACGCCCGGTCTGACGACCGTAGTGGTGCTCGACAACGCCTCGATCCATCACAACATCGATCAGGAAACAATCGACCGATGGTTTCTCGAACATCGCATGGTGCTGTTCTATCTGCCGCCCTACAGCCCCGAACTGAATCTCATCGAAATCCTCTGGAAGCACGCCAAGTATCACTGGCGCGGCTTCGTCACCTGGACCAAGGAAACCATCGATGCCGAGGTCAAAAAACTGCTCGACGGATTCGGCTCAGATTTTCAAATCAGATTTTCGTGAACACTTAACCCGCTTCGTGCCCGCTCACCCGCTTCCCAGGCGAGCGTCGGGCGATCCAAGAAGTAACAGGGAGATCGCACCATGAGCAAGTCCATCAAGAATCAACCGGCTTCGCGTCCGCCTGTCGACGCACTTCAGTACGAAAAGCTTGCCCTCTCGGCATTCGATTTATGCGATCGGCACCTGGGTCAACTGGATACCTTGATCACACTTGCGTCTTCGATACGTAGGAATCCTTCCATCACGCTCGAAGAAAGACGACTTCGTCAGATGCTTCTTGAATTGCTGGTGGACACGGCGGAGCAATATCAGCAGGAACTCGAATGCGACCGCGAGCTGTACCAGGTGATTGCGCTCGACGCAAAGGGTGTGCCGCAAGGCCGCATCACGGCACTCCATGCGGCAAACCTGCTTGCAGAGGCATCGCAGAGAGCGAAAGAACCTGCGATCACCGCAATTGCGACACAGCTCACAAGCCCGTCATCGGAAAGCGCCTGAACGTCAACAGCCGACGCGGTGCCACAACCGGTCTCGCGTCACACCAGGCGATCGAGCAAGGCCGGCGAGAGCTCAGCGCATACACATAGACGTTCGCGCCCACGTCCGGAGTGGGCGGGTCAGGCAACCCGCCCCCCTCCAATCAAGCCTTCAACGGCAGCCAGATTTCTAACCCGCCCATGCCGCTGACCGGATCGAACTTCTCGTCATAGCGCTCGAAATTCGGTGCATCGGCGGGAATATGTCCCGACGTCGGCAGCCATTGATTCCAGATCGTGTTCCAGGTGCGCCGTACTGCCGCGATATGTTCGCGGTGGCTGAACACCGCATAGCGCTGCGGGGAAATGCGCAAGCGGCTCAGCTCGGCAGGCAATGCTGAGAAGTCGCCGACTTCGACGCCGGTCAGATAGTCGATATTGCCGGCGTCGTCAGCGTTGTAGCAGACGCCATACGCCACCTTGCCGACCTGGCCCGGTATTCTGCCGAAGTAGTCGCCAAAGCGCTGCCACTGCGATGGAATCGCGGCGCAGGTTTCGCTCGTATAGCGCTCGCTCAGGCCCGCGACGAGCAACGGTTTGCCGTCTTCGAAACGCGGCGGTTCGAGATGTGCGAGAAGGGTTTCGTCCATTTTGATCGGCTCCAAGATAGCAAGGTTGTCGAGGTGACCACGCGCGCGCAGCGCTTCGGGTGTGAGTCCGAATTGCTCGCGAAACGCCCGCGTGAATGCTTCGTGAGAACCGTAACCGGCGTCGACGGCGACCGTCAGGATGTCGGGGGCACCATCGGCGAGCCGTCGTGCCGCTTCACTCAAGCGGCGCGTGCGAACATAGCGCATCACCGAAAACCCGGTGGCCGCTTCGAAAGCACGCGCCAGGTGAAAGCGCGACACGCATCCGCAGTTGGCGATGTCGTCGAGCGTCAACTCGCGGGCAAAATGGCTTTCGATAAACCAGAGCGCCTTTCCAACGGGGTTCATATCGGCTCTCATGTTTGCATGAAGCCAGCATAGCCAGGCAACATCCGGCGTATTTGATCGCGCTTGCGGTTTTGTAGTTGATTTCTCGGATGGCTTCGCGATCGGCCTTGCTCGGCTGTCATTGCAGCACGCTCAGGTAGACGAAACATCGTCGGCCGGCGAACCGAAATACACCGTCGCTTCAACAATCTGACCATTCCTCGTGCGAATGAACTCGGTATTGCGAAACGCCGTGCGACCTTTCGGCTTGCAGGCGTACGTGACAAATGCCTCGTTGTCTTCAACGAACAGCTTGTCGATGTGGATGCGTTCGATCTGTTCGTTGAACGGCCCGCAGTGTTCGAAGTAGGCCGCTTTGCTGAGGTGGTCGTCGCGCGGGCTGCTGAAGGTGAAGTCGTCGCTGAGCAGCGGCTCGATTGCGCCGCGGTCTTTGCGTTCGTACGCGGCGAAGTAGTCGCGGATAAGCGTGGAAACGTCGGTGCCGGTGGCCATGATGTGAGCTCCTTCGTATGCGTGCTTCGTAGATGCCCCGCGCAGGTCAATAGTTTTCTGTCGCCGCCTCGTTGCCGGCCGCGTGAGGATGTTCCGAGGCAGAAGACGCGCCGTGACCGTGTGCGCCCGCTTGAGCGCTGGCTGGCTGTCCCGGGCGCAATAGCAAACCGCCCAGCACACCGGCCGCCGCCGCGAAGATCGCGCCGAACAGAAACGCCACGTGGTAGCCGCTATTGAGCGCGGCCGCGGCGCTTTCAGAAGCCTGCATCGCGTTGCTGCGCGCGGCCGCGAGACTTGCGAGCACCGCGAGGCCGAGTGCGCCCCCCATCATGAACGACGTATTGACGATACCGGAGGCGAGACCCGAATCGCTCGGATCGACGTCGCTCATGGCGGCCAGCAGCAAGGGATTGAACGCGATGCCCGCGCCGAAGCCGAGCAGGATCATGCCGGGCAGCACGTCGAGCACGAAGTTGCCGTTGACCGGTGCCCGCGCGAACAGCGCGAGGCCACACGCCGCGACGAGCAACCCGGCAGCAAGCGGAATGCGCAGACCGAAGCGCATCACCACACGCGCCGACAGTCCCAACGAAAAGAACGCCATGATCAGATTGGCCGGTAAAAACGCGAGCCCGACCTGCAAAGGCCGGTAACCGAGCACGCGCTGCAGATACAACGCGGAGATGAAGAACCATGCGAACATCGCCGCCGCCCAAAGCACGCCGACCACATTTGCGGTTGCGACATTGCGCAAGCGGAACAGACCGAGCGGCATCAACGGATGCTGCACGCGTGCTTCGATAATGAGAAATATGGCCAGCAACGCGAGCGCGGCGAATAGCAGGCCGAGCGTCTGTACCGAGGTCCAGCCAGCTTCATTGCCATTCACGACGGCGTACACGGCAAGCATTAGCGAAGCGGTGACTGTCACCGCACCGGCCACGTCGAGCCGTTCGCCATGCGCATGACCGCGCGCCGACGGCAGGAGCGCGACGCACAGCGCGTAGACGGCGATGCCAATCGGCAGGTTGACGAGAAAGATCCAGTGCCAGCTCAGCAGATTGGTCAGGAGGCCGCCGAGCAACACACCGATGCTGCCGCCCCCCGCACAGACGAAGCCGTACACGCCCATCGCTTTGGCCCGTTCGCCGGTCTCGGTGAACAGATTCATGATCAGCGACAGTGAAACAGCGGAAACGACCGCACCACCCAGACCCTGCACGGCACGCGCGCACACCAGCAGGATTTGCGAATTCGCCATGCCGCAGGCGAGCGAGGCCAGCGTGAACAGCGTAATGCCGCCGAGGAACAGCTTGCGGTGCCCGTAAAGATCGCCGAGCCGCCCGCCAAGCAGCAGGCAGCCGCCGAAGGTGAGCATGTACGCATTGACCACCCACACCAGCGAGGTCTCACTAAAGCCGAGGTCCGCGGCGATCGACGGCAACGCAACGTTCACGATGGTCGTATCGAGCACGATCATGAGCACGCCGAGGCACAGAACGATCAGCGCCAGCCAGCGTTTGTTGCCGTGGATGGAATGGGTCATGCAGGGGCTCCTTTGCCTTGATCAAACGGTGCAGTCGGGTACGAGCGTATGCCGGACGCGTAGCCGCTCGGCACGAAGTCGGAAACCCGGTCGGCAACCCGTTGATGGCAATGGGAAATTTTAGTCTAGCACCCGCGACTTTTGATCCACAACTACGAATTCCTGGGCGGCATGGGCCGTCAATCGCCATGCAGCAGTTCGTACTTGCCGCCGCGCTCCAACGCCCGCTGATAGGCCGGCCGCGCGTGAATGCGTTTCAGGAAATCGACGACGGCGGGAATCTGTCCTTCCATGCCGCCGCGTGCGGTGGCAGCTTCGAGCGGAAAGCTCATCTGAACATCGGCCGCGGTGAAATCGTTGCCCACAAACCAACCGGTCGCGCCCAATTCCTTATTGATGTAGCCGAGGTGCAGCTTCAATTGCGGATCGATGAAACTCGATTGCAGCGTGAAGGCGATCTTGCGGGCGATCGGTTTGGCGAAGAACGGCATGGGCGCGCTGGCGATGCGCAGGGCGATCAGCTTGAGCAGCAGTGGCGGCATCGCCGAGCCTTCCGCGTAGTGCATCCAGTAAGTGTAGCGCAGATGCTCGGGTGTGCCTGCTGCCGGCGCGAAGCGGCCCTGACCGTACTTGCCGACCAGATACTCGATGATCGCGCCCGACTCGGCGAGAGTCTGGCCGTCGTCAGTGATGACGGGCGACTTGCCGAGCGGATGCACCGCGCGCAACTCAGGCGGCGCCAGCATCGTTTTCGGGTCTCGCTCGTAGCGCTTGATCTCGTACGGAACGCCGAGTTCTTCGAGCAGCCACAACACGCGTTGCGAGCGGGAGTTGTTCAGATGATGGACGATCAGCATGGGTCGAGGGAAGTTGGCCAGTGAAGCGTCACATCATAGGGATATTGCGCCGAGGTGTGGCTCTACTTATCCTCCCCCTTCGAAGAAGGGCTACGGTGCTACACGAGCGTACGCAATTCAAAGCGTTTGAGCTTGCCCGTTTCGGTGCGCGGCAGCGACTTGATGAAGGAGATCATGCGCGGGTATTTATACGGCGCCACGCTGTTCTTCACGAAATCCTGCAGTTGCGCGACCAGTGTGTCGTCCGGCGTATAGCCCGGGTTTAGCACCACGAAAGCTTTGACGATCTGCCCGCGCGTTTCGTCGGGCACGCCGATCACGCCGCATTCGGCCACCGCCTCGTGTTGCAGCAGCACGCTTTCCACTTCGGGCCCGGAGATGTTGTAACCGGCGGAGACGATCATGTCGTCGGCGCGGGCTTGATAAAACACGTAGCCGTCTTCGTCGAGATAGACCGAGTCGCCGGGAAGGTTCCAGCCGTCGCGAACGAAGTTCGTTTGCCTTGCGTCGGCGAGATAGCGGCAGCCCGTCGGTCCACGTACCGCGAGTTTGCCGATCGTGCCGGGCGCCACGGGCTGCATAGCGTCGTCCACGGCTTGCACGACATAGCCCGGCACCGCGCGACCGATCGCATTCGGACGAATTTCATCGCCATGCGCCGAGATGAAAATATGAATCAACTCCGTGCCGCCGATCCCGTCGATCATGTCGATGCCGGTTGCGTCGTGCCATAAACGACGCGTTGAATCCGGCAACGCCTCTCCCGCCGAGACGGTTTTCTTCAGGCTTGAAACGTCGTGATGCACCACGAGCGGCGCCATTTGCCGATAGAACGTCGGCGCGGTGAACATCATCGTTGCGTGAAAGCGTTCGACGGCTTGCAGCAAGGTCTCGGGCGTGAGGCGCTCGATCAGCACTGTCGACGCACCCGCGCGCAGTGGAAAGCACAGCATGCCGCCAAGGCCGAAGGTGAAGGCGAGTGGCGGCGTGCCGCAAAAGATATCGCTCGATGAAGGCTTTAAAACATGACGCGGAAACAGATCGCACATCGCCAGAACGTCGCGATGAAAATGCATACAGCCTTTCGGTGCGCCCGTCGTGCCGCTGGTGAAGGCGATCAGACAGACGTCGTCAGCGGCGGTGTCGCATGCAGTGAAGTGGTCCGGCTTGTTGATCGCGAGCGTGTCGAGCGAATCCGCGGAGTCGTCATGAAACAGGCGTGTTTGCTTCAGGCACGCGCAATAGAACTCGTCCTGTGGATTGTTGCAGCGCGCGAGTTCATCGGTCAGGCGTGCGTCGCATAGCGCGACGCTGACTTGCGCCTTCTCGATGATCTGCTTGAGTTCTTTTGCGCGCAGCAGCGGCATGGTGGGCACCACTACGAGGCCGGCCTTCAGCGCGGCGAGCGCCGTCACCGCCATATGCAAGGTGTTCGGACCGCGCAGCAACACGCGATTGCCCGGCTGCAAACCCATCTCATCGATCAGCACATGCGCGCTTCGATTCACCAGGGCCAGCAACTCGCCATACGTGGTTGCCTGCGGTTTGCCATCTACCTCCGACCAGATCGCTGGACGGTCCTGATGTCCCGCTTCGATCGTCCTGTCGAGTAATTCCGTCGCGCAATTGAAGCGCGCCGGGTAAGCCACGTCCGGGTTGTCGAGCAGAAAAACAGGCCATTGATCCTGCGGCGGAAGATTGTCGCGCGCGAAGGTATCGACGTGTGCTGACGGTTCCATCATGTTCTCCCGGGCAATGAGCCGGCTGATTGCGCTTCAGTTGGCTTGGTGGCTTTCGTGCTTCGTGTGCTGCGTGTGCTTAAAGCGGAACGACTGCCGTCGCTTCGATTTCGACCTTGGCTTCGTCTTCGATCAAGGCGACGACCTGGACCGCGCTCATCGCGATGTCGTAGTCGCCGATCAGTTCGCGAAAGGCACGGCCGATATCTTTTAGCGAAGCGAGGTATTCGCGCTTGTCCGTGACGTACCACGTCAAGCGGACCAGATGTTCGGGTCTGCCGCCCGCTTCGTGCAGGACGGCGAGGATGTTCTTGAGCGCCTGGATCGCTTGTTGCGCGAAGTCGGTGGTCTGAAAACGCGCCTGTTCGTCCCAGCCGATCTGGCCGGCAATGAACACTTGCGTACCGGTTGCCGCGACGCCGTTTGCGTAGCCGCGCGGCTTGATCCAACCGGCGGGAAGGAGAGTTTTTTTCATGAGCGATGCGCCTCGATGGATTCAGGCTGTGGGGCGAACCTCGCGAGTGCGCTCGCGATGTCGTCGGGAATGTCGATGGATGTGCCGCTTTCCAGCGATGTTGTGACCAGCACCTGCTTCGCGCTGAAGCGGGTTTCGTTACCGTGCCGGCCGACGATCTCGAGATTGATCGAGCGCCGCCCCACCTTCGTGACAGTGAGTGATAGCGTGATCGTTTCACCCATCTGGCTCGGCCGCGAAAACTCGCAATCGAGTTTGACGATCGGCAGGCCGATGCGGCGTTGCGCGATCATCTGCGCATAGTCGATCCGCAGGCCTTCGTTGAACCAGTCTTCGACCAGGGCGTTGGTCATCACCAGATATTGCGGAAAGAACACGATGCCGGCCGGATCGCAGTGCTGGAAACGGACGCGGACCGGTCTTTCGAAGGTCGTGTTCATTTCGCTGCGTCCTTGGCGGTTTCCGCGGCGTGGGCCTTCAGGAGGTCGCGGCCGACAATCAACTGTTGCACTTCGGTCGCGCCTTCATAGATCCGCAACGCACGAATTTCGCGGTACAACATCTCGACGGCTGTGCCGCTTTGCACGCCCATGCCGCCATAGAGTTGCACGGCGGCGTCGATCACTTGTTGCGCGCCTTCGCTGGCGTGCCACTTGGCCATCGCGGCTTCACGCGTGACGTTTTCGCCCTGATCGCGCAGCCAGGCCGCGCGATAGACCAGCAACGCGCTGCTGTCGATCGTCAATGCCATCTGGGCGAGTTTGGCTTGCGTCAGCTGGAAATCGCCGAGCGTCTGTCCGAACATTTTGCGCGACGACGCACGCGAAAGGCCTTCAGCCATGGCATGACGCGCGAAACCCAAGGAAGCCGCCGCCACCGACGTGCGAAAAATATCCAGCGTACGCATCGCGAGCTTGAACCCCTCGCCGGGCGCGCCGAGCATCTGGCTGCGCGGCACGCGTGCACCGGCAAAATGCAGACGCGCGAGCGGATGCGGCGCGATCACGTCGATGCGTTCGGCAATCTCCAGACCCGGCGTGTCGGCATCCACGATGAAGGCGGTAATGCCGCGTGCGCCCGGCGCTTCGCCGGTTCTCGCGAACACCACGTAGAAATCAGCGATGCCGCCGTTGGAGATCCACGTCTTGTCGCCGTCGAGTACGTAGAAGTCGCCGTTTTCGCGCGCTGAGAGGGACATCGCGGCAACGTCCGAGCCCGCTTCCGGTTCCGACAAAGCGAAGGCGGCGATGGCCGTGCCGTTTGCGACGCGCGGCAAGTAGCGCGACTTTTGCTCATGCGTGCCGCCGAGCGAGATCGCGCCCGAGCCGAGTCCTTGCATCGCTAAGGCGAAATCCGCGAGTCCGAAATGTTTGGCGAGGGTTTCGCGCAGCAGGCACACGGCGCGTGTATCGATGGTGTCGCCATTCCCGCCATAGGCAACGCCGCCGACGCCGTATTTCAGCCAGCCTGCCGAACCGAGTTCGCGGACGAGGTGGCGGCAGGTCGCATCGACGTCATCGTGCGCTACGTGCGAGAGATTCTCGCGGCACCATGCTTCGATACCCGCAGCCAGTTCGCGATGGCGCGGTTCGAAAAAAGGCCAGGCCAGCGCGCTGTGCAGATCCATTTCGCTGTGAGTGCTCAATTCAATCTCCCTCGAACACCGGGCGCGACTTCGCGGCAAACGCGCTATACGCACGTTCGAAATCGCGCGTGCTCATGCAGATCGCCTGGGCTTGCGCTTCCGACTCGATCGCTTCGTCGATGCTCATGCTCCATTCCTGGTGCAGCATCGTCTTCGTGATGCCGTGTGCGAAAGTCGGACCGGCGACGAGATCGGCGGCGAGCTTTTGCGCGTCCGCGAGGAGCACAGCCGGTTCGCACAGGCGGTTATAGAAACCCCATGCGTAGCCTTCGTCGCCACTCGCCGAGCGGCCGGTGAACAGCAATTCGGCGGCGCGCCCCTGACCGATGATGCGCGGCAGGATCGCGCAGGCGCCCATATCGCAACCCGCGAGACCGACGCGCGAAAACAGAAACGCGAGCTTGCTGCGCGCGGTGCCGAGGCGCATATCGGACGACATCGCCAGAATCGCACCGGCGCCGGCGCATACGCCGTCGACGGCGGCGATGATGGGTTGCGGGCAATGACGCATCGCTTTGACCAGGTCGCCGGTCATGCGCGTGAACAGCAGCAGTTCCGGCATCGGCAGATCGATCAGCGGTGCGATGATGTCGTGCACGTCGCCGCCGGAGCAGAAGTTCTCGCCTGCGCCGTGAATCACGACCGCCTTCACGTCGGTTGCGTAGGCGAGTTGCCGGAATAGATCACGCAACTCCGCGTACGATTCGAACGTCAGCGGGTTCTTGCGTTCGGGACGGTTCAGCGTGATCGTCGCGACCTTGTCGGCGACCGACCAGCCGAAGTGCTGCGCTTCGTAACCGGCGAGCGTCAGACGGTTGCCGGCCAGTAGCGCGTCGGTGTTGGATCGTGTCATGAGTGTTTTCTCCGATTCGGTGCGGATCAGTCTTTCAGACCGTCGAGCAGATGGTTCTTGAGTTTGCCAAGGCGCTGATGGGTGCGCGATTTTTCGTCGAGGCTTAAGCCGCCGAACATTTCGACGACCCATTGCTCATGCGCGATCGCCATCTTGTCGAACGCTCTGCGGCCTGCCGGAGTTAGACACACGTTGATCGAACGGCGGTCGTTCGGATCGGTGTCGCGTGAAACCAGGCCTTCTTTTTCGAGCTGATCCGTAATGCCGGTCACGTTGCCGCCCGTCACCATCAAACGGCGCGATAGCTCGGTCATTTTCAATCCTTCCGGATGACGCTCGAGTTGTGCCATCAAATCGAAACGCGGCAACGTGGTGTCGAATTCGTTACGCAGGCGCTTGCGCAATTCGGCTTGCACAAGATTGGTCGTGGTCAGCATGCGCAGCCATAAACGCAGGCCCATGTGACTATCGGCGCCGGTGCTCATTTCCAGATCCACGACGTTCTCCGCGGGTTTCGCGACGCCTTTGCGCGCCGGCTTGACGTCGCCCGGCACGGGCTTGTTGATGTTCGTTGACTTGGTCACATTACTTCTCCACCGGAGATGGAAATGGATTGGCCCGTGATCGCGTCCGAGCCGGGTTGGCAGAGCCAAAGCACGGCGTTGGCGACTTGCTCCGGGCTGACGAAGCGACGTTGCGGATTCGAGCGAAGCAAGGTTTCGCGCGCCTGTTGTTCGGTGCGCGAGGTCTTGCTGGTGATCTGTTCGAGCGACGCGTGAAGCAACTCGGTCTCCGTGTAGCCGGGACACACGGCATTGACGGTGATGCCTTTCGTCGCGACTTCCAGTGCGAGCGAACGCGTCAGGCCGATTACACCGTGCTTCGCCGCGCAATATGCCGCGACGTACGCATAGCCGATTTGCCCCGCCGTGCTCGCGACATTGACGATGCGGCCATGGCCTCGTTCAAGCATGCCAGGCAACACGGCGCGCGTGCCGAGGAACACGCCGGTGAGATTCACGTCGAGCATGCGCTGCCAGAGCGCCATGTCGGTGTGAGTGAAGGGCGCGGCTTGCGCCTGGCCGGCGTTGTTGACGAGGATGTCGATTGCGCCGGCTTGCGCGAAGGCTTGCTCGACCGATTCTTCGCTGGTGACGTCGACGCTGATGCAGGCGACTTCGCCGAGTCCGTTGAATTTCTCCCGCTGCGCTTCGAGACGTTGTGCGTTGCGCCCCATCAAGGTGACGCGCGCACCGGCACGCAGCAGCGCTTCGGCCACCGCCGCGCCGATGCCGCTGCCGCCGCCTGTGACGACAGCGTGTTGTCCAGCGAGCGTTGTGATGGGCGTGTTCACGACGTTCCCTCTGCGCGTTGCGCGCGTTCTTGTGCCGACAGGCCTGCGTTCGCCGCAGCCTGGGCACGTTCACGTTCGAGATTGCGTTCGAGTTGCGACTTGGCTGCCGTATAGGGCTTTGGCCACGTCACATCGAAATAGCCGATTTTTGCGGCCTCGTTCAAGGTCCATGACGGATTGGCCAGATGCGGACGCGCAATCGCGCAAAGATCCGCGCGGCCCGCCGCGATGATGCTGTTCACGTGATCCGCTTCCGAGATCGCGCCGACGGCAATCGTGGCGATGCCGGCTTCGTTGCGCACACGGTCGGCGAACGGTGTCTGGAACATGCGGCCGAACACAGGTTTTTCCTGCTTGCTGACCTGGCCCGACGAGACGTCGATCATGTCGGCGCCGGCGGCTTTGAAGGCACGCGCAATGTGCACGGCGTCGTCAGGCGTGGTGCCGCCTTCCACCCAGTCGTTAGCGGAGATGCGCACGGAAATCGGCTTGTCTTGCGGCCAGACTGCGCGGATCGCCTTGAAGACCTGCAACGGGTAGCGCAGACGATTGTCGAGCGAGCCGCCGTATTCGTCGGTGCGTTGGTTGGTCAACGGCGACAGGAAGCTCGACAGAAAGTAGCCGTGTGCGCAGTGCAGTTCGAGCCAGTCGAAGCCGGCTTCCGCGGACATTTGCGTGGCGCGCACGAATTGCGCTTCGATTTCGTCCAGTTCGTCCCGCGTGGCTTCATGCGAGACCTGACTGACGCCGCTCAAGTATTGTTGCGGCGAAGCGGACACTAGCGGCCAATTCCCCTCGTCAAGTGGCTGGTCGATGCCTTCCCACGAAACGCGTGTCGAGCCTTTGGCGCCCGAGTGCCCAAGCTGAATTCCGATCTTTGCGTCCGACTGCCGGTGCACGAGATCGACAATGCGCTTCCACGCCGTGAGATGTTCCGGCGCGTACATGCCGGGACACGCGAGAGTGATGCGCGCTTCGGGCGATACGCAGGTCATTTCCGTCATGACCAGCGCGGCTCCGCCCATGGCGCGGGCACCGAGATGCATGAGGTGATAGTCGCCGGCGATGCCGTCGACAGCCGAGTATTGCGCCATGGGCGAGACGATCACGCGGTTTTTCAGCGTGACGCCGCGCAACTTGAAGGGCGTGAACATCGGCGGAACGGAGTGTTGTTCTGGCGCGCGGTCGACGCCTGAGCGGTGGGCGAGCCAGTCTTCGAACGTGGAGAGATAGCTTGCGTCACGCTCCCGCAAATTTTCGTGCGAAATCCGCTGCGAGCGCGTAAGCAACGAATACGCGAACTGTTCCGGTTCGAACGATGTATAGCGGTCGACGTGTTCGAACCACTCAGTCGAATTGCGCGCGGCATTCTGAATGCGCAGTACGTCGATACTGCGGACGTCCGTGTAGTGCTTCAACGCGGCGGGCAAATCACCCGGATGCGCGCTCATGCTGTTGGCGAGTTCGATCGAATCTTCGAGCGCGAGCTTGGTGCCCGAGCCAATCGAGAAGTGCGCGGTGTGCGCCGCGTCGCCCATGAGCACGAGCGGCGTTTGTGTGCCGTCGGCGTTTCTGCGCCAATGCACCCATTCTTCGTTGACGACGCGCGGGAAGCGAATCCACTGCGACGACCCGCGCAAATGCGCGGCGTTCGATAGCAACGCATTGCCGTCCAGATACTTGGCGAACAGTTTCTCGCAGAACGCGATGCTGTCTTCCTTGCTCATTTCGTCGAGACCGGCGGCGCGCCACACGTGCTCCGGCGTTTCTACGATAAACGTGGAGGTTTGATCGTCGAAACGATAGGCGTGGGCCTGGAACCAGCCGAACTCGGTTTCTTCGAAGGCGAACGTGAAGGCGTCGAAGAGCTTTTTGGTGCCGAGCCAGACGAAGCGGCAATCGCGCATGTCGATCGCGGGCTTGTAGGTGGCCGTGTGCTTTTGACGGATTGCGCTGTTGGCGCCGTCGCAGGCGATGATCAGGTCGGCTTCGTAGGCGGAGTCGTCCGTCACCTGGGTTTCGAAAACCAGCTTGACGCCCAGTTCTTCGCAGCGCGCCTGCAGGATATTCAGCAGACGTTTGCGGCCGATGCCGCAGAAGCCGTGACCCGACGAGCGAATCTGGCTGCCGCGGAAATTGATTTCGATGTCGTCCCAGTGATTGAAGGCGTCGAGAATCGCGTTCGCGCTCGGGGCGTCGGCGGCACGCAGATTGCCTAGCGTCTGGTCGGAGAAAACCACGCCCCAGCCGAAGGTGTCATAGGGATGATTGCGCTCGACCACCGTGACGTCATACGCCGGGTTCCGGCTCTTCATCAACAGACCGAAGTACAAGCCGGCCGGGCCGCCGCCGATACAGACAATTCGCATGATCGCTCCCACGTGGACATTTGCTCTGGAATGTAATTTAGGCTTAGATAGTTTAGATGTCAAGTAAATGTTGAGCGGAATCTGAGGTGGGGGAGTGGGTTGGTCGGAAGAAATAAAGTCGGTCGGAGTGAAACGACTTAGTTTGCTTTTCGACGGAATTGAGCGCATGGTGAAATGATCCAGATGTATCTGGCCGCGTTTTTTTCGCATCCGGACAGGCATGGTTCCATGACGGTCAGTATTGCTTAAGGAGCGCGTCATCATGACCATTCCCATCATCGAATACCAACGGTAGGAGCTACGTGCGTACTCTCACCAGGTATTCCCGCTGCATCGTGACCCGTATGCCAACGGTCCAAGGCCGTTGTCATCGATCGTGCGAATCGACACCATTCCGTTCACCGGGGTCAAGGCTCTGCGCCAGGCAGCGTTGTTCGACACGGTAAGTCCCACTACCGCGGGCGATAGCGAAAGAACGTCACTTGACTCGCTCCATGTTCATTGCGCTGGCTGCCGTACACGAACTTGAGAACCGATACGAAGGGCAATTGTTCTGTACGCCGGTTTCCCGGTAGGTGTTCGTGGACGGATGACACCGCTCGCGCTACGACGGGCGTCAGGAATCAAACCCGAACTTACGATGTGTCGCGTCGTCCCGACTATCGAGGGCGGCGCCAACCGCCTGTTGGCGAACCACTTTTTTCCATAGTAGGAGTGCATCATGATTGATGACCAGGTAAATGCCGAAGAACTGGCAGAAAGCAGGAGGCAAAGAGAGGCCGCGGCGAATGCGACGGATGATGGCATGCCGGTGGCCCCGGAAAATGAAAAGCGAGTCGCCGAAGGGATTCAGTACAGAGCGCCGAAGCAATGGGCCAGGCACGCCAGAAAATGGCTGGCTGCTGGAGGCAGCTTTATGCGACCTTGAACGTCGGCGACTCATAAGGATCCTGATGTCGAGTAACCAATTCGAAATAGACCTGACGCATCTCGAACGGATCATTCCGTTACTTGTGCACGGAAATCCGCTCGCGCTAGCGTACTGGCGACGTCGCGTTTCGTCGCTGTCGACGCAGCAGGGCCTGCTTCCCGGTGGAAACAGGCGCGTAACCCGACTGCTTAATGTATTCGATGAAGTCGAGCGCGCATTGATAACAGGCAAGGCCACCGCTCGACGGTCACTGGGACGCACAGCGAAGCGTTGACGTCCCGGTCACAGCGTCTTCAAATCCGGTGACAGGCGCCGCGAGTATTCGCCACTGTCTGACAAACGTGCGCCCGACAACGTAGAGCACAATGTTGAACGACTGGCCCGTAGCGCAAGCGTTGGCTATTTGGCTTGCTCGGCCGTGTTATGGATGGCCTGGCCGCCCTTCGAAATGTCTTCGCCCGCACCCGCAACGGTGTTGCAGCCCGCGAGGAACGCGGTACCGGCGATCAGAAACAGAGCAATGAGTCGCGTCATGTTGTTCTCCTTCCACAGATTTTTGGTGGCGGCAGGCGGTGGCGAGCCGGAACATGCGTGGGTGCCGTGCACCTATCCGGGCCAGCGCGGCACAGGCGATGGTGGCACCCCTGATCGCCGTCGGAACCCAAACGACGTCGCCCCTAAGAGGCCAGTTCAAAAAGGGCGCTCAGTTCGGCTGAAGATGTTCCAGCAGACGAGTGAGCAGGCTAGTTTGAGGAATGCTTCATGAATGTCAGATCGGCGTTCGAAGCGAATGCGAAGACGACGGAAACCATGGAGCCACGAATGAGTCCGTTCGACGACCCAACGGAACTTGCCGAGGCCGCTGCCGTGTTCGGTGCGGCGCCTGGCGATGACCGGTCTGATGCCACGCTCGCGAAGTCTGCGGCGATGCGAGTCGGAGTCGTAGCCACGGTCGGCGTAGATGACCTTGGGCTTGCGAAGCGGTCGGCCACGAGTGCCGCGAATCGGCGGGATAGCGTCGACCAGCGGCAGCAGTTGCGTGACATCGTTGCGGTTCGCGCCGGTCACGATCACGCTGACAGGAACGCCGTTCGCGTCTACGAGGACGTGGTGTTTGGACCCTGGTCGTGCGCGATCGGTGGGGTTTGGCCCAGTTTTTGGCCCGCCCCAACGGCTCGCACGGACGATGAATCGACAGCCGCATATGAGAAATCGAGCTGGCCAGATTCGCGCAGCTTGTCGAGCAGTAGCCCGTGCAGCTTGTCCCACACTCCGGCCTGCTGCCAGCCGTGCAACCGACGCCAGCAAGTCGCTCCAGAGCCGAAGCCCAGGCGGGTCGGGAGATGGTTCCATCGCATCCCTGTCTTCAGCACGAGCAGGATGCCATTGAGTGCTGCACAGTCCGAGACCGGCAGCCGTCCAGGGTACCGCCTGCGTCGCGGTTTGGGCGGTGGAAGTAGCGGTTCGATCAGTGCCCACAGTTCGTCATCGATGATAGGTGCCGGCATTCCTTGATCCGTTGTTCAGGCATCCAAGGTTAACCGTTTCGTGGAAAAGTAAACAGCCCTTTCGGGCTCTTTTTGAACTGGCCATTTAAGGGTGTGCAGGGCGCTCCACGAAGCCGGGAATTGGCAGATCCGGAAGCATTCTCGCGACAGGGCTGTAGCTCATGAAATCAAATACCGATTCTGCGGACCGCCGGCATACTGCTTCTTTGCGATTTCGAGAACCTTTTCGCGAAACTCGTCAAAGGCACCAAGCACCGACTTTTCGTCGGATCCAACGCCAGGTTGCAGATTTCTGAGGATGGCGTCGTCGACCATGAAGGTGATTTCGCGCGAATTGTCGTACCCCCAGAAACACACGCAATGTCGGGAGGCATCGTAGCTACGGCTGGGGTTGGGAAATTGAAGCACCGCGATCAGCTTTTCTCGCACACGGCCGAGTAGCGCCACTTACTGGCGTTAGAGTCGATCGTGGCGTAACTGAAGCGTCTTTTCTTTGCTCTCAGAGCATCCGCTGTGTCGAGTATATGAACGCGCGTCCTGCGTTCGACGGCGTACTCGCTCTCGCTGCCAATTGCAGCCGAAGCAGGTTTGAGTTGCGATCGCATGATGGGGCCCCGAAGCAGGAGGTCGCTCGTGGGCGACCAGTTTCCCCACTGTATACCCTTTGGCTGGCGCCGACGTCTTTTTGTACCTGAAATCCTCGGAGTTCAGTTTTCCGAAACGTTTATGCATGTCCGGACAGCAGAGAAATCGATATCTACACCGAGCTGCTGGACACGTTTAAGCCAGGTCGGCATATCGCCCTCACCGTTCCATCCGTTCAAGCGTACACGGTGCTCGACAAATAAAAATCGCGACAGAATGACCAGATGCGCCCACACTGCGCGACATGGCTGTCGCTTTCGCGACCGGAAAATCAGGAGAAACAGGTTGGCAAAGAGCACGATGCGCGGTAACCGCGAGGCTAAAAAGCCTAAGCAACCCAAAAAGGTGATCTCTCCTACGGCGGGCGTTTCCTCGGTGATTGCGCCGAAGACCGCGGCGGCCAACACACCGGCGAAGAAGAAATAAGAGGCACCCGGGGCGCGGATCCGCGTCCTTTCTGCTCCATCCTTTCCCCGTATTCAGCCAGGAACTGCGTCTACAGGGCCGCGCAGCGGCTCCTGTCCCTCGTTCATCGCCGCGTCGATCTGAGCGAAGCTCGTCCGACGTATTAGCGCGCCACTAAACGACAGCTAACGGTTCACGCGTGGCGTCATCGCTGACCATGCCCGCAGAAGCTGTACGCCTGCTTTTCATCCTGACGGTTCCTCGCGCGTCCACCCGCATCCCTGGAATTGAGCCACACAGCCCGGAGGTCTGCGCCCACGCGAGACGCGTGGGCCGGCCTCCCCGAAGGAAGATCCGATCATGTCCCAACTCGATGAACTGTCCAGCGATACAGCGCTGGGGAACGATGCGCGCGCCGCTAACATGGCACGCCACGGCGACCAGTCCACCCTGCCGAACTCACCGACGTCGCAGGAAGTGCGCCTGTGAACGCGATCCTTCGATATGTCGCGGGACATCGCTCGCCGTCGCCGCCGTGGACTGACATCGCGCCGGTGCGCGAGGAGCTGTTCGGCGTCGAACGGCTCGAGCAACACGCGGAGAGCCTCGCTGCCGCGCAACCGGTAACGAAGACACCGCCCGCCGTTTTATCCCTGCACACGAGACTGAACGACAATGCCGCTGTCCTGCTCGCGGCACTACCGTGCGAGCGTCGAAGAACTGGAGAGCGGCCGGGGCGTGGTGCCCGCCGCGGAATGGCTGCTCGACAACTATCACCTCGTCGAGGAGCAGATTCGCGAAATTCGCGACGGCTTGCCGCACGGCTACTACCGTCAGTTGCCCAAGCTTGCTGCTGGCCCGTTCGCCGGCTATCCGCGCGTATTTGGTCTCGCGTGGGCGTTCGTTGCGCACACCGACAGTCACTTCGACCCGCAAATCTTGCGGCGTTTCATCAGCGCTTATCAGCGGGTTCAGCCGCTCACGATCGGCGAATTGTGGGCCGTGGCGATCACGTTGCGCATTGTGCTGATCGAGAACCTGCGACGCCTGACTGACCAGATCACCGCAGGCCGCAGCGCACGCGCCGACGCCGACGCACTCACGGACCGTCTGCTCGAATCGGGTAGCGCCCGCTCGGCGCTCGAAGCGGACATTTCCACGCGCTCCTCTGGCCTGTTGTCGGAGCTGTTCGCCGCACAGCTCGTTAAACGGCTGCGTGACCAGGATCCGCGCACCACGCCGGCACTTGGGTGGCTGGAAGAGCGCCTCAGGCTTCGGGGCGCCTCCATCGATGAAGTCGTGCAGCACGCGCAGCAGCGACAGGGTGCGTCGAACGTCACCGTGCGCAATGTGATCACCAGCATGCGGCTGATTTCCGACATCGACTGGGCGGAACTGTTCGAGGAAGTGAGTCTCGTCGACGCCCGGTTGCGCGCGGGAAGCCGCTTTGCCACGATGGATTTTCCGACGCGCAATCTGTATCGCAGTGCGATCGAGCAACTGGCGCGCGGCCCGTCCTTCACCGAACTCGAAGTCGCCGGGCTGGCGCTGGAATCGACGCAGGCGGCGGTACTGGCAGCAGGCGATGCCGCGCATGCGGAACGCGCCGGCGACCCTGGCTATCACCTGATCACCGAAGGCCGGCGCGCACTGGAGCAGGCGATCGACTTCCGTCCGCCAGCGCGTCTGCGGATAACGCGGTTCAACATCCGCCTCGGCATCGGCGGCTACGTCGGCACGATCCTGACGGTCGCCATGACGTTAATGGCGCTGGTGTTGTGGGCAATGTGGACACTGGCGCCACGCGGTCTCGAAGCCGGGATACTCGCGCTGTTTGCCGTATGCGGATTCCTGCCCGTCACCGAGATCGCGACCGCGCTCATCAATCGTGCGGTGACATTGAGTTTCGGCGCGATCACGTTGCCGGGTCTCGAACTGACTGCCGGCGTGCCGTCGTCGTTGCGTACGCTGGTCGCCGTGCCGACGCTCCTGACGAGCGTTGCCGGTCTGCGCGAGCAGGTCGAACGTCTTGAGGTGCATCACCTCGCGGGAGCCGGTGGCGACCTGTCCTTTGCGTTGCTGGCGGACGGGCTCGATGCGGATCAGGAAGTGCTGGCGGGCGACGCGCATCTGCTCGCCGTGGCCGCCGACGCCATCGAAGCACTGAACCGCCGTTATGAGCCAGGCCCGAGCGGCAGCCGTTTCCTGCTGCTACACCGCCGCCGCGTGTTCAACGCGAGCGAGAACAAATGGATGGGCTGGGAACGCAAGCGCGGCAAGTTGCACGAACTCAACCGGCTCCTGCGCGGCGCGACGGATACGACCTTCATGTCGATCGCCGGCCGTGCGCCGCAGGTGCCGTCCGACGTGCGCTACGTCATCACACTCGACGCCGATACGCGTCTGCCACGAGACGCCGCGTTGCGGCTGATCGGCAAGATGGCGCATCCGCTGAACCGGTCGACATTCAGCGACGCTGAACAACGCGTCGTCAACGGTTACGCGATTCTGCAGCCACGTGTCACACCGTCGCTGCCTGTGGGCCAGGAAGGATCGCTGCATCAGCGCGTCTTCTCCGGCCCAGGTGGGATGGACCCGTATGCGGCGGCTGTGTCCGACGTCTACCAGGACCTGTTCGGAGAAGGATCGTATACCGGCAAGGGCATCTACGACGTCGATGCGTTTGAAGCGGCTTTGCATGGACGCGTGCCCGAAAACGCGCTGCTCAGTCACGATCTGTTCGAAGGGATTTTTGCGCGCGCCGGGCTAGCGTCGGATGTCGAAGTGGTCGAGGAAGTGCCGTCGCGTTACGACGTGATTGGCAAGCGGCAGCATCGCTGGACGCGTGGCGACTGGCAATTGCTGCCGTGGATCGTCGGCCATCGTGGCCGCGACCGACATGCGATGCCGTCGATCGGCCGCTTCAAGATGCTCGACAATTTGCGCCGTTCGCTGCTCGCCCCCTTCATGGTCGCCGCGCTCGGCCTATGCTGGCTGATGCCGATCCGCGCCGGGATGGCAGGCGCGCTGCCGGTGCTAGGTGCGCTCGCGATTCCCGCTTTCCTGCCGACGCTGTTCGCGATCCTGCCGCGCCGCAGCGGCATCCATCTGCGCAATCATCTGGACGTGCTGGCCGCCGACGTGCGGCTCGCGGCCTTGCAAACTTTTCTGTCGGCCGCGTTCCTCGCTGACCAGGCGTGGCGCATGGGCGATGCGATCGTCCGGACGCTGATGCGGTTGTTCGTGACACATCGCCGACTGCTCGAATGGACGACCGCTGCGCAGTCGAAGGGCAGCCCTCGTCTCGATCTGCGCGGCTTTTATCCGCAGATGACAGGTGGTGTTGCGCTCGGCCTCATGCTGCCGGCTGGTGCGATCGCGTTCGCTCCGTCGCACTGGCCGCTCGTGCTGCCGTTTGCGCTGTTATGACTAGCCGAGCCGGCGCTCGCGCTGTGGTCGAGCCGTTCGCCGACCGTCGCGCGGCGTTTCGCGATGGCGGACCTGGACGCGCGCAGCCTTCGCCTCATCGCGCGACGCACGTGGCGTTTCTTCGAGACCTTCGTTACGCCAGCAGAAAACATGCTGCCGCCTGACAACTTCCAGGAAGACCCGAAACCGGTTGTCGCGCACCGCACCTCGCCGACCAACCTTGGGCTCTATCTGCTGTCGGCGATTGCCGCACGCGATTTCGGCTGGGCGGGGACGACGGAAACTGTCGAACGGCTTGAAGCGGCGTTCGCTTCGATGCACAAGCTCGCGCGTTTCAAGGGGCATTTCTATAACTGGTACGGGACGCTCGATCTCCAGGTGCTGGCGCCGGCGTATGTTTCGTCGATCGATAGCGCCAATCTGGCGGGTCATCTGATCGTCCTCGCCAACGCGTGCGAAGAGTGGCCGCATGACTTGCTTGCGCCGGCTGCGCGGCCCGGGATGATGGACCACCTGCAACTTGCACGAGAAGCCATCGACGCGCTGCCCGCCGCAGGCGGTGAACGTGGCAGGCAGCTGGTTGCGATCCTCGAAGAGATCAGCACGCAGTTGCGCGGCCCGCAGACGCTCGAAGCGCTGTCGCCGTCGCTCACGCGGCTGACGGAAAAGGCCGCGAAGGCGACGCGTGAACTCGTGCCCGCCGGCGGCGACGACAGTTCTGCCGACCTGATGTTCTGGATCGACGCGTTGAGCAAAAGCGTCGTCGAACATGCCCGCGACCGGCAATAACTGGCCGAGGCACCGGATCTTCTGCAGGCACGCTTGAAGTCGCTCGCCGATACCTCGCGAGCGATGGCGCTCGACATGGACTTTGCGTTCCTGCTCGATCCGGAACGCAAGCTGCTATCGATCGGCTATTCGCAATCCG
The DNA here is from genome assembly GCF_003610295.1 of Paraburkholderia sp. BL23I1N1. NCBI lineage: Bacteria > Pseudomonadati > Pseudomonadota > Betaproteobacteria > Burkholderiales > Burkholderiaceae > Paraburkholderia > Paraburkholderia sp. BL23I1N1. The sequence goes on from NZ_RAPV01000001.1 coordinate 4,009,830, forward strand.
ACAACAGCCTCGACCTGAACTGCTACGACCTGCTGGCGTCCGAAGCGCGCCTCGCGAGCCTGTTCGCCATCGCGAAATGGTGACGTGACGACGCGCCACTGGTTCCGCCTCGGTCGCGCCGCGACGCCGATTGGCAACGGCTCGGCGCTGATCTCGTGGTCGGGGTCGATGTTCGAATACCTGATGCCGTCGCTGGTGATGCGCGCGCCGGTCGGCAGCCTGCTCGAGCAGACGAGCCGTCTGGTGGTGGAACGGCAAGCCTCGTATGGGCGTTCGCTTGGCATTCCGTGGGGCATTTCGGAATCGGCGTACAACGCTCGCGACATCGAATTCACCTACCAGTATTCGAATTTCGGCGTGCCCGGTCTCGGCCTCAAGCGCGGGCTTTCAGAGAACCGCGTGATCGCGCCGTATGCGACGGGGCTAGCTGCGATGGTCGACCCGCAGGCCGCGCGACAGAACTATGGGCAGCTTGCCGCGCTGGGCGCGCTGGGTCGCTATGGTTTCTACGAAGCGCTCGATTTCACCCGCACGCGGCTACCCGACAACGAGGATGTGGCGATCGTGCGCAATTTCATGGCGCATCACCAGGGCATGACGATCGTGTCGATCGCGAACACGTTGCTCGACGCACAGATGCGTGTGCGTTTCCATCGCGAACCCATGATCCAGGCGTGCGAACTGCTGTTGCAGGAACGCATGCCGCGAAATGTCGCCGTGGCGCACCCCCGTGCCGAGGAAGTGAACACGTCAGCAGCCGTCGCCGGCGTTGTGCCGCGGACCGTACGGCGCCTCGCCGCGTCGGCGGTGGCTGGCGCAGCCCCGGTGACACACCTGTTGTCGAACGGACGCTACGCGGTCATGCTGACTGCGACCGGCGGCGGTTACAGCCGTTGGCGCGATATTGCGGTGACGCGCTGGCGCGAAGACGCCACCCGCGACGACTGGGGCTCCTTTATCTTCCTGCGCGATACGCAGAGCGGCCACGTGTGGTCGGCAGGCGCACAGCCGGTGGGCAGCGAAGCCGAGTACGAAGAGGTTGTGTTCGGCGAGGACCATGCGGAATTCATCCGCCGCGACGGCTCGTTGACAACGACGATGGATGTGCTGGTTTCCGGCGAAGCAGACAGCGGAGTGCGCCGCGTGTCGTTGGCGAACAGCGGACGCCGCGCGCGCGAGATTGAACTGACTTCCTACGCCGAAATCGTGCTCGCGACGCCCGCCGCGGACAATGCGCATCCGGCCTTTTCGCGGATGTTTGTCCAGACCGAGCACCTCGCAGAATTTGGCGCGCTGGTGGCGACGCGCCGTCCACGTTCGCATGACGAAAAGCAGTTGTGGGCTGCGCATTTCGCCGTTGTCGACGGCGAGATCGTCGCCGATCCGCAATTCGAATCGGATCGCGCGCGCTTTCTGGGGCGCGAGCGCAAGGCGGGCACGGCGGCGGCGATATTCAACGATCAGCCGTTGACCAACACCGCCGGGACTGTACTCGATCCCGTCTTTGCGCTCAGGTATCGCGTGCTGGTGCCGCCGGGCAAGGTCGCACGCGTGACGTTCTGGACAGTAGTGGCCGAGTCGCGAGCGCTGCTGCTCGATCTGGTCGACCAACACCATGACCGCAACGCGTTCGATCGCGCCAAGACGCTAGCCTGGACGCAGGCTCAGGTGCAGTTGCGCCATCTCGATGTCGAAGCCGAAGAGGCGGCGGATTTTCAGCGCCTCGCCGCGCCGATTATCTACGCCGATCGGCGTTTCAGGGCACCGTCGGACGCGATCATTCGCGGGGCCGGCGCGCAGTCGGGACTCTGGCCGCACGCGATTTCCGGCGATCTGCCGATCGTGCTACTGCTTATCGACGACGTCGAAGACATCGCGCAGGTCTGGCAGTTATTGAGGGCACACGAGTACTGGCGGATGAAGCGGTTGAGCGTCGATCTCGTCATCGTCAACGAACGCGCTTCGTCGTATATCCAGGAATTGCAGGGTGCGATCGAAACCGCCGTGCGCAGCAGCCAGTCGCGGCCGCGTTTCGGCGAAGAACTCGCGCAAGGGGCGGTCTTTACGCTGCGCGCCGATTTGATGAGCGTGGAGGCGCGTGCGCTGCTGCAATCGATCGCGCGTGTCGCGTTGCTCGCGCGTCGCGGTTCAATCGCCGACCAGCTCGCCCGATTGCCGCAGTCGCAGGGCCAGCCGTCGGCGCTGCGTCGGCCGAAGCCGCCGATGTCGTCGCCATGGCCCGCGCCGCCTCGTCCGCCTCGCGAGCTTTCGTCTGTTCCGCCGAAGCTCGAGTTCTTCAACGGCCTGGGCGGTTTCGATAAGGATGGCCAGGAATACGTGACCGTGCTCGTGGCAGGTGCGACGACGCCCGCGCCGTGGATCAACGTGATCGCGAACCCCGGCTTCGGCTTTCAGGTCGCGGCCGAAGGCAGCGGCTACACGTGGGCCGAAAACAGCCGTGAGAATCAACTCACGCCGTGGTCGAACGATCCGGTCGAAGACCCCGCCGGCGATGCCATCTATGTGCGCGACGAAGTCACCGGCGATGTATGGGGCGCCACCGCGCTGCCGGTCCGCGATGGTGGGACATATATCGCGCGTCACGGGCATGGCTACAGTCGCTTCGAACACGAGGCGAATGGCATCGCGCTCGACTTGCTGCAATACGTGCCGCTCGCCGACCCGGTGAAGATTTCCCGGCTGACGTTGCGCAATCTGTCCGGTATGCCGCGCCGTCTGTCCGTGACGACGTGGATGGAATGGGTGCTTGGCACATCGCGCAGTGCATCGGGACCCTTCATCGTGACGGAAATCGACTCCGCTACCGGCGCGATGCTGGCGCGCAATCCGTGGAGTATCGGGTTCGCGGGGCGCGTCGCGTTCGCCGACCTCGGCGGCCAGCAGACCGCGTGGACGGCGGATCGCACCGAATTTCTCGGCCGCAATGGTCGGACTGCGGCGCCCACCGCGCTGACCGGCAACGCGCCGCTGTCTGGCGCGACCGGCGCGGGCCTCGATCCATGCGCAGCGTTGCAGGGCATGATTGAGCTGGGCGTGGACGAGATCGTCGAGGTGGTGTCGTTCGTCGGGCAGTGCGTTGGCCTCGAAGAGGCGCGGGCGTTGATCGAGCGCTATCGCAAGGCCGATCTCGACGCTGTCCTCGCCGAGGTGACGAGCCACTGGCAGAACGTGCTCGGTAGCGTCCAGGTGAAGACCCCCGACCGCGCGATGGACCTGATGCTAAACGGCTGGCTGCTGTATCAGACTCTCGCGTGCCGTACCTGGGCGCGCTCGGCGTTCTATCAGGCGAGCGGTGCCTACGGGTTCCGTGACCAATTGCAGGACGGCATGGCGCTCACCCATGTGCAGCCGGACGAGACACGGCTGCATTTGCTGCGCGCCGCGGCGCGGCAGTTCGTCGAAGGCGATTTCCAGCATTGGTGGTTGCCCCAGTCGGGGCAAGGTGTGCGCACGCGGATTTCCGATGACCGAGTGTGGCTCGCGTTCGCGACGGCGACGTACGTCGGCTGCGCGGGTGACGTCGCGATTCTCGACGAGATCGTGCCATTTCTCGACGGACCGCCACTGCAGCCCAGCGAGCACGATGCGTTCTTCCAGCCGATGGTCGCAGATGAATCAGCGTCACTGTTCGAACATTGCGCGCGCGGCCTGGATCAATGCATCGAACTGACCGGCGAGCATGGCTTGCCTCTGATCGGCGCAGGCGACTGGAACGATGCGATGAATCGCGTCGGCGCGAGCGGCAAGGGAGAAAGCGTTTGGCTCGGCTGGCTGCTATTGCGGACTATCGAGTTGTTCGCCCCCCTGGCTGAATCGCGCGATGCGGCCTCTGTTGCGCGGGCTGCGCGCTGGCGCGCTCATGCGGCCTCGGTGCGCGAGGCGCTGGAGCGCGAGGCGTGGGACGGCGAATGGTATCGCCGCGCGACTTTCGATGACGGCACGTGGCTTGGCTCGAAAAACAGTGACGAGTGTCAGATCGATTCGATTGCACAGTCGTGGGCTGTGCTATCAGGCGCGGCAGATCCAGCGCGCGCGGCGCTGGCGATGAAGTCGCTGGAAAAGCACCTTATCCGTCGCGACGACGGGCTTGCTTTGCTGTTCACGCCGCCGTTCGATAAAACGTCGCACGATCCCGGCTATATCAAGGGCTATCCGCCGGGTCTGCGTGAAAACGGCGGGCAGTATAGCCACGCGGCGATGTGGGCGATCCTCGCATTGACAAAAATGGGCGATGGCAACAAGGCCGCCGCGCTGTTTTCACTGCTCAATCCGGTCAATCATGCGCGCACACCGATGGAAGTCGATCGCTACAAGGTCGAGCCCTATGTCGTTGCCGCCGATGTTTATTCCGTGGCGCCACATGCCGGGCGCGGTCGCTGGACCTGGTACACGGGATCCGCTGGATGGATGTACCGGGCGGGTGTCGAGGGCATTCTTGGGATTTGTCGCGAGGGGGATTTTCTAGTGGTCGATCCTTGTATTCCGGACACATGGCCGGGATTTGAGGCAACCGTGACGATGCATTCGACGCGGTATGAGGTCCGCGTCGAATCCGCTAACGAGAGCGGTGCGATGCACGCGGTGCTCGACGGCGCGAGTGTCGAGTGTGGTGATGGACGGGTGCGCGTGCCGCTTGATGCCGGGTCGCATAAGCTCCTGATTTCGCTTTGCTTCGGCGTGAGTGAAGACGTGAACTCCGGCGTGCAGGTCGTGTGACGACCATAAGCGCTGAGTGACCTGCTCGGCAGGGATTCGCGACAGGGAAGTCGCGAAAGGTTTCCGCCTTTTGTGTTGCAGCCGTCCTACCTCTGATTTGGTACTTGAACTCTGACGGGCGTTACCTGGCTAGGGGAAAGCCGCGCCGGGAGATTGTATTTACGCCGCCGGGACGTGTTCATTGGCGACATCGCCCGGTCTCAGCACACCCAACGCACAAAATAAGATTTTTCCTACGAATTATATTGCGAATCGTTCTCATTCACGTTAATGTTAACAAAATCGAAAGCTTGCCGCCGGAACCGATTTCCTTAACAAAAACACGAACGTAATCAACATGCTATCCCGCCTTTGTCGCATTGCCCGCCGGTCATCCGCTTCACCGTTCGAGCCGCCGGCCGACCGTTTCAACCCGCTGGCTTTGTCCATGCGCCTTGCATTTGCAGGAGCGCTGACAACGGGTTTCGGCACGTCTGCCTACGCGCAAGCGCAAACCGGGACGACTCAGGAAGTCAGCAAGGACACGAAGGAATTGCCCGCCGTGACGGTCAACGCAGAGTCGGGCGGCGATCTTCCCGAAACCTACGCGGGCGGTCAGTTGGCACGTGACGGACGTGTAGGACTGCTTGGCAACAAGAGCGTGATGGATACGCCTTTCAGCGTCAGCGACTACACCTCGAAGCGGATGGAAGACCAGCAGGCGGTGACCCTGGCTGAGGTGTTGAACAAGGATCCGTCCACGCGGTTTACCGGGCAGATCGGCGGCGTGACTGACTCATTCTTCATCCGCGGCTTTCCGGTTAACGAAGGGAATCTGAGCGAGGTCGCGTTCGACGGCGTGTATGGCGTTTCGCCCAATTACCATCTGTTCACGGAGTATCTGGAGCGCGTCGAGGTGCTCAAGGGGCCGGCCGCGTTGCTGTATGGAATGTCGCCGAATAGTGGTGTCGGCGGGGTGATCAACGTGATGCCAAAGCGCCCTTTGAACAAGGATTTGACCCGCGTCACGCTCGACTATGCGTCGGACTCCAAGGTAGGCGAGGCGATCGATCTGAGTCGCCGTTTCGGCAGTGAGCGTCAGTTCGGCATCCGGTTCAACGGCTTGCACCGTCAGGGCGGCACGCCGCTGGACAACCAGAAGTCGCGCGCCGAGGTGGGGGCGTTGTCGCTCGATTACCAGGGCGAGCGGTTCCGCGCTTCGCTCGACGTAATCGAACAGTATCAATGGGTCGACGCGCCCACGCGCCCGTTTCTCGTGGCGTCGGGCATTCAGGTGCCCAGTGCGCCGGATGGCCGCCGCAATGTTACCCAATCGTGGGGCTGGTGGAAATCCAATGACACGTCGACGTTGCTGCATGCCGAATACGATGTCAACGATCACGTCACCGTCTTTGGCGACGCAGGCGGGACGAAATCGGATGTCTCGCGACTTTCGGATCAGACGCCGACCATTCTGAATTCAGCGGGCGACACCGCGGCCACGCCGCAGAACTGGAAATTCCAGATCAACCGTTCGACCGCGGACACGGGCGTACGCACCCAGTTCAGTACCGGTGCAGTCAAACATGCCGTGGTGCTGCAGGCGAACGTCTATCAGGACCGCATCGCGAGTGCGAGCAATTCCGGTAAAGCGATTCTGTCGAACATCTATTCGTCGATCGCGAGTCCGGAGCAAAACGTGAGTGCGCCGACAAGCGTACCCAAGCTTTCGGCGTCGACGCTTTCGGGTGTGGCGCTGGCCGATACCATGAGCATGTTGAACGAACGACTGCAACTGACGCTCGGTGTGCGTCAGCAGCATGTCCAGTCCGACAACTTCAGCGCGACCACGGGGGCGCGGACATCGTCGTACAACGAGAGTGCCACCACGCCGCTGGTCGGCCTTGTCGTGAAGCCGTGGCAAAACGTGTCGTTCTACGCCAACTACATCGAAGGGCTCAGCAAAGGCGATATCGCCCCCACAACCGCGTCGAACGCGGGCCAGGTTTTCGCGCCCTACAAGACGAAGCAGGAAGAGGTCGGCGTCAAGCTCGATATGAGCGGCGTGCTGGCGACGCTGGCTGCCTTCAGGATCACCAAGCCGAGTGGCCAGTTGTACGGCACCGTTTATTCGGTCGATAGCGAGCAGCGCAATCAGGGGTTGGAGCTAAACGTATCCGGCGAGCCGCTGAAGGGCGTCCGCCTGCTGGGCGGGGTGACGCTGCTGGACGCCACGCTGACGAAAACCAACAGTGCCGCGACGGTGGGTAACCGGCCTGTCGGCGTGCCGACGTGGATGGCCAATGTCGGCACCGAATGGGACTTGCCATGGGTGCCCGGTTTCACGCTGACCGGCGGCGTCAATTACACCGGTCGGGAATACGTCAATCAGGCGAACACTCAGTCCGTGCCGTCCTGGACGACGGTTGATCTGGGCGCCCGCTACCAGACCAGACTGTACGGCAAATCGACCACCGTTCGGGCCGGCCTGCTTAACGCGTTCGACCGCAAGTACTGGTCGGGTGTCGCCTCGTACGGAACGATTTCGCTGGGTGCGCCGCGCACTATCTTTCTGTCGGCTTCCGTGGACTTCTAAACCGGTCAATCATGACGCAAATGCCAGACCCTACGCTACTCCAGGCAAAACGAAGCGATTGTGGCGAGGTTGATGAAGCCGATGTGCTGCAACCGCTTCTCGATCCGGCCATTTCCAGCCTCGTCTTCGATTCGCAAGGCACGTTGCTGAAGCTGGTTGGGCAGTATGGTTCGCCGCTCAATATCGTGTGGCCGGACATGCTGCGGCGAAACGTCGAAGCCTTTCGCGCCGTGCTGAACCGGCACAACGTCCAGTCTGAGATCTACTACGGCGCGAAGGTCAACAAGTCGCTGGGTCTGGTGCGCGCGGCCGTCGAAGCTGCTATCGGCGTGGATGTCTCCAGCATCTATGAAATGCGCGATGCGCTGCGAGCCAGAATCGAGCCAGCCAGGCTTTGTGCCACAGGTCCCGCCAAAACCCGGGTATTTCACGCAGCGCTTATCGCCAATGGCGCATTGATCGCGGTCGACTCCGTCGAGGAGTTCAACGATCTCGACGCGCTTGTCCGTGAGATCGGGCTGGATCGCCCGACGCGGGTGCTGCTGCGTTATCGGCCCGCCACGTGCGCAACGAGCCGCTTCGGCATGGGCGCCGACGACCTGCTGGCATGTCTGCGGCGTCTGACCGGGCTAAAGAATCGGTTCCTGTTCGAGGGATTTCACTTCCATCTTGGCGGCTATGGTCATGAATCGCGCGTGCAGGCCGTGCGTGAGCTCACCCGCTTCGTGGTCGCCGCGCGCGATATGAGCCTCGCGCCGACGATCCTCGACATCGGCGGCGGTCTGCCGGTTCAGTACATAGATAGCGAAGCGTACGAGGCGTTTTTGCGTGCGCAGCACAGTAGTGACTACCGGAATGGCAAGGTGCCCGCGTCGTTTTATCCGTACGGCGGCCCGGTCGGCGCGTGTGAGTGGCTGGACCGGTTTCTTCAGGCGCCGTGTGCCGACGGCCTCTCCGTTGCCAGGTATCTCGACGCGATGCAACTGACTCTGGCCATCGAGCCCGGGCGGAGCCTCGCCGATCAGACTGCGATCTCCGTTTTCCGGATCACGCGCGTCAAGTCGTTGGCGGCGGACCAGGTTGTGATTTTCGCGGAAGGCAGCAGTTTCAGCGCGTGCGAAACGTGGTTCGCCTCCGAGTTTCTGGTGGACCCAATCCTTGTGCCGGCACAGGTCGACAGCGAGGACGACGGGCGACCAGTACGCGCCTGGATTGCCGGGCACAGTTGTCTCGACGAAGACGTCATCACCAATCGCCTGATTCATTTTCAAAGGAGGCCGAAAACGGGCGACCTCCTGGTGTATGCCAACGCCGCGGGCTATCAGATGGACATGCTCGAAAACGAATTTCACCGCCATCCTATGCCGCGCAGGATTTCCGTGGTCTACAACGCCGCGGGCGGCATGCAGATTTCACCTGACGATCGAATGGAGTACCGGAATGATTTTGAATAAAGTGACCGACCTGATCGGTAACACGCCGATTCTCAGCATTTCCATTCCAGCAAAGAATGCCAGGCTGCTGCTGAAGATCGAGAAGAACAACCCGGGCGGAAGCATCAAGGACCGCATGGCCCGCAACATGATCGTTGCGGCGCTCAAGTCGGGGCGGCTCAGCGCCGGTGGCGTAGTGGTGGAGTCGTCTTCCGGGAATACGGGTATCGGCCTCGCGATCGCGGCCGTGGAGTTCGGACTGCGATTCATTGCGGTAGTCGATCACCATGCGGCGCCGGACAAGATCGCGGTCATGCGCGCGCTCGGTGCGGAAATCCGCTATGTCGAAGGCACCTATCGGGAAGACGAGGTCGCGGTGGTGGAGCGGCAGCGCCTCGCGGCTGGACTGGCGAGCGAGATTCCAGGCGCGGTGTTCATGAATCAATCAGACAACGCGGCCAACGCAGGCGGCTATTCGGATTTTGTCCGGGAAGTCATCGGCGAGGTTGGCGGTGTCGATGCGTATGTTGGCTGCGTCGGCACGGGCGGGTCGATGACCGGCATCGCTCGCGGGCTGAAAGTGCACAACCCGCAAACGAAAACGATCGCCGTGGAACCGGACGGATCGATCGTGTTCGGCCAGCCGGGGCATGCCTATTATCAGTCCGGCACCGGCACGCCGGAGGGCGACACGGTGGGTCTCGTGCTCGACTACAGCTGTATCGACATGGGCGCGCAGGTCTCCGATGCGCAGGCGTTCGAGACGGCCCGTTACATGGCCAAGCGCACAGGGCTGCTGGTCGGCGGATCGACCGGCGGTGTGATCTACAAGGCGCTCGAATTCATCCAGTGCGGCCTGATCGGCGGCAACGTGGTGGCCGCCGTGGCTGACGGCGGAGAGAAGTATCTGCATACGGTCTTCAGCGAGAGCTGGCTGAAGGAGCGCGATCTGCTCGACCCGCAAATCTGGGATCGGCTCGACGGCTGGTTCGGCCAGGAAAGCTTTGTCGAGACGCCGCGCGAATTGCCGCGGTTGCACGCGGTATGACGGCGACGATGGAGAGCGCCGTGCTGCCGCTCAACGTGGTCATTTGCGGCGGTGGTCGAACCGGCCATCTCGCCGCCGTGCTGTTCAAGCAGATTTCCGGTGTGCGCGTTTCGCTGCTGACGGGCAGCCCGGAGGTGATCGACCGCTATCGCCGCAGCGAGAACGGCATCACGGCATGGATGCCGGACGACACGACGTGCGCTGCCCGTCTCGACGCTGTCACGAGCGAGCCGGCCACGGCGCTCGCCGACGCGGATGTCGTCATCATCACGGTGCCCGCTCACGTCAGGCCGGCGCTGCTGAACGCGATCGCACCACATTTGCCGGCGGAAAAACCCGTCTACGTCGGCGCGATTCCGGGCTTCTGCGGCTTCGACTGGCTTGCTGAGCGCGCATTGGCGGCCCGGCCCAATGCCGTCATCTGGGGCATGAAGGACGTGGCGCATACCGCTTTCGATTTACAGCCCGGCGTGTCGATCAGAATGGGCGGCGCGAAGAGCACGCTTTACGTCGGCACCCACGCACGCGAAACGGAAGCGTCGCGCGCTGCGTTGCTCACGCACCTGAAAAGGCTCTACGCGTCGCCCGTCGAATTGCTGGATGATTTTCTGGAAATCACCCTGACGCCCGGCAACCCGATCATGCACAGTTCGGTGATCTATGGGCTGATCGGACCTTACGGGCAATGGCACGACAAGGCGTTTTCTACGCCGCTGTGCTGGTGGACCGATTGCCCCGAGCTCGGCGCGTATTTCCTCGAACGCAGCGACGAGGAGAGCCGCATGCTATGCAAGGCCGTCGAGCAGCGGCTGGGTGTGAATCTATCGTCGATCAAACCGTTGAAGCAGGAGATCATCGAGGCGTACGACGATCAGATTCGCGACCACGGCACGATGCTATCGGTATTGCGAACCAATCAGGCCTACGACGCAATCGAGGCCCCGCTGATCCCGACCAAAGATCGCAGCGGATACCTGATCGATAAGGAAAGCCGCGCATTTCATGAGGACGTGGCCTTTGGCCTCGCATTGCTGGTCGAGATGGCCGGGCGTCTCGAGATGCGCTTGCCTCACATCGAAGAAATCTTTCACTGGAACGTGTCCTATATGGACGGCCTGCGCAGTTCCGCCCTCGACTACTTTCCCGAAACCTGGCCAGCGTGAGCCCGGAACTTATGAAGAACTCTCTTTCGCTATTGCAACCTGATAACGCGTTCTATGTGGACCGTCGGCAGACCGCGCTCGAGTCGGCGCAGCACAATGCGCTGCGACGCGTCGTTCGTTGCCTGTTCGCCGAGAAGATCGTCGCCACGGACGCGCTCGTCTTCGCGCCCGAGGGTCGCGGCGCCTGGCTACCGCTCTGGAACCGGCATGCCATGCTGTTCTTTGCCAACCTCGAGCGGGCGCCGGCCGATACCTTTATCAATCGCGGCGCTATTACGTTGATCGACTCTAACGGCGCGCGCACCGCGGTCGAAGGTCCCGATCAACTGATCGACCTGCTGCGGCCGAGCTTCGATTTTGCGCCGGGCGACGAAGGCGTGGCCGGACTCAAATCGGACATGGCCAACAGCATCGAGAACGACGCGCTCGCCCGTATTTATCGCGACGCCTGGGATACGGACCTGCGCGCGCATATCGACGCGGCCGGCGACCGTGGTCTGATCCACTACCTGCGCAAGCACATGAGCGTGCGGGATGCCGCCGTCCTGCTCGATCAGTGGGGTGCGCTAGAAGGCCATCCGTTCTATCCCACGTGGAAGAGCAAGCCGGATCTGAACGCAACGGAGGTCGCCGCGCTGTCGCCCGAGTTCAACGCCAGGGTCGACGTGCGTATCGCCGCGCTGCGGGCGGACATGGCGTATATCGAGCGGATGCCGCACGTCGACAGCTATCACGACTGGTTTGCCGCGCAGTTCCCGCAGTTGTGGGCACGCTGGAAAGAGGGCCTGGAAGCCAGCGATCTCGACGCACCTCAGTGGCTGCCGTTGCCGATCCATGCATGGCACCTCGACCATTTCGTGCGCAACGAATACGCGGCGGAGATCGAGGAGGGCGTGCTGATTCTCGACGGCCCCGATATCGTGACGTTGCCGACCATGTCGTTCCGCACGATGATGCCGCGGTTGCCGGGACCGGTGCCGTTCATCAAGCTGCCGGTCGCGCTGTGGCTGACGAGCGAGCAGCGCAGCCTCCAGGCAAAGTCGATCCATATGGGACCGCGCGTCAGTACCGTCATCAAACACATCCTGGCCGATGAAAATGGCTTCGACCAGACGCTCGAGATTTTTCCGGAAGAGGTCGCGCTTCACTACAAACACGCGGTGCGCCAGGAAGACCGGCCGGGACGTCACCTGTCGGTTGCGTATCGCGCCAGCAAGGATGCGTTCGAACGCACGGACGGTCTGTTCCCGATCACCGTGGCCGCCTTGCTGACCCGCTCACCGGTGCGCGGCCGTCCGCTCATCACCGAGTTGATCGAGCACGACGGCACGCCTGCGGCAGCGGAAACGGTGGAGGCCTGGTTCCGGCGATATGCGCGAGTCGTCACGCATCCGGTGATCGGCATCTATCTGCTCTACGGCATCGCACTCGAGGCGCATCAGCAGAATACGTCGGTGCTGTTCGCCGCGGACGGAACGCCCCGAAGCCTGTTGATTCGCGATTTCGGCGACGGCCGGACCTATGTTCCGCTGCTTGCCGAACGGGGCTATGAAATCAAGCCGTACGTGCATCCAGGCATTCTGCCGACTGTCTTCGACGGCGACATCGAACCGGTTCGCGCTTTCGTGCTGGACGCATGCTTTGTGTGTCATCTGCACGAAGTCGCGCTGCTGCTGACGGAGGAATATGGGCTGGCGCGATCCCGCTTGTGGGAGATTCTGCGCGAGGAAACGGGGCGCACCTTCGACGCCTTCGCGCCGCGTGTTTCCGACGCGCTGTGGCAGGCCGAGCGGGTGGCATTCCTCGACCATCCCTGGCCGACGCGCTCGGTACTGCGAATGCATCTGCTCAAGTATTCGGACTACCGGCTTCAGCATCATCTGCCCAATCCGCTGCTGCCGGCGCGCAACGAGGGTTGAGCGATGACGCACGCCACCGTCGCGCCGGATCGCGCGGCGCGCCTGATTCACGTGCTATTCGTGATTCAGCTCGTCTCCATGGGCGCCATGGAGATGAGCGGTCCGTTCTGGCCGATCCATCTGAAGGCGCTCAGCACGTCCAGTTTCGAGTTCGGTTTTGCCGGCGTCGCGGTCTATGTGGGGCCCATGCTGGGCATCATGCTGACGAGTGCGTTCTGGGGCCGCGTCGGCGATCGCACCGGGCACAAGCTGATGATGATCCGCGCCTTGCTCGGGCTGTCGCTCACGCAGTTGGCGCTGGCCTTTGCCGCTGATGTCTGGACGATCCTCGCGCTGCGATTCGTGCAAGGCGCCTGTGCGGGCTACATCGCGCCGGCGCAGACTTATGGCGTCAGCATCGAGTCTCCGTTGCGGCGGGCGCGGCTGTTTGCGTATCTGCAGGTCTCGACCAATCTGGGCTCGTTAGCCGGTGCAGTCTCCGGCGGTCTGATTCTCGATCACGCGACATTCTTCTGGATCAACATTGTCGCCGCTGTGTTGTGCGTGTGCTGTGTTGCTGCCGTGGCGCTGATTCTGCCCGATGTATCGGTGTCGAAGCGTGTGGCGGCAACCGATCCAGGGGGCGGCACGGCGGCTGCGTCCGGTGCGCGGTTCTCGTGGCGTTCGCCGCCGATTCCCGGTTTGCTCGGGGTGGTCGGCATCTTGCTGGTGAGCCGCACGATCACCCAGACGCCGTTTTCGCTCTACGTGAGTTCGATGTTCGGCGTGGGCAACTGGGTGGTGGGTTTGTGCTACGGCATGCTGTCGTTGGGCTTTGTCGTGTCCGCCTCGCTTTGGGCCCGCTATTTCGAGCACAGGACGCTGCCGGACGCGCTGCGCAGGATGACGTTCATTGCGCTCGCCTGCGCCGGCCTGACGCTGGCGGCAGGGCTCACGCGCAACGTCGGCGTGTTCACCGCGATTCATTTTGTGTGGGGTGTTCTGCTCGGCGCCACGACTCCGGTGCTGATGTCGCTGATTTCGCGGGCGGCTGACGGTCTCTATCAGGGTTACGTTCTCGGCATCGCACAAAGCACGACGCAGTTTTCGTCGATTGCCGGCATTGCCATGGGCGGCTGGTTGAGCGACAGCGTTGGGCTGCAATACACCTACTTCTTCGTGGCAGTGTCCTACGTGCTGGCGATGGTCGTTATTCTGGCGCTCAGGCGCGAGCGCGGCGCCGTCGCGCGCCCGCAGATTTCGCCGGGACAATAAGAAGGCTGCCGAATGTTCATTCACCTGCATTTTTCATCATGACCATCCAACGTCGCTGGGGCAATGTGCTCATTGCTCTCGCAGGCATCGTCGTGCTCGCGGTGGCGCTCCTCGTCCTGAAGCGGACCGGGGACGCTTCCGCCGCAGCCGATGACAGCAAGGCCGCCCTGACCACGGTGACCGATCTGCTCGGACGCAAGGTCCAGGTGCGCGTGCCGGTGCGCCGCGTGATCCTGGGGGAAGGGCGTCAGCTCTATCTGGTTGCGGCGCTCGACACCGACAACCCGTTGCAGCGGATCGTCGGCTGGCGCAAGGACCTGATTCAATCGGACCCGGATACCTGGTCCGCGTACCTGCGCAAGTTTCCCGCGATCGCTGACATTCCGACGTTCGGCGGCTTCGAGGACGGCACGTTCGACATCGAACAGGCCATTGCGCTCAAGCCCGATGTGATTCTGATGAACATCGAAGCGCAGCGGGCCACGGAGGACGCGCGCTACACCGAGAAACTCGCCGCATTGGGCATACCGGTCGTGTACGTCGATTTCCGTCACTTTCCCCTGGAGAACACCGAGCCGACCATGCGTCTCGTCGGCAAGCTGTTCGGCAAGGAGGAGCGGGCGGAGGCGTTCATCGCGTTTCGCGCCGCGCAGATCCGGCGCGTCACCGACGTCATCGCCGCGCACCGGCCAGCGCGCCCGAAGGTATTCATCGAACGCATCGGCGGATACACCGAGGACTGTTGCCTGAGCTTCGGCAATGAGAACTTCGGCAAGTTCGTCGAGATGGCGGGCGGTAACAACATCGCCAAGGGCATTATTCGCGGAACCTTCGGCCAGCTCAATCCCGAACAGGTGGTGGCGGCCGACCCGGACCAGGTGGTCGTCACCAGCGCCAACTGGGAGGCGTTCGTGCCGCATGGGCGCTGGGTCGGCGTGGGACCGGGCGCGGAACTGACGGAAGCCGCGCGCAAACTTGAGGCCTACACCACGCGGCCGGCCTATGCCGGCATCAAGGCAAACCGGAACCATGAGTTTCATGCGATCTGGCATCAGTTCTACAACAGTCCTTACGACTTCGTCGCCATCCAGCAACTGGCGAAGTGGTTTCATCCAGCGCTCTTTGCCGATCTCGATCCGGACGCCACGTTCCGCGAGTTGCATGAACGCTTCCTGCCGGTCGACTACGCACCGGGCTATTTCGTGAGCCTGCCAGGCGCGGAGAACCGTCAATGAGTGCCCTGCCTCTGGTCGAATCGACCCAACGTAACGCCTATCGCGGGCTCGTGCGGCGCAAGCGCGTGCTGCTCGGCGTTTTTGCGGTGCTGCTGCTGTTGAGCGTACTGCTCGATCTCGCACTCGGCCCGGCGAACTACAGTCTCGCCGACGTCGCGCGCGCGGTGCTCTGGCCCGATACCGTGTCGTCGCAGTTGCGCGTGGTGCTGTGGGACATCCGCATGCCGGTGGCCCTGATGGCCGTGGTCGTGGGGGCGGCATTGTCGCTTGCCGGCGCACAGATGCAGACGATCCTCAACAATCCGCTCGCGAGCCCGTTTACGCTGGGCATTTCCGCCGCGGCGAGCTTTGGCGCGGCGTTGGGCCTCGCCTTCGGCCTCAAGCTCTTCCCGGTTGCCGTCGACTATATGGTGCCGCTGAACGCTTTCCTGATGGCCGTCCTGTCCGCGCTCCTGATTCACGCACTCAGCATGCGGCGTGGCGTGACGGCCGAAACGATCGTGTTGCTCGGCATCGCCCTAGTTTTTACGTTCAACGCGCTGCTCGCGCTGGTCCAGTATTTCGCAACCGAGCAGGCTGTCGCCGCCGTCGTGTTCTGGACCATGGGCAGTCTGACCAAAGCGACGTGGCCCAAAGTCGGTGTGGTCTGCGTCGCGATCCTGGTTATGTCGCCGGTCTTCGCGCGGCGTGCCTGGGCGTTGACGGCGCTGCGTCTGGGCGACGACAAGGCCGCCAGTTTCGGCATCAACGTGCGGCGGTTGCGCTTCCAGACGCTGGTGATGGTCAGCCTGCTTGCGGCGTTCCCGGTCGCGTTCGTGGGCGTCATCGGGTTCGTCGGGCTGGTGGGGCCGCATATCGCGCGCATGCTGGTCGGCGAGGATCAACGCTTTTTCCTGCCGGCTTCATTGCTGACGGGTGCGCTGATGATGTCGGTCAGTTCCGTGGTGAGCAAGACGCTGATTCCGGGCGCCATCTTTCCGATTGGCGTGGTGACCTCTCTCGTCGGCGTGCCGTTCTTTATTTCCCTGATTCTGCGCAGCAAGAGGACCGCATGGTGAAGCTACGGCTGGATGGTGTCGGCGCGGCTTACGGCAGTCGCCGGATTCTCTCGGAGATCAGTACACCGGCGTTCTTCGGCGGCGAGGTGGTCGCGGTCATCGGCCCGAATGCGGCCGGCAAGTCGACGCTGTTCAAACGCATGGCGGGGCTGGTCGACGGGCCCGGTGACGTGCGTCTGGAAGACTCACGCAAAGGCTTGGACGGCGTGTGTTACATGCCGCAGGATAGCGCCGCCAGTGCGCGTCTGACGGTCTACGAATCCATCCTGCTGGCGTGCAAGCAGCATCAGCCGAGCTGGGCTGTACACGACGCCGATCTCGCGCTGATCGACGGGATCATGGCGTCCTTAGGCATCGGCGAGCTGGCGTTTCGCTACCTGGACGAGTTGAGCGGCGGCCAGCGGCAACTAGTCTCGATCGCGCAGACGCTCGCGCGTGATCCGGAGATCATGCTCATGGACGAGCCGACCAGTGCGCTCGACATGCGCCGGCAAGCACAGGTGCTCGGCTTCATGCGGACGCTCGCGAAGCAGCGCGGGGTGATCGTCTTCATCGCATTGCACGACCTCAATCAGGCGCTGCGCTTTGCCGACCAGGTCCTGGTGATCGCCGACGGTACCGCGCACGGCAGCGGGCCTTGCGAAGACGTCATCACGGTCGCGATGCTGCGCGACGTGTACCGGATCGACGCGCGCATCGAGCGGTGTTCGAAGGGGGCGTGTCACGTCATCGTCGACGGCGCCGTACAGGATTTCATCTGATTGGGGAGGCTATGCTCGATCTTGCCCGACTGCGCGCCGATACGCCCGGCACGCACGACGTCGTACATTTCAACAACGCCGGTGCGAGCCTTATGCCGCGGATCGTTATCGATACGGTCGTGGAGCATGTGCGCGAGGAAGCGCGTCTCGGCGGATACGAGGCGGCCAGCACCGCCGCCGGGCGGCTTGAAAGCGTCTATGTTTCCTGTGCACGGCTGCTCAACGCGCAACCCGACGAGATCGCGGTGATCGAAAACGCGACGCGCGCCTGGGACATGGCGTTCTACTCGTTACCGCTTTCGGCGGGTGATCTCGTGCTGACGTCCGCCACGGAATATGCGGGCAACTACATCCCGTACCTGCAGTTGCAAAAGCAGCGTGGCATCCGGATCGAGGTGATTCCGAACGACGGGCAAGGCGAGGTGTCGGTCGAGGCGTTGCAGCGGCGGTTGACCGACCCGCGCGTGAAGCTCGTCTCGCTCCCGATCATCGCGACCAACGGCGGCCCCGTGCAACCTATCGAGGCAATCGGCGCGGCGGCGCGCGAGGCAGGCGTATGGTTTCTTCTCGACGCTTGCCAGGGGGCTGGGCATGTGCCGCTGGATGTGAAGAAGATCGGCTGTCACATGCTGGCTGCGACGAGCCGTAAATATTTGCGGGGACCTCGCGGCATGGGCTTTTTGTATATTGAACGGGCGCTCTGTGCGCAACTCGAGCCCACCTTTCTCGATCTGCACGCGGCGACGCTGCAAACGCCGGACCGGTTCGAGATACGCGGCGACGCCCGTCGTTTCGAAAACTGGGAATGCAACGTTGCCGCCAAGCTCGGCATGGGCGCGGCGATCGACTACGCGCTCGAACTCGGCATCGTGCCCATCTGGACGCGCATTCAGGCGCTCGCCGATGGTCTGCGCGAGCGGTTGGCGCAGATCGACGGTGTAACGCTCCAGGATAGGGGCGCGGTCAAATCGGGCATCGTGACATTCACGCTCGACCGTTGCGACGCCGCGGATGTCCAGCAATGGCTGGCGTCGCAAGCCAGACGTATCAACGTCTCCCGTTCGACGTTCCAGTCGACGATGCTGGATATGCAGATGCGCGGTCTGCGCGACGTGGTACGCGCCTCGGTTCACGCCTACAACTCGGACGAAGACATCGACGCGCTCGTGCAAGTGGTGCAGGCGATGTCGAGGGGGATGGCCGATGCTCGATAAGCTGCCGTATTGCGTCGCGCTCAAGCCGCTCGCTTTCTTTCGGCCCTCCGAGGCGGTCGACGAACACGACGTGCACCGTCTGGCCGCAGCCATTCGCGAGGCCGGTTCATGGACCACGCCGATCCCTATCGAGAAGGGGACCGGCATCATCATGGATGGGAACCACCGGGCGCGCGCGGCCGCGCTGCTCGGGTTGCGCTACGTGCCCTGTGTGTTGCTCGACTATCGGGATCCGAGGGTTTCAGTGACGCACTGGCAGACCGGCGAGCCGTTCTGTATCGATAGCATCCGCAGGCGGATCTTGCAGGATAAGGCGCTGCTCCCCTACAAGACGACGCGGCATCGCTTCGCGCCTGTGCTACCCGCAACGGAGATTCTGTTGTCCGTGTTGCATGCGGGCGCTTGATATGTTTTGCGTGTGGAGGGTGGTGGTTTCAAACCGAGACAAATAGTCGGTAGATAAACCCAAAAATCAAAGTAATACAGTAACAAAAACTGGTTGCGGCTGGATACGATAGCGAAAAACGCTGCCTGATGACCATAATGCAGGTTCTTGGCAACGGGCGCGCATTCCCTTTCCAAACAAGCCCCTAACACCGCCTATGCCACGCCCCATCGTTGCCCAGATTCATCCCGGCGCAGTCAGCCACAACCTCTCCCTCGTCAAGCAGCGCGCGCCTCGGTCACGGGTTTGGGCCGTCGTCAAAGCCAACGCATACGGGCACGGAATCGATCGCATTTTCCCGGCACTCGCAAAAGCCGACGGCATCGCGCTACTCGATCTCGACGAAGCGGTCCGTGTGCGCGAGCTGGGTTGGACCAAACCGATTCTGCTTCTGGAAGGCGTGTTCAAACCAGGCGACGCGCAAATCGCCCAACAGTTCGATCTCTCCATGGCCGTGCATTGCCATGAGCAACTCAATCTGTTGCGCCTTTCGTCGTCACTTGAGCGTTCCAACGCGCTCAATGTGCATCTCAAGATGAACTCCGGAATGAATCGTCTTGGATTCCGGCCCGACGCGTACCGTGCCGCGTGGGAGCAGGCGAGGTCGATTCCGGGCATCGGCGAGATCACCTTGATGAGCCATTTCGCGAATGCCGACGATGGCGATGTGGCATGGCAGATGGATCGCTTCGACGCCGTGACTCAGGACATACCGGGCCAACGGTGTCTCGCGAATTCGGCGGCTGTTCTGTGGCATCCCCAGGCGCATCGTGACTGGGTGCGCCCGGGTGTCGTGCTCTACGGTGGGTCGCCCACCGGTCAGTCGCGCCACATTGACGACGTGGGCCTGCGTGCCTCCATGACGCTCAGGAGCGAAGTGATCGGTGTGCAGTCGTTGTCGGCGCAGGAAACAGTCGGATATGGCCGTGCCTTCGCCGCGAATCGTGAAATGCGCATTGGCGTGGTCGCATGCGGGTATGCGGACGGATACCCGCGGCACGCATCGACGGGTACGCCAATCGCTATCGACGGTGTCATGACGCAAGTGGTGGGCCGTGTTTCGATGGACATGCTCACCGTCGACCTGTCGCCGTGTCCGCACGCGCAGATCGGTTCAAAAGTCGAGTTATGGGGCGACCAGGTGAAGATCGACGACGTCGCCCACGCGTCGGGGACGATCGGGTACGAACTGATGTGCGCCTTGGCAAAACGGGTGCCGGTAGAAGTTGCCTGAATGACCCTCTGTATTGCCCGAGCGTGAGGCAAGCCGCAAGGAATAGCCGCATCTTCGGCCGGGATGCGGCGCAGCATTGCTGTTGCGCAGGTATTGTGGGGTCCAATGCAACGCCATAACGTTGCACCGGACATTCTGTTTTTACGTAATAATCGCGAGGCGCGTTACATTCGATCCACTAACCATTAAAAATGCGTAGGTCATGGCTTTCAGCGAACCGAGGTCTCCATTTTTCAGGTGGGTGGTGTCCTCCGCTCAGAACCTGAGCGCTGACAACCGGCAAATATTGCTTGCCAATCTATTCACGCGAACTGCATCAATTGTATTTGCGTCGATCTGCGAAATCAGTGTCTGCGCGACCGCCTACTATCTGATTCCAAGGCCCCTGTATGCGTGGTGGGGCAGCGCGGTGGTCGCGCTGCTGATTACGCGTCTCACGTTGATCTGGCTGTGTTGCCGGCGCAGCGCCCGCAACCTGCCGACCCCCACCTCTGCCTTCCTCTTTGCGAGCCTTCTCTGGGCCGCACTTTTCGGTTTCGGCGCATTCTTGTGCAATACCAGCGGAAATCAGACGCTTTTTCTGCTCGGCAACGTTTGCGCGGTGGGCGTGATCGGCGGACTGGCCGGACGCAACGCGGGCACACCCCGACTGGTGCTTCTGCAGATTTCGTTCATTCTCGGATTGTTGGGTTGGGGGGCGGCGCTTTCGCCCGGCTCCGGCAAGCTCGTGCTGCTGTTTCAGGCTCCGTTTTGCGCGGCGGGTTTCTTTACCGTGGCCTTGCGCAGCAATCGCGATACCGTTGCGTTACTGTTGGCGCGCGAAAGCAGTCATCGGCTCGCTCACCAGGACAGTCTCACTGGCCTGCCCAATCGCGCTCGCATTACCGAACTTCTGCTGGAGCGCACCGCGGCAGGCTCGTTGCAGCGGGATCATCGGTTCGCGGTGCTACTGATCGATCTCGACGGCTTCAAGGCGATCAATGACAGCCTGGGCCATGCCGCCGGCGATCAGATCCTTCAGGAGGCCGCGGTTCGATTGCGTGAAGTACTGCCGGCCGGCGACCTGGTTGGACGCCTGGCCGGCGACGAGTTCGTCGCCATTGCCGACGGCACGGCGTTACCCCGCGACGTCAATTTGCTGGCAGGCTGCATCGTCAAAACGCTGGCGCGTCCTTTCGTATTGAGCGAGGCGTTGGTGCATATCGGTGCGAGTGTGGGCGTCTCGCTTTATCCGGATCACGCAAAGACAGGGCCGCAATTGCTGATCTGCGCGGACCGTGCGTTGTACGCGGTCAAACGCAGTGGCAAAAGTGCCTTTGCTATCTTCGATGCCGTCAGGCACGCATCCGACGAAAGTCTGAGCCTCCTGCGCAGCGATCTGGAAGGCGCGATGCAGACTTATAACGATTTGCGCATGGAGTACCAGCCGATTGTCGATCTCAGCAACGACACGATTTCCGGCCGCGAGGCACTGCTTCGCTGGACGCATCCGACTCGCGGCGAGCTGTCTCCCTCCGCATTCATTCCCACGGCCGAACGTACGGGTCTGATCCTCGCACTGGGCGAGTGGGCCTTGCTGCAATCCTGCACGGAAGCGGCCACCTGGCGTGATGCGGTGAGCGTCGCCGTGAATGTTTCGCCGGTGCAATTGCGGGAGGAATCATTCGCCGCGACGGTCGCGACGATTCTGGGCAAGACGGGGTTGCCGCCGGCGCGTCTGAATATCGAAGTCACCGAAACGGTGTTGTTGAGCGACGATATCGTCACCCGTCACAATGTCGAGAAGCTCCGCGCGATGGGAATCGGCCTCGCGCTCGACGACTTCGGCACCGGGTTTTCAACCATGTCGACGCTCGTGCGTTTCTCGTTCGACAAACTCAAGATCGACAGTTCGTTCGTTAAGGAGTCCGTGCATCGTCGCGAATCCGCGGCGGTGGTTCGCGGGATTGTGGCTTTGGCGCGGGAAATCGGCATACCGACCACAGCGGAAGGCATCGAGACGCAGGAGCAGCTGAATTTTGTGCGCGTCTGCGGATGCACGCATGCTCAGGGTTTTCTTCTGGGCAAGCCGGTCCGGGGTGGAGAGATTCCGCAGATCGAAACAAGGCTTGCCGCGCATTCGGCTACCGCGCGCACGTGATTCGATACCGAGGTGTACATGGAACCCACATGGCAATTCCAGCTGAGAATCACCGTCTCCCCCGAGCTTGCAAACGACCTGCGCGCAAACGTGGAAGGTGCTTCACATGCCGCGCTTCGTGATCTGCTACGCAGGCACAACGCGACCCTGAAGTGTCAGTTCGACGCTTTCGCCGATTACGTGAGCGAGGCGGAAAAGCAGGGGCCGGAAAACTATCCGCTTTATCAGTGGACGCGGCAGACCATCGAGAACCCGGAGAAGAAAGCGAAGTACTTGCAGTCGTTCACAGTCTATGTGAATGGCGACGAGATATACGGCAAGAAAATCGCCGACGTGATCGAAGCCGAATTGCGGGCACTGATCAGTGACGACGGCATTCAAAGCGTGGCCAGGTTCGATACCAATCCGGCGAATAATCCGCAGCCACCCAGGCGCTAGCGGCGTCACGCAGTTCACCTTTGTAGTCCACCTGCTTTCAAGCACGACACTCGCGTGTAATAAAGGGTAATTATCTTCTCGGCACCGCTTGCGCCTGAGCGCGGCGGTTGTCGACGCGCGATCGCGTCCGTCATTCACTTCCACGGAGATACGTCATGGCGACGTCGGCATTCCGGCTTTTTGCGCTCTTCTGTTCGATTGCTGCGGCAGCGCTGCTCAGCGCATGCGGCGACGGCGTATCGTCCACGCCGACGCCCACTGCGACTAAGGCCGCATGTGGCAACGCCACCGTCGCCAATGCGCATATGAGTTGCCCGCCGGGTTTCGTTCCGCCCGCCTCCTGAGCTCAGAATTCAAACCAGGTCCATCGCATGGTCACCAAAACGCGTCGAGATTTTCTGAAGCTGTCCGCCGGCCTGGCGGGCGCGACAGCCGCCACTACCCTGTTTCCTGAATCGATTCGCAAGGCGTTGGCAATCGAGCCGAGTTCTGTGACGGGTACGATCCAGGACGTGCAGCACATTGTTGTCTTCATGCAGGAGAACCGCTCGTTCGATCACTATCTCGGTCACCTGAGCGGCGTGCGCGGTTATAACGACCGCTTCCCCGTGACGCTGCCGAACGGTCAGCCGGTGTGGTTCCAGCCGCGCCAGGAGGATCCGACGAAAGTGATCGCGCCGTTCCGCTACGACACGACCAATCCGAGCGTCAACGCGCAGTGTATCGGCGGCCTGCCGCATACGTGGGCCACCACGCACGGTGCAATCGACAACGGCCGCGCCGACAAGTGGGCCGTGCAGAAGAGCAATATGACGATGGGCTATCACGTGCGCGAGGACATTCCGTTCCATTACGCGCTCGCCGATGCCTTCACCGTGTGCGACAACTACTTCTGTTCGATCCCGGGCAACACGCACCCGAACCGCATGTATCTGATGACGGGGATGGTCGACCCGCTCGCCACGGGTGGCGGCCCGTTACTCGACAACACCGATTACATCGACAACCAGTTCGACAGCATTAAACTGCAGCCCTTCAACTGGACCACGTATCCCGAGCGGCTGGAAACGGCCGGCATCTCGTGGCAGATCTATCAGCAGGGCACCGGCTTCGACAATTTCAGCGGCAACTACGGCACGAATATGCTGGCCTCGTTCCAGAACTTCGTGAACGCACCGGCGGGTTCCTCGCTGCAAAACCGGGGGATGAGTACACGCACGCTGACGCAGTTGAAGGCCGATGTGCAGGCTAATGCATTGCCGCAAGTGTCGTGGCTGTTGCCGCCCGCCGCGTATTCGGAGCATCCGAAGTTTACGCCGCTGTACGGCGCCAATTACATTTCGACGATTCTCGATGCGCTGACGTCGAATCCCGATGTGTGGAGCAATACCGTCCTCTTCATCATGTACGACGAGAACGACGGTTTCTTCGACCACGTGGTGCCGCCGCAGGCGCCGACGTTGCCGGGCTCCGGCATGAGCACCGTGGACATCTCGCTCGAACGGCATAACGTGGTGACCGCGACGCAAGCGGGCACCTATACCGCCGACAACCTGCCGTACGGCCTCGGCCCGCGCGTGCCGATGAACGTGGTGTCGCCGTGGTCGAAGGGTGGCTTCGTCTGCTCGCAGGTGTTCGATCACACGTCGGTGCTGCAATTCATCGAAAAACGCTTTGGCGTAGTCGAAACCAATATCTCGCCGTGGCGCCGTGCGATTTGCGGTGACCTGACTTCGGCGCTCGACTTCTCGAAGTCCGATTCGACGGTACCCTCGCTGCCGAGTACGCAAACTTACGTTGCACAAGCCGATCTTCAATGCGCGCGGTCGACGGCGCAGGCCGCACCGGCCAGCACCGCGCAGCAGTTGGTGGCGGCGCAGGAGACCGGCACGCGGCCCGCGCGTGCGCTGCCCTACGAGTTGCATGTGAACGGGCAGTTGCAGTCGCAAGGGTATGCGCTGACGTTTGCGAACACCGGCACGCAGGGCGCGCATTTCTGGGTGTACACGGGCGACCCGAGCGCGATGCCGCGTCGCTATACCGTCGAAGCCGGCAAGCAGTTGACCGACACGTGGGCGTTCGACGCGAACGGCAACTACATGGTGAACGTCTATGGCCCGAACGGCTATTTCCGGCGCTTCGCGGGTTCGTCGAGTGCGGATGCCGCCGCCAAGCCGGATGTGGTGACCTGTTACGACGTGGCCAACGGCAACGTCTACGTCACGCTATCGAATGCGGGAACCACGCCGCTCACGGTCACCGCGTCCGACGTCGCCTATGGCCAGGCGCCGCTCACATTGACGGTGCCGGCGGGAAAGAGCGTGGAGGCACATTGGGACCTGTCATGCAGCAGCCAGTGGTATGACTTTCAATTGACCGTCGCGGGCAATGCGGGCTGGTTACGGCGCATTGCGGGTCATGTCGAAACGGGCCAAACTAGCGTGACCGATCCGGCTGCAACCGCGCCGGTGACGAAGGCGATTTAAGCGTACGGATCACACATTTCTTTCATTGTCATTTCGGTGTTGGCGCAAACTGGTAAATCAATTTTACATTTGGCGACAGGGCGCCGAGTTCGTGAGAGGATGGCATTTCACTTTTTCTCGCGGAGGGCGAAATGGGACTCTTGGATGAAGTAGGGAAGATCGCTGGGGCAGTAGCAGCCGTTGAGGCAGCGGAAAAAGTCGATCCGGAAGCAGGTCTGCTGACGAAAGGTATCGCAGCCGTGGCAGGCTTTGAAGGCGCCGGGGCATTGGAGTCGCTGGTCGAGAAGAAAGACGGCGAGAAGCAGGACGTCGCCGACAATACTCAAGCCACCGACGACACGAATCCTCAGACGTGATTGTGATGTGATTGTGTGCGATGAGCGGGCCAGTCCTTCGCAGGACTGGCCCGTTTTTTATGGCGAGCCCGGAGGACGATTCATTGACCATTTGTGTGACACGCCGACGCTTGACGCTCGGATTGCCCCTGCTCCTTAGCCTTGGCGCTGCACCCACGCTGGCCGCGAACGCATCCCCGTTAGCCGACATCGAACGCCGCAATGGCGGACGCCTTGGCGTCTTCGCTATCGATACCGGTTCAGGTCGAACGCTCGCTTATCGCGCTGATGAGCGCTTTTTGATGTGCAGCACCTTTAAGGGGCTGCTCGCCGCGCAGGTGCTATCCCGCGTGGACGCCGGCAAAGAGGATCTTGCCCGCCTTGTGCCCTACACCGAGAAAGACCTTATCTTTACGTCGCCTGTGACGAAGGCACACGTCGCGGAAGGCGCGATGTCGGTCCGCGCGATGTGCCAGGCTATCGTCGAGGTAAGCGACAACGCGGCGGCCGTGCTGTTGATGAGAAGCGCTGGCGGTCCTGCCGGTCTGACTCAATTCGTTCGCGGTCTCGGCGATACGGTGACGCGCTCCGACCGGTACGAACCCGAGTCAAATAAAACTAGCGGCGTGCTCGATACCACGACGCCTCGATCGATCACGAAGACGGCGAGCCAAATTCTCTTGGGACATGTTCTGAGTCCCCAATCGCGTGCGCAACTGGAAAGCTGGATGATTACCTGCAAGCCGGGTTTGAACCGGCTCCGCGCTGCGCTACCGCCGGACTGGATAGCAGGTGACAGACCCGGAACGAGCGTGGAATCAGAAACCAACGACTATGCCATCGTGCGCCCACCGGGACGTGCTCCGCTTGTCATCGCGGCCTATTACGATGCGCCCGCGCTTGGCATGCACGCTCGGGAGGCCGTCTTGCGGGAGGTCGGTGAAGCATTCGTGAAGTGGACAGCGGATCGAACGTGAAAACGGCGCAGACCGGCGGATTGTTTTTGGCCGGAGTGTGATGGTTCAGGGCTTCGACTGATCTGCTTCCCGCGCTAACGGGTTTTGCTTCGCGCACTCTTCTTCGCGGTCGCTGCGCGCGGTGCATCTTTAGCCGGCAACGCGCCGCCACCGTTTATCTGCTCCATCCAGGACAATGCGTCGACGTACGACAGGAACTGCTGAAGATACCCGGGCGACAGTTCGCTCATCAGCGAGAGCGATCGATGCACAAGGCTGCTCGAGTTGAGCGGGCCGGCATTGCCCGGTGCTTTCTTGAGCGACTGCCGCAACTGTTTCTCGGACCGGACCTTGGACCACGTTTCCCTGAAATAATCGAGCGCCTCCAGTTCCGGATAAGCGGGGCGGCGTGTAGCGGGGGCATGGTTGGCGATGTAATCGATCAATCCGGTCAACGCTCCGTGAGCGGGTTGGCTGGATGGTGCCGCGGTACCAGTGCCAGTGCCTGTACAGTCATCGACAGCCTCGGATACCGCGCGCTCGAGATCGTCGGCATAGGCCTCGACCAGTTTGGATAACCTGTCGTCCAGCAGACGCCGCGCCTCGCCACTGTGGTCCGCTGCCCGCCGATCCAGCGCCTCGATGAAATGAAAGCGGATGGGGTCCAGACGATCCGCGCCGCGCTCGCGCCATGCGTCGAGCGTTGCACGCGCGTCGCTTTTCACTTCGGTAGCGCCACTGTTCGCACCCGTCACGTTACTCACGAGGCTTCACCGTTGCGGTCGAAGGCCTCGGGACCGGCGCGATTTCCACTCGCCGGTTTTTGGCCCGGCCCTGGTCGTCGGCATTCGAACTGACGGGCTGCTGGGAACCGAAGGCGGCCGCGAATACGGACGAGGAGGGCACGCCTTCATCGATCAATGCACGGGTCACCGTCAACGCGCGCTGGGCCGACAGCTCCCAGTTGTCGGCAAAGCGGCGGTTGGCCTCGCGCACCTGCCGGTCATCGGTGAAGCCGCTCACCATCAGGATCTGGTCATTGGCCTTGAGGTAGGCGGACAGCGGCCCCGCCAGGCTCTTCAGGACGTCCCGGCCTTCGGGCTGCAATTGATCGGAGTTCAGTGCGAACAACACGTTGCCGTTGATGCCGATGCGTCCGTTGACCAGCGTCACCCGGCCCGCTGCCAGCGGTCCGGCCAGCGCCTGCTCCAGGGTCTTGCGGCGCTGCGTTTCCAGCTGACGCTGCTTGACCTCCTGTTCCAGCCGGGTCGAGAGTTCCAGTTGCACGCCAATGACGCTCACCAGGATCAGCACGAAGGCGCCCAGCAGCACCGACATCAGGTCGCCGAAGACGGGCCAGATGGGCGCCGTTGTCTCCACGCCGCCGTCGATTTCCTCGCTCATGCCGCTTCAACTCCGACGGACGCGCGCTTGCCCGCGAGATGCTGCAAGTCTTCGACAATCTGCTTCTGCGACATCATGCTCAGGTCGATGACTTCTCTTGCCTGCGCCACGTAATAGGCCAATTGCTCGTCACTGCGCGCGAGGGATTTGTCCAGCGCGGCTTCGATACGCTGCAGATGCGTGACCAGCGTGCTATTCGACTCGCCGAACAACTGCACAGCCGCGCCAAATGCTTCGCCAAGGCTCGCCACTTCGACGGCGCTGCCCGTGACCTGCGCGGCAATGGCGCCCAGCTTCCCGGTCTCGAGTTCGACCTTGTCGGTGAAACGCGTGCCGACGCGATCCAGCAGATCCGCCGACGTGGCGACCAGCGCGTCGACGGCCGAGCGCTGTTCGGTGGAGGCATGGTTCACGGCATCGAGCAGGGTTTCAAGCGTTGCCAGCAGACGGCTGCGTTCGTCCAGCATCGCGGTATCGCGGACCATGCTGTCGGAGAGCTTCTGACGCAATTCGGCGACGACTTCCGCCGCCGCCTTGGGGGCCTCCGACGCGGCTTGCACGAGTTGGCCGATCTCGGCGATTGTGCTGCTCGCGTGCGCCTGTGTCTGGGCCGCGATGTCGCGCGCGGTTTGCGCCAGCGTGTCGCAGATCTCCTGCTGCTGGCTCGCGGTGCGTGTACCGGCCTGCTCCCATTCCTGGCTCAACGTCGTGGCCATGGAACCGAGCGTTTCGGTCCAGGCCGCCAGCCGCTGCTGATCCCGCGCGGCGAGTTCCGCCTGCAGGTTCGCTGCAGCCTTGGGGGCTTCGGCCGCCGCTTGGACGAGCCGGTCGATCTCGGCGATCGTGTTGCTCGCGTGCGCCTGCGTCTGGGCCGAGATGTCGCGCGCGGTTTGCGCCAGCGTGTCGCTGATTTCCTGCTGCCGGCTCGCGGTGCGCGTACCGGCCTGCTCCCATTCCTGGCTCAACGTCGTGGCCATCGAACCGAGCGTGTCAGTCCAGACCGCCAAACGTTGCTGATCTCGCGCGGCAAGTTCCGTCTGCAAGTCCGTATGCGACTGACCCACTGTGCGCAGCAGTGACGCCGAGTGTTGTTCGAAAGTCGCAACGGCCGCCGCCAGGGCTTGCTGATTGTGGCCAGCCAGCTTCTCGCCGACGTGTTCTTGCCGGGACAGCGCCTCGTTCCACGCTGCCGAAACGCTCTCAGCCGTTGCGTCGAGGCGCGCCGAAACGCCATCGAGCAGACCGGCCGAGCGTTGCTCGAAGGTCTCGGTGAATCGATCCAGCGACGCGCCCAGATGCTGGGTGAGCGCCTCGCTCGTTCGCTGCTGCCCCTCCAGTGCTCTGTTCCAGATGTCCGCGACGGTGGTGGTGGTTGCCTCGAAACCGGTCGAGAGCCCGTCCAACTGCCGCTGCACGGCTTGCGTGACGGTGTCGTGCAGCGAGGCCGTCTCGCGCGCGAGGCCCGCCATCGTGGCCTCCATGACCGGCCGCAGCGCCGCGTTGGCGGCGCGGGTGCTTTCGGCGACGCTCTCCTTCAACGACTGCTCCACGGAGGTTGCAAGGCGCGTATAAGCGGCCTCGGCCTTGCTGTGGAAGGCGTCCTGGCTGGCAATCTGCCGCTCGTTCGAGGCGAGGCTCTGTTGCTCGATGGCCGCCATCATCGCCTGCAGACGATCGACCAGGGTCGGCATCACCTCGGCCTGGCGCTGCAGGAGCTTGAAGCTTTCCTCGCGCTGATGGGTCTGCGAGTAGATGCGCAACGTTGTCGCGATCTTTACGTCGAGCATTTGCGCGGCATGGATCCGCTCGCGCCGGCTCAACGCAGAAAGCAGGCCCAGCATCGCGGATGTGGCCACGCCCGCGATCGAGGTGCCGAATGCGAAGCCCAGACCCTTGACCGGTGCGGCGAGCGAATCGCGGATAGCCTGGAGGTCCGTCGCGCTTTCCAGCGCCATGCCCGTGCCCCGCAGGGTAGCCACCATGCCGAGAAGCGTGCC
The DNA here is from genome assembly GCF_003610295.1 of Paraburkholderia sp. BL23I1N1. Lineage (NCBI taxonomy): Bacteria > Pseudomonadati > Pseudomonadota > Betaproteobacteria > Burkholderiales > Burkholderiaceae > Paraburkholderia > Paraburkholderia sp. BL23I1N1. Next base: position 4,039,662 of record NZ_RAPV01000001.1, read on the forward strand.
GAGCATGCCCAGCAACACGAGCAGGCCGACCAGATACGGCGTCAGCGCCGGGCCCGGCATAGCCACACGCTCACCCTCGACGCGCAGGCGTACCGCATTGCGCAAGCTGGGATGCAGCGGGTCGAGCCAGGCGCCCAGGCTGGGCGGCGGCGCGGACAGGCCCGCGACCGCTTGCGCCAGGGTGGAGGTGGCCTGGCCATAGCGCTGCAATTCGAGCGCGCCCGCCACGTAGCACATGGCGATCAACATCGTGACAGCCAATGCCAGCGTGTTCGAGCCGACGTAGCCGGCACCGATCCAGCACACTGCGGCCAGACCTGCGAGAAAAACAACGAGATTGAGATATCTGGACATAGTGTCCCAGTTAGCAGGTGCGAAGGGCCGCGAGCAACCCTTCGACCGGTTGTAAACGAACATCCAGTTCGGCAAGCAATACGCTCTGCATATCCTTGCGGAACTGGTCCAGCCAGGCGCCGGGCGTGGCGGGTGCTGCTGTTACGGCCTCTGGCGAGGCTGTGGCGTCGGCGTCGGCCAGCGTCTGTTGCTCTGCCTGGCGCAACCGCTCGAAGTGCCCTGCGAGCAATCCAGGCACGGCGGCCAGCAGGCTCCGCTCGCGCTCGCTGAGCGCTCGCTCCATCACGGCGTCCACCACCGCGAGGCGGGCCATGGCGGGCGTTCTGGCGGCCAGCATGGCCCGCAGACGGCCACGCAGCGTGCCGATGCCCGTCTCCATCGTCTGCTGAATGGAGAGGTAGCGCTGACGAAACACTGCGTAATCGACCGGCGCATCCGTGGGGGCGCCTTGAGCGAGCGTATGCGCCGCAGGCCCGCGACGCCTCGCGGCCGTCAACACGCTATCGCCCGCGATGGCATTGGCCAACGACGTCCGCACGCGGGCGCACTCGCGCTCTTCAGCGTCGCTGAAGGCGCGCGCGCCGGCGGCGACGGCCGGCGGATTGTTGTTGAGCGCCGAGGACAAAGCAATCGCGTCGGTCCAGCCGAGCCATTGGCTTAACCGGTCCGAGAGCGATTGGCTGGATTCGGGAACATCGACGTCCGTCAGGCGAGCAAGTATGCGAATGAGCGCCGGGCCACTGAAAGCTGTGCGCTGTGGGACTTGCACCATTCCACCAGAGTCAAAAAAGTCAGCAGTTTACACGCCAGCGGGGTGGGGGATGCAGCCCCTTAAAGAGTGGGGCCGCCGAACGCGCCATTTCAGCGTGGCCGACAGGCCGCTCGCGATGCCTGGATTGTGTCGCCGGGCCGGGTTTTTCCACGCCATGTGGGCAGTATTGATGGCATTTTCCAGGTCCGGCCATTTCATCGGGCTGTCATAGCTTCACGACTAGGATGCCGTGTCACTTCTGTCGCGCCCTAGTACGGTCCGGCACATGCGGCCCACCTGACACGGTGCGCCCGCCGTCCGCGTTGGCGACCTTCCACCCTCGTGCAACAACACCCGACATGACAAACAAGAAAATCACCAAGGAATTGCCGACCGATCAGGGCGCTACCATCGTTTCGCGCCGTGGGTTTCTGAAGTTTGCGGGCGCATCGAGTCTCGCGACGGCCGCGGGCACGCTCGCGTCAGCGGCGCGAGCCCAGAACAGCGCGCCCGACGGCACGCCGGAGCAGGTCCATTTGACCTGGGGCAACGATCCGACGAGCGAGGTCACCGTATCGTGGGCGTCGCCGGCGCCGGCGGTCAACCCGCAGGTGCGTTTAAGCGGCGCGGGCGAGCCGAGAGTCACGGTGTACGGTGTCCAAAGCACCTATACGGATGGCATCAACGGCGAGGTCGTGTTCACCTATCACGCGCGTCTACGTGGCCTGAAGGCCGATACGCGCTACGAGTACGAGGTTACCGCCGACAACGACAGCAACGCGGCTCAGCCCTTTACCGCGAGCTTCAGCACGGCGCCCCGGGGTCGTGCGCCATTTCGCTGGACGAGTTACGGCGATCTCGCGACGCCCAATACCGGCTGGGTGCTGTCGTCGCCGCAGAGCCGCTTTGCGGTTCAGGCTGTCGAGCGATTTCAGCCGCTGTTTCACCTGCTCAACGGCGATCTCTGCTACGCCAACCTGAACCCGATGCACCAGCCGGACGTGTGGCGCGATTTCGGCAACAACTGCCAGACCTCGGCGTCGAACCGGCCGTGGATGCCGTGTCCGGGCAATCACGAGCTCGAATTCCACAACGGCGAACAAGGCCTCGCTTCGTATCTTTCGCGCTATACGTTGCCGGAGAATCGCACGCGCTTTCAGGGGCGCTGGTACAGCTTCCGCGTGAGCTCGGTGCTCTTCATTTCGCTCGATGCGGATGACGTGGTCTATCAGGACGCGGCTGCGTTCGTGGCCGGCCCGAGCCCCCTGGTGCCGGTGGCGAGCACCGGCAATCCGCCGATTCAACCGGGCACGTCGCTCTATGTGCGCGGATATAGCGAGGGCGAGCAGACCCGCTGGCTCGAGAAAACATTGCGCCGGGCGGCGGAAGACGACGAAGTCGACTGGATCATCGTGCAGATGCATCAGGACGCGCTGAGTTCATCGAAAACCGGCAACGGTTCCGACAAAGGCATCCGCGAAGCCTGGCTGCCGCTGTTCGACCGCCACGGCGTGGACCTGGTGCTGTGCGGGCATGACCATGATTACGAGCGCAGCTATCCTGTGCGCGGCTGCAACCACAACAAGGGCACCGATATCGCCACGGGGCGCGTGGTCGATACATTGCAGCCGCGGCCGGTGATGTCGGCGGTATCGTCGGGGGCGTCGACCTTCGATACGAGTCACGGCACGATTCACCTGATTCTCGGCGGCGGCGGGACGAGTGCACCGCTCGATGTGTACGGGGTGGATGCCGGTACCGGCTTGCCACAGGCGCGCATTTTCACGCGGCCTAATCGTCCGGTCGCCGGCACAACGCCGGGTACCTTTATGCGTACCAGCGCGGATGCCGTCGAAGATGCCGTCTGGTCGGCGCAACGGGATACCGGCACGGGCTACGGTATCGCGGTGTTCGATCACGATCCGGGACACTCGGGTGGCGAGACCACGATTACGATGAACTACTATCACGCGCCGGGTGCGGACCAGACACCCACGCAAGACTACGAGTTGTTCGAAACGATTGAGTTGAAGAAGAAACGGCGGGGGTGAGTTCGACGCTATTTCACTTGTCGTGACTTGAAGCCCGGCAGCGTCCGGGCGTCGGGGCTCCACGCAAGATGGACACCCTGGTCGACGGCGGCCTTGAACTGCGATTCGCTCGTCCACATCGGAATGCGTGTGCGATAAAAATCCGCCCACTGAAATTCGGCGAAGGGTTCCGGCGTCTTTATGTAGCCCCCTGCGTCGCGCACGAACGCGGCGAGGCTGCGGAACGGGTCGTCGGTGAGGGCGGAGACCTCATCGGGAATCGCGGAAATGGCTCGCAGGATGCCGCGTTCATCGACGGGATGCACCCAGCGTTTTTCAATCACGGTGTCCCAGAACTTCGCGTCTGACAGCCGCGACAGGTCGTCCACGACCATGGCGAATGCCTTCTTGATGCCGCCATCCCACAGCGCACGCGCGAGGTGGTGGTGGTCGATGACGTAGTGCCTGTCACGCTTGCCAATGACGGTTGGAATCGGCGCGCTTTTCAGAAAGTCTTTCAAAGACTTTGCATTCATGGCCAAAAGGTGTTTTCGTTTTGCGTCGACTTCCAGCATGCCCACCGTTGCCTGCAGCGGGCGCAGTTGTTCAATGTCGATACTCGTTATCGTTGCCATAGGGTGACCCTCCATATCCGGGGCCATTCTACCGCTGCCCTTGCGCTGGAACGTTGCACACGCACCCATGGAGATGTGATGGACGCCTCCATCGGCAATAGATATGTGGCGTAGCGCACAGCTTGAGGACATCGGTCAGTCGATCATCCCACTTCGCTACGGCCCAGGCTGGACTCCCTTATTCAGAAGCGGTAGGCTATGAGTGCTGGTGACTCTGTTTGGCTATGCTGGTCTTAATCGACAACGTGGAGCCTGCACATGGACGTGAGCACAGAAACGCTGGTGGAACTGCTGAGGGAAGTGGAAGCAGACGACCCGATCGACTACGCGGACCTTCCATTCGGAGAACAGGAACTCAGGCGGCTCGTCATGAGTTCACTTGTCGAGCGTCATCACCTGGTCGAAGCAGGCAACATGTCGGTCTCCGACATCCACGCGCTGTATTTGCTGAGCACCGCCAAGCTTGTTCTCGAGAACACGGTGCTTCACGCAAGGCTGCTTCTGCTCCAGGGGCAGCAGGTCGACGTACAGTCACTGTTGGCTCCGTTTACCCTCAAAGGCAAACCTTAACCCTCAAAGGAAAACCTTAAAGGCCGGGCGTCGGTGCTGTCATCGGCAGTGCATCGGCGCCGGCCTGGGCGACCTGTGCGTCCTGGTCGGAACGCATACCCGACACACCGATCGCGCCGACCACGGCGCCGTCGCGAATCAGTGGAATTCCCCCATCGAGTGGCACCAGGTTAGTCATGCCGAGCAGGCGCAGATGGAGTCCGCCTTGCGCGAGTGCGTCTTCGAAAACGCGCGTGGGACGCCGGAAGAGCACGGCTGTTTCGGCCTTCTGTCTTGCGACGTCGTGACTACCGAGTTGCGCGCCATCGAGCCGCAGTTGAAACACCAGGTGTCCGCCGCTGTCCACGATCGCAATGACCATCGGCCAGCCATGACGCATCGCCTCCTCTTCGGCAGCGCATGCGACCTGGCGCGCATCGGCCAGGTTGAACCGGTCGCTGTATTTCACCGGCATGCCGTTCTCGTTTCGTTGGGTCATTCGTCGCCTCCTTTGGAACCCGTTGGATATCAACATGGCTAGAATGTAAGGCGGCGATCGGCTTGCGCATAGCCGCGCGAACCGTCAGAGATTCTTCCAGAAAACGAGAGAATGACGTGCATGAACAAAGACGAATATGAAGTGCTGCTCGCTATTCTCGACGAAGGAAGCTTGACAGCCGCGGCGCGGTCGCTGGGGCGAACGTTGCAGTCGGTGAGCCGCGCCATTGCCGCGCTCGAGCGTGAGTTGAACGCGACTTTGTTCCATCGAACGACACGCCGTGTTGAGCCCACTGCGGCGTGCCTGAAATTTGCCGCGCGAATTCGGCCCGCGCTGGGAGAAATCGACGCTGCGCGCGATGAACTCGTCGACCACGTCACGCAGTTGCGCGGCAGTATTCGCGTCGGCGCACCAACGGCATTCGGCGCTGACTTTGTCTCGCCGATTCTTGCGAAGTTTTTGGCAATTCACGAGTCTGTCCGGGCCGAACTCGTGCTCGCCGACCAGCATCTCGACCTTGCGAAAGCGAACATCGATCTCGCGGTCCGCCTCGGACGTCTTCCGGATTCGAACTTACGCGCGAAACAGGTGGGCATGTTGCGACGGGTGGTGTTCGGCGCGCCGGGCTATTTCGCCGCTCGCGGTTACCCGGCTCATCCGTCCGATCTTGCCGCACACGACTGCATTCTGCGCCAGCACGCCGAGCGCGAGACCTGGACATTCAATCGGGCAGGGGGCGTTGTCGGTGTCACGGGGCGGTTCCGGTCCACCAACGCGCTAGCGTGCAATGCGGCAGCCGCGGCCGGCGCGGGCATCGGCCGGGCACCGATCTTTCAGGTGCAGAAACTGCTCGACGCGGGGCAGGTGGTGACGGTCCTGGACTCGTTCGAGCCCGAACCCGTCCCTGTGCATCTGGTGTGGACGGCGGGGCGTCCGGTTCCCCGTCGCATTCGCACGCTGATCGACTTTCTGGCCGTTCGTCTTGTTGCTGGAAAAGGCGAAGACGTTATCTGAGGGCCCGGTGCGGGTGGATCGCGCCGTCGCCTGTTGCTTGTTTGCGAATGACCGGAACAGAGCCGTGCGCGCGTCACTTCTCAAGTTCCGCAAACAGCCAGTCCTGGAAGCTATGCAGCTTCGGCAATTCGGCGCGGGATTTCAGCAGGTTCAGCGTATAGCCGTGTACCGGCAGTCCTTCCAGGCCGAACGGCGCCACCAGTCGCCCCGTTTCCAGTTCGCGTTGCGCCAGAAGCAGGCTTTCGAGGCAGACGCCCAGGCCGTCGACCGCCGCACTGATCGCCATGAACGATCGATCGAAACGCGGACCGCGTCCGATATCGAGCCGCGTCTTGCGATAGAGGCGCATCCAGTCTCGCCACCCCACCAGACACCCCTCGCTATGAATCAGCGCATGGTGCTGTAAATCCGCGACGCTGCGTAGCGGATGCTCCCCCGTCATGAGCGCGGGCGAGCACAGCGGCACGATCGTCTCGGACGGCAACTCGAGCACCATCGTGCCGGCCGGTTGCAGCTTTCTCGGCCCGTAGCGGATGTCGATATCCACCGCCTCCGAGATCAGATTCACCGCCTCTGAAGAGGCATTCAAGCGCACGTCGATATCCGGATGCGCCGCACTGAAACGTGCGATGCGCGGCATCAGCCATTGGGTCGCAAAACTGGGCGTGCAATGGATCGTGAGGATGTCGCTCTTGGCGGCGCGCCCGATCTCGCGAGTGGCTGAGTCGATCCGCGCGAATGCCGCGGTGATTTCCTCAGCGTATTGCCGCCCAGAGTCCGTCAGGATCACCGTGCGGTGCAGCCGATGGAACAGACGAATGCTCAATTGCTCTTCCAGCAGCTTGATCTGATGGCTGACGGCCGAGGGTGTGACAAACAGTTCGTCTGCTGCGAGCGCAAACGACGAGAGCCGCGCGGCGGCCTCGAATGCCTGTATCGACTTGAAGGTGACGCGATTGTGCATGGCAGCATCAAGGTGAATTGAATTCATCCATTGGCCCATCTTAATTCGTTTGAGCGCGTGTGAGCGCGAGATTACGCTTGAGTCACTGGGATCGGCATCACAGCGGCCCCTGCGAAGCGATTCACAAGGAGACAAACAGTGACCACTAGCGAAACCGCGCCGTACGCCCAGCTCGCGGAGCACGCCTATCAGATTCGCCGCAACGCGCTGCGCATGGGCGAAGTGCAGGGGCAGGGTTATATCGGCCAGGCGCTCGATATCGCCGATGTCCTCGCCGTCGCCTACTTCCGCGCCATGCGCTATCGCGCCGACGACCCCGAATGGGAAGGCCGCGACCGCTTTCTGCTATCGAACGGTCACTACGCCATCGCGCTGTACGCGGCGCTGATGGAGGCCCGCATCATCGCCGACGAAGAACTGGAAACCTACGGCAGCGACGACAGCCGTCTGCCGATGTCCGGTATGGCGAGCTATACGCCCGGCATGGAGATGTCCGGCGGATCGCTCGGGCAGGGACTGACGATCGCGGTGGGCCGCTGCCTGGGTCTGAAGCGCAAAGGCTCGGATGCCCGCGTCTACACGTTGTTCTCCGATGGCGAACTCGATGAAGGCGCAATCTGGGAAGGCCTGATGTCCGCGGCTCACTGGAAGCTCGACAACCTGATCGCGATGGTCGACGTCAACAACCAGCAGGCCGACGGCCCCTCGTCGAGCGTCATGGCGTTCGAGCCGCTGGTCGAGAAGCTCCAGGCGTTCGGCTGGTTCGTCCAGCGTGTGGACGGCAACGATCTCGCGGGCGTCGTCGCCGCATTCGATGCGGCACATGCGCATCCGGAAGCGCAACCGCGAATCATCGTCTGCGATACGCGGATGGGGTGTGGCGTGCCGTTCCTCGAAGCGCGCGAGAAAAATCACTTTATCCGCGTCGATGCGCACGAGTGGCAACTCGCGCTACAGGCGCTGGAAGCCGGGAGAACCGTATGAGCGCCGCCGTACCGAAACCGCGTCTGAAGACATCGGCGATGATCGCCTCGATTGCCGGTGAAGGGCAGATCACCCGCTCGGCCCCGTTCGGCCACGCACTGGTTGAACTGGCGCGCAACCGGCCCGAAGTGGTCGGCATGACGGCCGATCTCGGCAAATACACCGACCTGCATCTGTTCGCGAAGGAATACCCGGAGCGCTATTACCAGATGGGTATGGCCGAACAACTGCTGATGGGCGCCGCGGCCGGCATGGCGCACGAAGGCGCACAGCCGTTCGTCACCACGTATGCGGTGTTCGCCGCGCGCCGTGCCTACGACTTCATCCATCAGGCGATTGCCGAGGACAACCTCGACGTCAAGATCGTCTGCGCCTTACCCGGTCTCACAACCGGCTACGGTCCAAGCCACCAGGCGGCGGAAGACCTCGCCCTGTTCCGCGCGATGCCGAACCTCACGGTGATCGACCCGTGCGACGCCACCGAAATCGAGCAGATGGTGCCGGCGATCGCCGACCATCGCGGGCCCGTGTATGCGCGGCTGTTGCGCGGCAACGTGCCGGTCGTGCTCGACGAATACGACTATCGGTTCGAACTCGGCAAAGCGAAGCTGCTGCGCGACGGCGCCGAGGTGCTGATCATCTCGTCCGGGATCATGACGATGCGCGCGCTGGAAACGGCGAAGGCGCTGGCCGCCGATCGCGTCGACGTGGGTGTGCTGCATGTGCCGACCATCAAGCCGCTCGACACCGTCACGCTGCTGCGCGAAGCGCGCCGCTCAGGCCGTCTCGTGGTGGTGGCGGAGAACCATACGGTGATCGGCGGACTGGGCGAGGCAGTGGCCGCCGTGCTGCTGACCAACGGCGTCACGCCGCCGTTCCGCCAGATCGGTTTGCCCGACGCATTTCTCGACGCGGGCGCGTTGCCGACCTTGCACGACCGCTACGGCATTTCCACCGAGGCAATGTGCGACACGATCAAAGGCTGGCTACGGTAAAGGTTCATCAAGGCTGGTAAGCGCCGCACATACGCGCACTCACCGATAGCAAACAATTTGGCAAATCATAAGCTTCATATTCAGGAGATACGCATCATGTCAGAGTCACGTCTACTCGACGGCAAGGTCGCCGTCATTTCCGGTGGCGCGTCGCCGCGCGGCATCGGTATGGCGACAGCCCGCATGTTCGCGGCGCACGGCGCACGCGTCGCCATCTTCGATCTCGACGAAAACGCCGCAGTCGAAGCCGCTGCGTCGATCGGGCCCGGGCATCGCGGCTATGTGTGCAACGTGACTGACCGTGGCGCCTGCCAGGCGGCGGTAGAACGTACTGTGGCCGATTTTGGTTCGATCGATATCCTGATCAACAACGCCGGCATTACCCAGGCCGCCAAGCTTCTCGAGATCGATCCGGAAGGCTGGGACCGGATCCTCGACGTCAACTTGCGTGGCGTGTTGTATCTGTCGCAAGCAGTCGTTCCGCAGATGAAGAAGCAGAAGAGCGGCTCGATCGGCTGCATGTCGTCGGTTTCGGCACAGCGTGGCGGCGGCATTCTCGGCGGCCCGCATTACTCGGCGGCGAAGGCGGGCGTGCTGGGCCTCGCCAAGGCCATGGCGCGTGAGCTCGGCAACGACGGCATTCGCGTGAACTGCGTGACACCCGGTTTGATCCAGACCGACATCAACGCGGGCAAGATCAGCGACGACAAGCGCGGCGAAATTCTCGCGGGCATTCCGCTCAATCGTCTGGGTGTACCCGACGATGTGGCCGGCGCATTCCTGTTCCTCGCGTCGAACCTGTCGTCGTATATTACCGGCGCGGTGATCGATGTGAATGGCGGCATGCTGATTCACGGCTAATCCAGCTCCGGCGGGGCGGGCCGTCTGGCGGGAGGCCGGCGGCGGCGATGGAGCCCCTGTAGTAGAGAACAGACGACCGCGGCGAGCAATACGTGCAGCCGCCGCGGTTGAGACCAGAAAACCATAACGACGCGCGATCCAGGATTGGAGGAAGACACCATGACTACCCGTTCGAACGCCCCGCAGGGCATCAGCCGCCGCACCTTTCTGAAGGCGGGTGCAGCCCTGTCCGCCGCCGCGCCGTTATGGAGCATCTCGCGAAGCGCGATGGCGGCCCCCGAGTTTTCGTACAAACTGGCGACCGGCCAGGACCCGACGCATCCCGTCAACGTCCGCGCCCAGGAGGCGATCAATCACATTCGCGAAGCGACTAACGGCCGCCTCGATATCAAGCTCTTTCCGCAAAATCAGCTCGGCTCCGATACGGATCTGCTCTCGCAGGTGCGCAATGGCGGTGTCGAATTCTTCAATCAGGCCTCGTCGATTCTGGCCACGCTGACGCCTGTCGCGGGCATCGTCAACACGGGCTTCGCATTCAAGGACTACGACGCGGTCTGGAAGGCAATGGACGGCGATCTTGGCAACTACATCCGCACGCAAATCGGCAAGTCGGGGCTCGTCTCGCTGAGCAAGGTGTGGGACAACGGCTTCCGGCAGATCAGTTCATCGACCCGGGCGTTGCGCACGCCGGCTGATCTGAAAGGCTTCAAGATTCGCGTGCCGCAAGCGCCCATGCTGACCTCGCTCTTCAAAGCGCTTGACGCGGGACCGGCGCCGATCAATTTCAACGAGCTCTATTCGGCGCTGCAAACCGGTGTGGTGGAAGGTCAGGAAAATCCGCTGCCGATCATCGCCACGGCCAAACTCTATGAAGTGCAGAAGTACATCAGCCTCACGTCGCACGTGTGGGACGGTTACTGGATTCTCGGCAACCGCGCCGCATGGGAGCGTCTGCCGGCCGAGATCCGCGCGATCGTCACACGCGAATTCGAAAAAGCCGCGATGCTGCAGCGCGCGGATATCGCGAGGCTCAGCCTGTCGTTGCGCGACGATCTGAAATCGAAGGGCATCACCTTCATCGATGTCGACCGCGAGGCGTTCCGCGGCGCGCTGGCCAAGACGAGCTTCTACCACGACTGGAAAGCCAAATACGGCGACGAGGCGTGGGGCCTGCTGGAGAAGTCAGTCGGAAAACTGGGGTAAAGCGATGATCTCGATCTCCTATTCGCACGAGCGCCAGCATCGGTTTGCCTGCGCGCTCGACTCCGCCCTCGGCCATCTGGTGGAGATTCCCGCCGCCTTGCTGGTGCTCGCGGAAATCGTCGTGTTGCTAGCCGGTGTGACGAGCCGCTATCTGCTGCACGCGCCGCTCGTCTGGTCCGATGAACTGGCCTCCATGCTGTTCCTGTGGCTCGCCATGCTCGGTGCCGTGATCGCTTTACGGCGCGGTGAGCATATGCGGATGACGGCATTGGTCGGCATGGCGTCGCCGGGTGTGCGCGCCTTTCTCGACGTGGTCGCGATCGCCGCGCCGATCGCGTTCCTTGCAATGGTGATCGGTCCGGCGATCAGCTTCGCGCAGGACGAAGCGTTCATCACCACGCCGGCACTCGAATTGTCGAACTCGTGGCGCGCGGCTGCGTTGCCGGTGGGCTCGGCGCTGATGCTGCTGGTGGCCGTGGTACGGCTCGCGCGCATGGGCAACTGGCGCCTGACGCTTGGCGCGATCGCAACGGTCGGCGCGCTGGTCGGCATCTTCATTGCGCTGGGACCGCTGTTCCGCGATCTCGGCAATATCAACCTGCTGATCTTCTTTGTCGGCCTGGTCGCGCTCGGCGTGCTGAGCGGTGTGCCGATTGCCTTTTCATTCGGACTCGCAACCTTCGGCTATCTCGCGTTGACCACGAGTACGCCGATGCCGGTGGTGGTCGGCCGGATGGACGAGGGCATGTCGCATCTGATCCTGCTCTCGGTGCCGCTCTTCGTGTTCCTCGGCCAGTTGATCGAGATGACCGGCATGGCCGCGGCGATGATCGCGTTCCTCGCGAGCCTGCTGGGGCACGTGCGTGGCGGCCTGTCGTATGTGCTGGTCGGCGCGATGTATCTGGTATCGGGCATCTCGGGTTCGAAAGCCGCGGATATGGCGGCGGTTGCACCCGTGTTGTTTCCCGAAATGAAAGCGCGCGGTGCGAAGCCCGGCGATCTGGTCGCACTGCTCGCTGCGACCGGCGCGCAGACCGAGACAATTCCGCCGAGCCTCGTGCTGATCACGCTCGGCTCGGTGACCGGCGTGTCGATCTCGGCGCTCTTCACGGGCGGCATGCTGCCGGGCATCGTGCTGGCGATGACCTTGTGCATCGTGGTGCAGTGGCGTTATCGGCGCGAAGACATGTCGGGCGTCAAACGTGCGACGGGCGTCGAGATTCTGCGCAAGTTCGTCATCGCATTTCCTGCGATCGCCTTGCCGTTCGTGATTCGCGCAGCGGTGGTCGAAGGGATCGCGACGGCCACCGAAGTCTCGACGATCGGTATTGCCTATGCGGTGCTGGCCGGCCTGCTGATCTATCGCCGTTTCGAGTGGAAGCGGCTCAAGCCGATGCTCATCGACACCGCGACGTTGTCTGGTGCGATTCTGCTGATTATCGGCGCGGCGACGAGCATGGCGTGGGCGTTGACCCAATCGGGTTTCTCGGGGCAGCTTGCGCAGACGCTCAGCGGGCTGCCTGGCGGCGCCGCGATGTTCATGGCCGCATCTATTTGCGTGTTCGTGATTCTCGGCAGCGTGCTCGAGGGCATACCGGCGATCGTGTTGTTCGGTCCGTTGATGTTTCCGATCGCGCGGCAAATGGGCATTCACGATGTGCACTACGCCATGGTGGTGATTCTGTCGATGGGCGTGGGCCTGTTCGCACCGCCGTTCGGTGTTGGCTACTACTCGGCGTGTGCGGTCAGCCGCATCCATCCGGACGAAGGGATGAAGCCGATCCTCGGCTATATCGCCGCGCTGATGGTTGGTCTGATCATCGTCGCCGCAGTGCCCTGGATTTCGACCGGCTTCCTGCATTGATCCGCTGATGCACGAGGCTGCGTTGCGCAGCCTCGCATGACGTTTTTTCGCTCAATCCGTTTCAATCCGCTTTGATTGCCGCCGCCCTGCCTGCCAGGCCGACGTAGAGGAGCCTTTTGTCATGTCCACCACCGAAGCTCAGTCCGCTGCACCGGTTGCTTCGCACGCTTCGACTGTGCCGTTGCCGTTGCCGCTCGCCGACGCGATCCGTTTTCTCTCTATCGATGCGATCCTGCAAGCCGGAGAAGGCCATCAGGGTGTGCCGCTCGGCATGGCCGAAATCGCCACCGCGCTGTTCACCCGGCACTTCAAATTCAATCCCGCCGATCCGACCTGGCCCGATCGCGACCGCTTCGTGCTGTCCAACGGACACGGTTCGCTGCTGCTGTATTCGCTGCTGTACTTAACCGGTTATGCGGCGATCGGCCTTGACCAGTTGAAGACCTTCCGCGAACTCGGCTCGCACTGCGCGGGGCATCCCGAGTACGAACCGGCGCATGGTATCGAAGTGACCACGGGTCCGCTCGGACAGGGCATTGCCAACGCGTTCGGCATGGCTATCGCCGAAGCGTATCTTGCGGCGAAATTCGGCAGCGAGCTTGTCGATCACTACACGTATGCGTTCGTCGGCGACGGCTGTCTGCAGGAGGGGATCGGTCAGGAGATGATTTCGCTGGCCGGGCATCTGCGGCTGGGCAAACTGGTTCTCTGCTGGGACGACAACCAGATCACCGACGACGGCAGCACCTCACTCTCCATCAGCGAAGACGTCTGCACACGTTTTCGCGTCGGCGGTTGGCAGGTGATCGAAGTCGATGGTCACGATCTCGAGGCGGTCTCCGCCGCGTTGACGATTGCGCGCGCCGATCCGCGGCCATCGATGATCGCGTGCAAGACGGTGATCGGCCGCGGTATCGCGCGCTTGCAAGGGCAGCGTGGCGGACATAGCGGCAAACTGTTTCAAGCAGATGCCGAGGCGGCGCGCGAACAGCTCGGCTGGCCGCATGCACCGTTCGACGCGCCCGCCGCCGTCCTGAACGCATGGCGCGAAGCGGGCCGGCGCAGTAGTGAGGAGTACAACGCGTGGCACGCGCGCCTCGCCGCGTTGCCGGACGCGCAGTGCGCCGAGTTCGAACGGGTCCAGGCGGGTGGCTTGCCGGAAGGCTGGCGCGAGGTGCTCGACGCTTACCGCAGGCGCGCCGTGGAACGCGACGAGCCGCAGTCTGGCATTACCGTGTCCGGCGAGATCAGCGATCTGTTCGCGCCGCTGCTGCCTGAACGCATGGTGGGTTGCGCCGACCTCGAAGCGCCCACGGGCCACAAGCGCCAGTTGCACGCCTTCACTGCCGATGACCGCTGCGGTGCGTACGTCCATTGCGGCGTGCGCGAACATCTGATGGGCGCGATGGCTAACGGCATGGCTGCGCACGGCGGCATCGTCGCGACCAGCGTGACGTATCTGGCGTTTTCCGACTATCAGCGTCCGGCGATGCGGATGGCCGCACTGATGGGCTTGCCGGTGCACTTCGTGTTCAGCCACGACTCGATCGGCGTCGGCAAGAACGGGCCGACGCATCAGCCCGTCGAGATACTCGCCTCGTTACGCGCGATGCCGAACATGCGCGTTTTGCGTCCCGCGGACGCGGTGGAGGCCGCCGAGTGCTGGGCGCTCGCGCTCGAGCATCGGCACGGTCCGAGTACGCTGGTTTTTGCAAGGCAGGCGTTGCCGCTGGTGCGTCGCGAGCACAGCACCGAGTCGTTGTCGCGCCGCGGTGCTTATGTGCTGGCCGAAGCGGAGGGCGGCGCGCGTGCCGTGACGCTGCTTGCCACGGGCTCCGAGGTTGCGATAGCGCTGCAGGCGCGCCGTCAGTTACAGGAAGAGGGCATTGCGACCGCCGTGGTGTCGATGCCGTGTTGGGAAATCTTCGATGCGCAGAGCGCCGACTATCGCGCCGCGGTTCTAGGTTCAAACACGGTGCGCGTCGGTATCGAGGCAGCACTGCGGTTCGGGTGGGACCGCTATCTGGGCGAGCGCGGTGGTTTTGTCGGGATGACCGGGTTCGGTGCTTCGGCTTCCGCGGAGACGCTGTACGCGCACTTCGGTATCACGGCGCAGCATGTCGTGACCGAAGCAAAGCGGCATCTGTAAATCTACAAGGACATGGACATGCATGAGATCGCCTTTCTCGACCGCGCCACGCTCGCGCCGCAAATCGTGTTGCGCGAACCGCGCTTCGATCATCAATTGATCGAGTATGACAACACGACACCTGAGCAGGTGTTGGAGCGGCTCGCCGGGGTATCGATCGCGATCATCAACAAGGTGGCGCTGACGCAAGAAGTGCTCGATCAGTTGCCCGATCTGAAGCTTGTCGCCGTGGCCGCCACCGGCACCGACTGCGTCGACAAAGCGGCCTGCCAGCGACTCGGAATCGCGGTGAGCAATATTCGCGGCTATGCGATCAACACCGTGCCCGAACACACCTTTGCGCTGATCCTGACGCTTCGGCGCAACCTGATCGCGTACCGCAACGACGTGCTCGCCGGCGAGTGGCAGAAGTCAGGGCAGTTCTGCTTTTTCACGCATGCGATTCACGATCTGGCGGGCGCGCGGCTTGGTATCATCGGCGAAGGGGTGCTGGGGCAACGCGTCGCTGAAATCGGCAAAGCCTTCGGCATGCTGCCGATGTTCGCCGCGCACAAAGGGAAAGAGGGTCTCGGCCCGCTTTACACGCCGTGGGACGAGGTGCTTGCAACCAGCGACATTATCACCGTGCACAGTCCGCTCACGCCGAATACGCGGAACATGCTAGCCATGCCCGAGTTCCGCGCGATGAAAAAGAAGCCATTGATCATCAACACGGCGCGCGGCGGACTGGTCGACGAGGACGCCTTGGTGCGGGCGCTTGACGAAGGGTTGATCAGCGGTGCCGGTTTCGATGTGACCGCGAGCGAGCCGCCGCGTGACGACAATCCGCTGATGCGAGCGGCCGGCCGCTCGAACGTCATTCTGACGCCACATGTCGCATGGGCGTCGGACGAGGCGCAACAGCCTCTTGCCGATCAATTAATGGACAACATTGAAAATTTCGTCAACAGTGCACCGACCAATCTGGTGTCAGGGTCGTATTGATTGACCCGATCGAGACCATCTCGATCGCGAAGAGAACTAGCTCGTTGCCGACAAAAATCTGACCCCACCGGACGAAACGTTCTCTTTCCTCAATCGAAAGTTCCATAGCATTGCGCCGTAGCGTCCTGTGGCCGTGGCTGCGGGCTCAGGCGCGAAAAATGCTCGTGGATTTCGGACTATTTCGATCGGACCCCCGCAACCGTTCAGCACAGATTGCTTTTTCGCATTAGCATATAAGGGTGTCGCGTGCCGTTCGGTGAAGTGAATCACCGAACCCTTGCCGCTGGACCATCAACGTGTGCGGGTCGCGCAAATCATCCCCACATCAGCTTATCGCTGGCTTACGCCGCGACCCTGCCGTTCAACGTGGTTGTTGAGTTGACGGCCGTCATCAATCCAATCGCATCGATTGAACGAATCGTTGGTTAATATGAGGAATTTACGTACATCATTGATTGTCGGAGTGCTTATCGTCGAGGTGGTGTTCGGCGCTTTTTTACTATTGAAAAAAAGCCCTGACTCGACGGCCGACACCGACGTCCCGACCAACGGCGCAACGGAATTGGCTGCGACTTCTTCCCGATTGGGTGACACCCATGTGACTGCGGGAAGTGTGGCCGGTGCGGCGCCGATCTCCGGCAACGAAGCGTCCTCCGGCAACGAAGCGCCCTCCGGCAACGAAGCGCCCTCCGGCAACATAGCGCTTGCAAGCAACATGCCGACTGACCCCAGGCAGTCGACAAGCGGGACAGTGGTGACGGCGTCCGGCGTGCCAGCTACTGGCGGCGCAGTGCTTGCGCCGCAGCCGGACACGCATGCGCGCGCAGCGGCCCCAGTGCATGCTTATGTTGCGCCGAAAATTGTTGAGCCGAAGATCGTTGAGCTGAAGATCGCCGCTGTGCCGCGAACCGAAAGCAGGCGTGACACTCTGTATCGTCACGGCTCGAATCCGGTTTCGTCCTCGTCTTCGTCCTCGTTCACGGACGAGCTGGTCAAAGAATCCGCGAAACTCGATCCGGCATTGCCGCCGCCACCGCCCCAACAAACCAGCCGTAACGACCCGTATCGGCCGGGTTCGAATCCGGTCGCGGCCGCGATGACGGATCAGCTCGTGAGAGAGTCCGCGAAACTCGATCCAGCACTGCCGCCACCCAACCAGTCCAACGTGAAGTAAGCACGAGACATGACGCGCGGACAGCTACCGGTAGAACACGTAGTCCACGAGATCGGGTGAGCTTCCGCGTTCATGTTCCGTTGAGCATGGTGCCGTTGGTGCTAGTGTTCCCCGGCTATCCGGGAAATTCGGTCCCGTACTACGCCGATCGCCTGTTTGAGTGCGTAAACGTCCTGGAAATAACGCTGCGGCATTCTGATCTCATTGGCATACGCATCGATGTGCTCGATCTCATTCTGCCATTGCGCAATCTGGTCTTGAGTTGGATGACTGTTTTTCCATATTTCATCTTCGAGCGCTTTGATCTCGCGATACCAGACAACCAGGCGTTTCTTGATGCGCGCCTCCGCCATGCGCGGTAACGCCTGCAGCAGACCCAGCAGTAAAGCCATGAAGGGCAGCAGAATCAGCAGACGTCTTTCGATAAAGCTGGCCAGCCAGAATGGCAGATAACGCTGCAGGAAAGGGCGCCCCGTTTTGAAGTAACGCTCGCTCTCTCCGGAAACAGGAAATTCCTCGGTTCTCAGATTGGGAAACACGCCAAGCGGCGTGAAGTAGTCTTCGCCGCCGTGGACGGTTTTGGCCGCGTCCAGCAACAGGTAGGCGAGCGCGGGGTGCAGCGTGTCTTTGGAGACGAGCAAGGCGGTGGCGGCGAGCAGCGTGACGTCGGCTTGCGGCAGATCGTCGACGATGCTGGTTGCGGCGCGCGGAAAAATAACTTTGGATAGCGACGGGAATTTCTGCACCAGCGCATCGGCCTGCGCAAAACTCATCAGCTTGAGATCGCTGTTCAGCAGCGTTGTCTGCATGGGCGCATCGGGCCTGCCGATAAAGAAGGCAGCATCCAGTTGGCCGTTTTCAAGGGCTTGATAGGATTTGGCTGCGTCCAGTTCGAGCAGCGTTGTATTGTCCCGTGTGATGCCGCTGTACCCGAGCAATACTTGAGAGACGTTCAGCAGCCCGCTGCCAGGCACACCGATTGAAATCTTTTTGCCGCGGAGTTGTGCCAGCCGGTTGATGGTGGACGCGCCACGGTAGAACACCCAGATCGGTTCATAGGAGACCGCGGCGATGGTCTGCAGTTGATCGGTTTCTTTGGGGCTGGTGGTGCCGGACTGGATAAAGCCCACCTCGTATTCGCTGTTCGGATCTGTGAGCCGCTGATAGTTTTCGCTCGAACCCGACGAACTGCGGATATCAAGCGTAATGCCATCGCGCTTCAGAATGGGCGCATAGCGATCTGCAAAGCCGCGATAGATCCCGTTGTCCGCTCCGGTTGTGATGACGATCGTGTGGCGGAAGGCGGGCTCGAGTATCACCGCGAGTCCCCAGCCTAGTGCGGCCGTCAGCAGTATTGCGGCGGCGATGAGAAGCCGCCGGCGACCCGGTGTCATGGGGACTTTTTCGTTGCGATGAAGCGCTGGGTTATGCCTGGGCATTGTTCGCCTCTCCCGTTCGGCGCTGTTCGCCAGGTTTCTGCCACGCGCAATCGACGCGGAGAAAGCGTCGAGGCGGCAGCGTTGTCAATCGTTGCAGGCTACGCCGCGAGCAGCGTTGGCCTTGTCGCGCCGCTGGTGGTGCCTGACAGCCAGGAAGGATAATGCAGCGCCTTGAACGCCTTGTCCACTTCCGCACTCAGGGTTGCGATCGTTTCGATCTTTGCGATCGTTTCGATCTTTGCGATCGTCGCGACGGAAGAACAATCAGTGCTTCGAGGCCTGTCGCGCGCCATCCGGCACAAACACATAACCGTGACTGCGGACGGTTTGAATGAACCTCGGGGTGGAGGGGTCTGTTTCGAGGATCCTGCGCAACCGCCACACCTGAACATCGACGCCCCGGTCGGTATGATCGTCTTGCGGGCCGTGCAGCAACTCGAGCAAGCGCTCGCGGGTCAGTGTGCGCATGGGATGATTGACGAAGATCTTAAGCAGCGCGAATTCTCCCGCCGAAAGCGTAAGCCGGCTGTTCTCCATGTTGAGCGTATGCAACTGGAGATCCAGCGTGAACGGGCCGAATCCGACGACCGCGTGATCTTCCCGCGAAGAGGTCGAGGCAGATAGCGTTCGGCGCCGCAATACGGCCCGCATTCGGGCAAGAAGCTCGCGAGGATTGAATGGTTTGCCGATGCAGTCGTCCGCGCCCATTTCGAGTCCCACGATCCGGTCCATGTCGTCGGGCCCGGAGGCCAGAATCACGGGGACGGCGTTGCCCGCGGCGCGTAGCGTGCTCAGCGCGGCGAGGCCGTTCACGCCTTGCATGATCTGGTCGAGAACAATCAGGTCGGGCGGATTCCGTTCGATGTGCTCCCCGAGCGACTTCACTTCGTGCAAAACGGAGACCACCATGCCCTCTCGTCCAAGAAAGTCGGCCAGCGACTCAAGGAATTCGACATCGTCGTCAACGACCAGTATTTGAGTTGTCATGGTTAGGAAATTGAGCGCATAAGCCGGGACACGGGGTTGCAATAACGTTGGCTTTTCCACATGGCGGCTACCGGGTTTGCCGCGCCAGCTTTCAATGCCGTCAGAATGCTCGTGGCCCGCGAACGTTGTGCTCCAGCTTCTTTAACGGAGCGGCCTGCGGGAATCCGTCGCCGGATGGTGGGTTTTTTTGAGGGGAGAGGCCCGACGACGGCGGCAGGCCAGCGCCTTCCCCTACGTGGCGTGCAAAAAATTGGTTGGTCGCACGAAGGTCGAGCCAATAGAATCGGGTTTTCCTTATACGAGCGTGACCCGAACGCGCGTCATTGGACCAACTATGCCTTCTCCCCTTTCGCATGCTGCCGTGGCCGCGCTGCGCGCCCGCACGCCTGGCACTCAAAGCACCACGCATTTCAATCACGCGGGGGCCTCGCTGCCGTCCTCCGCCACGCTGGAGGCGATGCGCGCTCATCTGTGGCTCGAAGCCACGACGGGCCCGATGGAGGCCGGCGTGGCGGGGCGTGAGCAGACTGAGCGCGCTCGCCTGCTTGCTGCCCGACTGCTGAACGCCCGTCCGGCGGAGATCGCCCTGACGACGGGTTGCTCGCCAGGCTGGGGCGCAGCATTCGCCGCGTTGGGGCCCTGGCGACCCGGCGAACGGATCCTGGTCGCGCGTCACGAGTGGGGCGGCAATCTGGCTGCCATGCGCCTCTCGGCGCAGCGCGCAGGGGCGACGATCGAAGTCATTCCCTCCGATGCGAGCGGCGCCGTCGATCCGCAGGCGCTGGAGGCCATGCTCGATGAACGAGTGCGCCTGATCGCGCTGACCTGGCTGCCGGCGAACGGCGGGCTGATCAATCCGGCCGCGGCGATCGGGCAGGTGGCACGCCGCCACGGCATCCCCTATCTCATCGATGCCGCTCAGGCGGTTGGGCAACTTCCTGTGGATGTCGCCGACGTGGGGTGCGATGTCCTGACCGGCGCGTGCCGCAAGGCGCTGCGTGGTCCGAGAGGCACGGGCCTGCTGTACGTGCGAGAGGATTTTCTATCCCGCTTGACGCCGGCATTCGTCGACACGCGATCCGCGCCGCTGGGTGCCGACGGCGAACCCGTCTTGCGCGACGACGCGGCGCGTTTCGAGTCGGCGGAAGCGTCGTTGGCGTTGCATTGCGGATTGGCTAACGCGTTGGAAGAGGCGTTGGAGATCGGCATTGAAAATATTCGCGCTCGGATCGAAAGCGTTGCACAAGCATTGCGCGTGCAACTCGCAGGAATTCCAGGCGTGACGGTTCTGGATCAGGGCCGGGAACAGTCCGGGCTGGTGGCATTCAACATTGCGGGGCTGGAGGCGGCATCGGTGCAGCGAAAACTGGCGGAGCAGGGGGTCGTGATCGGCAGTAACGGTGTCAGCTACACGCCTTTGGATATGGAGCCCAGGGGACTTAAGCAGATCGCGCGTGCGTCGGTAAGCTATCTGACTACCGAATCGGAGATCGACACGTTGCTGGATGGCATACGAGCGCTGGCAATCTAAAAATCTAAATATGAATGCGCGATCGAATCCCGGGTTCTTTAAACTTGAAACGAGATCGGTTGTCTCGTTGCGCTCCCGGCTCACTGATTGACCGGCTGAAGTGCCGCTCTGCTTTCGGTTATAGCCAGACGGTCAGTTCATTGACACGCATGGCCTTGGCAAACAGCCAGCCCTGCCCATACTGCACACCTCTCTGTACCAGGTAATCGACCTGGACTTCATGCTCGACGCCTTCCGCCACGATTTCTACGCCCAGTTCGTGCGCCATCTCGATGATGTGAGGCGCGACGACACTGGAGGCGGCTTCTTGAGCAATGGTGTCGATAAATGACTTGTCGATTTTCAGGACGTCGACCGTAAAGGTTTGCAGATATGAAAGGCTGGAATACCCGGTCCCGAAATCGTCGATATAGACCGGGTGACCTGCCTCCCGGAATGCCGCTATTGTTTGCCGCGTTGCGTCGGCATCCATGAAGCTTCGCTCGGTTGCTTCGATTCTGACCTGAGCAGGGCGGATACCCGTTCCTTCCAGCCGGGCGGTGATAACGTCCAGGAAACGGCGCGTCCGCAGATCATCGCTGCTCACGTTGATAGAGACATAGAACGAAGGACGCGAGCGCAAGAGCTTCGACAGTTCGTCGATCGTCTTGTCCAGAACGAGGTCCGTCAACGCCTGAATAAGGCCGTTTTGCTCCGCGACCGCGACAAAGATTTCCGGCGAGATGGTGCGCCCGTTCAGGTTCCATCTGACGAGCGCTTCCACGCCCACGCATTCGCCGCTCGCGAGACGGACAATCGGCTGGAAGACCACGTCGATTCTCTTGCGTGCTATTGCCCATTCGAGCGTCGCCGCGAAGGAGAGTTGTCGCGAGATCCGCCTGAACGCAATCCAGCCAAGCACACCGCCAACGAGGACACCGATCGAAAGCCACATCATGAGCAAACCCGGCCAGTGACCCACGAGGCTGCTACGGGGAGACTTGACTACCACACCGAAGGGCCGGCTTGGCGAACGGGCCACAGCGTAGTGCCATTGTTCATTGTCCACTTGCCCAGCCAGCTTCCATGCGTTGAGCATGTCGTCGCCATTCGCACCAGGCGACATCGCGAGGATTGTATGGGTCTCGACATTGATCGCTGCGATCGGTCTCCGGGCGGGGTCAATAAGATCGACGTAGGACTGCGGATCAATCGAGACATAGTGTCCGTTGCGGCCGATCTGAATATCCTGACGCTCTTCGCTGAGGGGGTTCTTCTGCCTGTACCAGAACAGATAGCCGTCGTTGCTCCGCCAATCGGGCGGAGGCATCGTCAGATGCTGCGCTTGAACGTCGCCTAAAAGCGGTGAGCACAAGTAATGTCCGCCACCGTAAGCACCCGCGTCCTGCACGTAGCGGTAATTAAAAACCACGCGGGCAAGTCGCGCGATATGGACGGGAGAGCAGGGGCGGCCGGGGACTTCCTCCATGTCGGCGATAGCGGCGAATGCCTGATAGGTGACAAGCTCCGCGCGCATCACGGCTTTCTCGGCAAACTGCTGCAGATCTTCTTGCTCGCGACGTTCTGCGTCTTCGTCGGCGAAATAGATGCTGGTCAGTACTGGGACAACCGTCGCGATGCAACCCAGTGCGATAGAAGCAGAAATAAGCGACAGCCGCTTGATCATCTCGCGAGTTCCGTCGTGAATAGCTGTAGGGCAGACCTCGCACCACGCGTGCGGCGTGCTCAGGGTCGAACGCGTGGAAGTGCGATGCCAGCATGAAGGATAGTGTCTGGCGTCATTTTATCAATGCGTTTGATTGGTGCGCCGCACGTGCGCTGCCGGCGAATATGAACAGCCGATCTTCGACGGTAAGTGGACGTGGGTCGTTTCGTCGTCTGAGTCCGCTGCGGGTTGGCTTATGCCACATGCATTGGGCAGCGTGGTCCGGAAATTCGTCTAGGCGAGCAGCCGCAAGGCATCCGCGAGCGACAGTACGGTGGTGCGCGAATCGAATGCGGTGGAGAACAGATGTTCATGTACCACCTGATCCGGGTCGTAACAGCAATCCTTGGCCGTGTAGAGGCGGAAGTCCGCGTCGCTCGCATACGCGACGGACGACAGCACGACACCGGTCGATGCAATGCCGACCATAATCAGCGAATCGGCACCTTGTGCGAAAAGTCGTGCCTGCAGATCGGTGCCGAAGAACACGCTGGCGCGATGCGCGGTGATGACCGGTTCACTGGCCTGCTGGCGTAACTCCGGCGCGGTCCTGTCGTCGACGAAGAGGCCAAGTTGCTTGATTCCCTGGCCATTCTTGTTCAGTGGACTGACTTCCGGATAGCCCGGACTGAACCGGAGGTTGGCGAAATAGACGCTGACGCCTTTGGCCCGCGCCGCGTCGCATAGCTTGCGCGTATTGGCGAGCAAGGTCGGCGCGACCGATGGAAAGAGCCCAAGAATGTCGGTCTGGTAATGCATGACGACAAGCGCGGTTTGCGCCGGCGCGATTGCCTCCATTTACATTTCTCCTTTACAGCTAAGCATCCGAACAGAATGATTTAATCGACCGACAACCATGGAAACTAGGGGGCGGATGCCGATACGGCGCTTCCAGCCTTTTGAGGCACGCCTTTCTGGTGAGGGTCTTTGTGGTGAGGCTTTTTGTTTGTGCTAATGGCCTTTTGTTCGGCTTTTCGTTGCGTATCCTGCATCTGCTTCGTCCCGGGGGCGCGTGTCTGTGCCACGACTTCGGGAGCAAATGCGAATGCGAATGCGAATGAAACAGCAAGACTTGCGGCGACTACCAACGAAACCGCGTAACGTCCGTTCATGATTCTCTCCCAAGTCAGACGCCGGGGGGCGTGACCAAGACATTAATCTACTCCGTTGACGGCGTGACCGCGACCTGATTGAAGCGTTGCGGTCGCACCCATGCCGTCCGGTATGGGTGCATCGGGGTTCACTTGATTTCGATGCGTTCTATCGAGGTGGACCGATCCAAGCGCAACACTACTCGCCGAACGGCTTCTGCACCGTGAGCTTGCTGCCCACCGACGTCACACCCTCTACACCCTTCGCGACCTCGGCGACGGTGTTGATCAGCGACGCGTCCGGGACCGTGCCGCTGATCGTCACCGCGCCGCCTTTCGCCGTGATGCCGATGTTGCCCGCATCGATCTCCTTGTGCTTCGCGAGCGCCGCATACACCTTGCGCCGCAGCGCCCGATTCGCCTGCCGCGCGGCGGTGGCCGTCATGCCGCCAGACGCGGTAACCGCCGCGCTGGCTGTACCAGCCGATGCCCCCGCCGACGCGCCGTCCTGGGCCCATCCACTGATCGACGCCGCGGCGATCGCAACGCCGAGTGCCACCCTGAGTCCATTCATCGTTTTCATCGTTGTTCTCCGTGTCGATTTCAATTCATCAGAAGCTGTGACGCAGGCCGATCATCGTGGCCGTGGTCGACACGCCCGGGGCGACGGGCTGTCCGTACGTGATCGTCTGGTTCATCGTCCCGCGGTTCGCGACGTACCCGACCTGTGCATAGACGGTCGTGCGCTTCGACAGGCCATATTCCGCGCCCATCACGTATTCACTCGAATGGTTCGCCGAGTGGTTGCGGTCCTTCAGATAGTAGAAGCCGGACGTGACCTTGAGGAACGGGGTGAACTGATAGCCGAGACCACCCGAAATCATTTCGTAGTCCGCGAGGTTCGTGTTCGACGGATTCTTGCCGATCCCGTACGACGCCGACGCCGACGCCGATACGCCGCGGAACGTGTACTTCGCGCCGAAATAATAGAAGCGATTGTTGTCGAGCCCGGTCGGCGCGGCCGTCGCAAGGTTCGTGTCGTGAGCGTTGTAGTAGACGGCGGACAGATTGAGGCCGTAGTTCGAATATCTGAGCACCGCCGATTCGCGCGTGCCGCCCTGAATCTGGCCCGGCACGCCGCCCGGTGCGTACTCGAGTGCAACCGACGCGCCGTAGAACTTCGGCGACGGATAGACGAGCGCGTTGCTGTCGTACAGCGCACCGATCGGCACGTTCGTGTTGGTCCCGGGCCAGCCCGCCACCTGGTTCAGACCGAGCCATGCGGTCAGAATGCTGTCAACCGCCTGGGCCCTGCACGCCCGGCTTTGAACGCCGCCTCGTGTTTGCCTCTGATGACTTCGTGCATTACGATCCATGGGGACCGGTCCTTGGAATGAGACGGGTGTTTGCCTGGTAACAACCATCCTATCAATCCCTGGATCAGCCCCCTCCCTTTCTCTTCAAGCACTTACCCGCGTCTTCTCCTCCATGCAGGCTTAAGTAAGTGCCATTCCTTCTAGAACGTGTACGCCAACTTGCCGAACGCCGTGCGGCCTGGCGTGTTGTAACCGTACGCGGTGACATACTGCCGGTTAAAGAGATTCGACAGACTCGCGGACACGGTGAGATGCGAGTTGACCTTATAGGCGGCGCGCAGATCGACCCTTGTGTACGACGGCAGATAGGTCGCGTTGAACTGGTCGTCGAAGGTCGAGCCTCCGTAAAGCAGCGAGACCCCGGTGCTGAGGGCGTGAAGGTGGAACTCGTCCCACATGTGATCGACGCTCAGGCTGACCGTCTGGCGCGGACGGCGCGGAAGCCACGTCTGGTCGGTGACGTCCTGCGGATTCAGCAGGCCCACCGCGAGATTGACAGGTGTCGATTTGCCGACGGTGCCTTTGTACGACAGATCGATACCCTGGATGTGGGCCCGCCCGATGTTCACGGGCAACTTGGTCGCAGCGTTGAAAGAGATGAGGTCATGGACCCTGGTGTCATAAACCGCGGCCGTGAAGGTGCCGAAAGACGTCGAGGCGTCCAGCGCGGCCTCAACCGTGTCGCTGCGCTCGGGTAACAGGTTCGGGTTCGAGTAGCCAGGATAGTACAGATCGTTGAACGTCGGCAGGCGGAATGCGTTGCCATACGAGAGTCGCGCCGTATACACCGGCGTGATGGCATAGGCCACGGCGACATTGCCTGTATTGACCGACTGGCCCTGAACAATCTCGTGGCGGCTCGCCAGGAACACCGTCAGTGCACCGAGCGTGGCTGACTGATGAAGTGAGACAGACGAATCGTTGCGTGCCGGCACGCCCTGAGGGATATCGACCGGCAGGAACGCTAGCTCACGGCTAAAGTCGTATGCGAGCTTCGTCTCCCCAGACAGCGGCAGACCGAACAGTGTCAGCCCGCGTTCCTGATGCGTTAGCGAGGTCGAGGTGCTGAAGCGCGTCGAGTCGATCTCATCGGTCGGGATAGTCGGATCGTTCGCGTAGACGAACTGGCGGTCCGTGGCGTAGCCCACCGACTGGTCAAACTGGGTGGACGGCGTAATGTCCAGATGAAACGCGAGGCCTGTTGTCAGCTGATGATCGAGCTGCCGGTCGGCACCACCTGCATTGTCGTAAGACAGATCGGACTTGTGGTACAGGGCGAACGTGGAGAGCGACCAATTGTCGTGCGTATAGCCGAGACGCGCATCCAGATCCTGGGCATGGTACGGGTTCCGGCCATCCTCGTGGCCATAGGCGTACGGCTGGGTCGCATCGATCCCCGCGGTGTTGTAGTCGTGCAAACCGAGCGAGTAGGTCAGTCCGGACAGTGCCGAGAGCGGACCTGTGGACGGGATACTGCCCGACGTGCGGATTTGTGTATCGAAGGTCTTGTTCGAGCCGCCGCCTACGGAGACCGTGGTCTGGTTCGGCTGATTGGACGCATGGTTGGTGAACAGCTGCACGACGCCGCCCATCGCATCCGCACCGAACGACGCGGCCGCCGGGCCTGAGATGACTTCGACGCGGTCGAACGCGGAGGTCGGCAGATCTGCCCACTCGGCCACCCCGGTGGTCACGGAACCGACCCGGATACCGTCGATAAACACGGCGACCTGATTACCCGATGAGCCCCGAATGCTGACCGAGGCGGTGGACCCTGGGCCGCCGTTTTGCGAAACGGTGACACCGGGTAGCGTG
Source organism: Paraburkholderia sp. BL23I1N1 (assembly GCF_003610295.1). NCBI lineage: Bacteria > Pseudomonadati > Pseudomonadota > Betaproteobacteria > Burkholderiales > Burkholderiaceae > Paraburkholderia > Paraburkholderia sp. BL23I1N1. The sequence goes on from NZ_RAPV01000001.1 coordinate 4,066,616, forward strand.
GCGAGGGCTTGCGTGATACTCGGGTCGGCTGGTGACAGGCGTTCGAGGTCGGTGCGCGTCAGGACCTGAGTCGTGGCGTAGCGTTGGTCGAACGATTGCGGCAGGTGTTGGGTGTCGCCCGTGACGAGAATATTCGGCAGCGTGGTTTCGGCCGGAACCTGCTCCGACTGCGGCAACGACGCGTCGTCTGCGGCGTGTGCAACCTGCCACGCCGAGACGGTCAGGGCAGAGGTGATGATGAAATGACGGAACTTCATGATTGAACGGCAGATCCTGAGGCTGGGGCTGTCGTTGCAACGGGCGACCGCATAGGCGGTGCTTGCACATCGGGACACCCCGCCCCGGTATGGCTGCGCAGACCTCGGTTTGATGGCAGGTCTCCTGGCTCGCGGGTCAACGTCACGTGCCGACCTTCCCGGGGATCCAGTGGTCATGAGTGGCACAGACTCGCCGCTTACAGTTGCGGGGGCAGCCGCAGACTCGGAGCATGACTGCTCGTACTGCGTTCCCTTTTGATCCCGGTGACGGGAACCATCAGCGCGAAGCGTACCGATGCGTAGTGGCTGCCGTCAACCACTACGATGTTAGACCTGTGATGCTTCAGACCCTTGTTCCGCGAGCCTTTGTCGCAAAGTTCCGGCGGCTGACACCATGTTGGTCAACGCGGCTTCGGTCTCGGCCCAGCCGCGGGTTTTCAGGCCGCAGTCGGGATTGACCCACAGTCGTTCAGCGGGAATGACCTCGCATGCCCGTTCGAGCAATCGCTGCATTGCTTCGACGCTCGGGACACGCGACGAATGCGTGTCGTATACGCCGGGTCCGATTCCGTTCGGATAGGCGAACTCGCCGAAACCGTCGAGCAGTTCCATCGATGAGCGCGATGTCTCGATTGTGATGACGTCCGCATCCAGCGCGGCGATCGACGGCAGAATGTCGTTGAACTCCGAGTAACACATATGGGTGTGAATCTGCGTGGCGTCGGAGACACCGCCCGCCGCAATCCGGAATGCCCGGGTCGCCCAATCGAGGTAAGCGGACCAGTCCGTCTTACGCAGTGGCAGCCCTTCACGGAATGCCGGCTCATCGATCTGGATGATGCGGATACCGGCTTTTTCGAGGTCCACGACTTCGTCGCGAATGACCAGAGCCAATTGGAGTGCGGTAGTCGAGCGCGGCTGGTCGTCACGAACAAATGACCACTCGAGCATGGTTACCGGCCCGGTCAGCACGCCTTTCACCAGCCTATTGGTCAAAGACTGCGCGTGACAGGCCGCATCCACAATCATGGGCTCGGGCCGGTAGATGTCGCCGTAAATAATCGGCGGCTTGACGCACTGCGAACCATAATTCTGAACCCACCCGCTTTCGGTGAGCGCGCATCCCCAGAGTTTGTCCGCAAAAAACTCGACCATGTCGTTGCGTTCGACTTCGCCGTGCACCAGTACGTCGAGTCCGAGTTCTTCCTGTCTTCGAACGACGGTCGCCGTTTCGGCGCGCATACGCTCCAGGTATTCAAGTGCGCGTATCTCACCCCGCCGATAGGCGGCACGAGCTTGCCGTATCGCCGGCGTCTGCGGGAATGAACCGATTGTCGTGGTGGGCAGAAGCGGCAGCTTGAGCGAGTGATGCTGCACACGACTTCGGTCGGTGAACGGACTCTTACGGCTGGCCATCGTGTCGGTGATTGCGGCGACACGTCGCTGGACCAATACATTGAATACCGCGCCTGAGCTGCTGCGCGAGTCGAGTGCAGTATCTGCCGCTGCGAGCGCTGACTCGGCCGCTGCCGGATCGTGGAGCGCGAGCGCAATCGTGCTGAGTTCATCAAGTTTTTCGGTTGCGAAGGCAAGCCACGACCGGAGTTCGGCATCAAGCCGCTTTTCGGAAGCGAGCGTGACTGGCACGTGGACAAGCGAGCAGGACGGTGCGATCCAAAGCCGTTCGCCGCGTTCCGCATGAAGGCTCGCTAGTGAACCCGCAATGGCACCCAGATCGGCGCGCCAGACGTTGCGTCCATCGACGACGCCGGCAGATAGGACCTTGTCCGCCGGAAGCGCAGAACGCCACGCCTCCAGCTGTTGCGGAGCCCTGACCAGATCGATATGCACACCGTGAACAGGCAGTTTTGCGACGGCCGGTGCGTGATCGGCGGCGGTGTCGAAATAGGTTGCCAGCAGCACCTTGACGCCCGAATCGCCCAGCACGTTATACACGGCGGAAAACGCCTCGAGCCAATCCGCTTCGAGATCGACACAGAGCGCCGGCTCGTCCAGTTGGACCCATTCGATACCTCGCGCTTTTAGCGTGTCGAGAATGCGCAGGTAGCGGATGACCAGCTTTGGCACCAGCGTTAGCCGGTCAAAGCCTGCAACACGGCTTTTGGATAGCCACAAATAGGTGATAGGTCCAATCAACACCGGCTTGACCGCATGATCCAGTGCGAGCGCCTCGTCGATTTCCTCGAAGAACCAGTCGACGCCGCCATTGAACGTGGTGTCGGGACCGAGTTCCGGCACAAGGTAGTGATAGTTGGTATCGAACCACTTGGTCATTTCCATGGCCGGCTGCGCCTTGTTGCCCCGCGCCAGTTCGTGATACTGGGCGAGCGACAGGGTCGCCGGCTGGAAACCGAATCGCTCAGGTAACGCGCCGAGCAGGGCGGTCAGGTTCAGCATCGGGTCGTACCACGCAAAATCGCCGACTGCGACGAAATCCAGCTTCGCAGCACGCTGCAATTCCCAGTGACGGGCGCGCAGTTCCTTTCCGACCCCACGCAAATAGGCATCGTCGGATTCTCCACGCCAGAAAGATTCCTGCGCGAACTTGAGTTCGCGATGCGCGCCGATGCGCGGAAAACCGGAGATGTGAGTGCGGGCCATGCGGAATCCTTGAGTGAATGCCGCGTAGTGTGCGAGTCACGGTATGATTCATCAAGCGACATGTTTTCATCATCATATGAGCCACATTCATATCAGGATCTTTCCCCCTTCTCTGTATTGTCATGGCCATTGCGGGCGGTGCCATGCTTGAACTGCGTCATCTTCGTTCGCTCATTGCGATCTCCGAATCCGACAAGCTGGTGACCGCCGCCGAGCGGGTCAATCTCAGCCAGTCCGCGCTGTCGCATCAGATCCGCGATATGGAGGCTCACTACGAGGTGTCCCTCTTCGAGCGTACGCGTCAAGGCCTGCGTTTTACGGCTGCTGGCGAGCGGCTACTTGCCCTGGCACGGGAAACAGTGGCTGCGGTTGCCACAGCCGAGCGTGATCTCGTTCGCCTGAAGGGGGACGTGCGGGGCGAACTGCGAATCGTGCTGGAATGCCACACGTGCTTTGACTGGCTGATGCCGGTCATGGATGAATTTCGCCGACGCTGGCCGGAAGTCGAAGTCGATCTGGTCGCCGGGTTCCATGCCGACCCGATGAAACTGCTGAATGAGGGCAAAGCAGACGTGGTCATTGGCTCAAAGCCTGCCACCCGGCGTAATCTGCACATTGCGCCGCTGTTCCGGTTCGAGATACAGGTCGTGATCGCCAACGAACATCGGTTGCGCAACAAGCGGCGCATCGGTCCCGATGACCTGCAAGGCGAAACGCTGATCACCTACCCCGTGCCGGAATCGCGTATCGACCTGATTCGCGAAGTGCTGGAACCGGCGGGGATCAAACTCGAACGGCGAACCGCCGAACTGACCATCGCGATCATGCAACTGGTGGCGAGCCGCCGCGGCATTGCAGCACTGCCGAACTGGGGTGTGAAGAATTACGTCGACCACGACTACGTGCTCGCGAAGCGCGTCGGTGCCGGGGGATTGTGGAGCGAACTCTATGCCGTCGCACCCAAAGGCATTGCAGGGCGGCCGTACTTCGACGATTTTGTGAAGATCGTTCGGGACATCTGCGCGGCCCAGTTGGACAGCATCGAACTGATAGCCGGCAATCCGTGAGTGGTTGCATGTTCCCACCCAGCATGAATTGACATTCGCTGCGGGAGTGCTCGATCGGGACTCCTGTTGCATTAGCCAGGAGTTGACGCGATGAAAAAGATCCTGATCATCGGAATTGGGGCGGGTAATCCGGACTACGTGACGGTTCAGGCGATCAACGCGCTCAACCAGGTCGACGTATTCTTCGTGATGGACAAGGGCGTCGCGAAGGAGAAACTGGTCGCGCTGCGTAAGCAGATCATCGAGCGGTTTATCAGCGGCGACCGTTATCGGATCGTCGAGGCGACCAGCCCTGAACGCCGACGCGACGACTCGGACTACAAATCGACGGTCGACGAACTGAACCGCGACAAGCAACTCATATTCGAACGCCTGATTGCAGACGAGATGAGCGACGGCGAAGTCGGCGCTTTTCTGGTGTGGGGCGATCCTTCGCTTTACGACAGCACGATCCGCATCATCGAGGCCATCGCGAGCGGTGGCAGGCACGCGTTCGACTATGAGGTGATACCCGGGATCAGCAGCGTTCAGGCGCTTGCTGCGCGACACAGGATCCCGCTGAACCTGATTGGCCGGTCGATTGAAATCACCAACGGTCGCGCAATCGCCGAAGGGTTTCCGAATAATGTTGATAGTGTCGTCGTGATGCTGGACTCGCAAGATGCTTACAGGCACCTCGCGGATGAAGACCTGGACATCTACTGGGGCGCGTACGTGGGAACGCCCGACGAAATTCTCATTTCGGGAAAGCTGCGCGACGTCATGGACGATATTGAACGCGTGAGGGCAGAGGCGCGCCGCACCCACGGCTGGATGATGGACACGTATCTGCTGTGTCGGCGCGAAAGCGAATGACATGTCGCCGATAGACCGCCTGGTAGGGCGGATCGTCGATCAGTTCTGGATGAAGGACCTTGACGGGATGAACTGGAAGATGACACACGGCGCTGGTCCGGTTTGAACCAGCGCCGCACGCACCAGGCAGGTGGCACGTGCGCCTTAGGCGGAAGCGCGCAGCGTCCTGGCAGCTGCCACCATGTTGGTCAGTGCCGGAATGACTTCTTCCCACTGGCGCGTCTTCAGACCGCAGTCCGGGTTCACCCACAGGCGTTGCGCCGGAATACGTTCGGCCGCCTTCTTCATCAGTTGAACGATGTGTTCTTCGGTCGGGATGTTCGGCGAGTGAATGTCGTACACGCCTAGTCCGATTTCGTTCGGGTAGTTGAAGTTGTCGAACGCGTCCAGCAACTCCATATCCGAGCGCGAGGTCTCGATGGTGATCACGTCAGCGTCCATGTCGGCGATCGACGCGATGATGTCGTTGAACTCCGAATAGCACATATGCGTGTGGATCTGCGTCTCGTCATCCACGCCGTTTGCCGTGATACGGAAAGACTCCACAGCCCAGTCGAGGTATTCCTTCCACTGCGCCTGACGCAGCGGCAGACCTTCGCGCAAGGCGGCCTCGTCGATCTGGATCACGCGCACGCCGGCCTTCTCGAGGTCCAGCACTTCTTCGCGAATGGCCAGTGCCAGTTGGTAGCACGAGACCGAACGCGGCTGGTCGTCGCGCACAAAGGACCAGTTCAGAATCGTCACCGGGCCCGTCAACATGCCCTTCATCGGCTTGTTGGTGAGCGACTGGGCGTACTTGATCCATTCGACGGTCATGGCCTTCGGACGGCTGATGTCGCCGAACAGGATAGGCGGCTTGACGCAACGCGAACCGTACGACTGCACCCAGCCGAACTGGCTGAAAGCGTAGCCATCGAGCTGTTCGCCAAAGTATTCCACCATGTCGTTACGCTCGGCTTCGCCGTGCACCAGCACGTCCAGGCCAAGCGCTTCCTGCTCGCGCACGCTGCGCTCGATCTCGGCGCGCATCGCGGTTTTGTAACCGGCTTCGTCCAGTGCGCCGCTCTTGAACTGGCTACGCGCATGGCGAATTTCGCCAGTCTGCGGGAACGAGCCGATGGTCGTGGTCGGGTAAGCCGGCAGCTTCAACAATGCAGCCTGCTTGTCGGCGCGCGCCGGATAGACATTTTTGCGCTGACCCAGGGCCGGATTGATCTTCGCGAGGGCAGCCTTGACCGCCGGGTTGTTCACGCGCGGCGACGCACGGCGTGCGGCAATGGCGGCGCTGTTTGCTGCGAGTTCAGCCTTCACGGCGTCACGGCCCTGGTTCAGTGCGGTGGCCAGCACCTTCAGTTCGACCAGTTTCTGTAGCGCAAAGGCGAGCCAGGAGCGGACTTCCGCATCCAGCTTCTGCTCGCTGTCGAGATCCACCGGCACATGCAGCAGCGAGCACGACGGTGCGATCCAGAGGCGGTCGCCCAGTTGCTTTGCGACTGGCTCGAGCCAATCGAGTACGCCGGCGAGGTCCGTCTTCCAGATGTTGCGGCCGTTAATCACGCCCAGCGACAGCACGCGGTCCTGGGGCAATTGGCTGATTACCGCTTCGATTTCGGCGCGGGCATTGACAGCATCCAGATGCAGGCCCTGCACCGGCAGTTTGCAAGGCAGCGACAGGTTGTCGAGCAACTGGCCGAAGTACGTAGCAAGCAACAGCTTGACCTTGCCGTTCGCCAGTGCCTCGTAGGCGCTCACGTACGCTTGCTGCCATTCAGCCGACAGTTCGGTGACGAGGATAGGCTCGTCGATCTGAACCCATTCGACGCCTTGCGCCGCGAGCGTGGCCAGCAGTTCCGCGTAGGCCGGCAGCAGGGCCAGCTTGTCGGAGTCGTCCTTGGCCTTACCGAGCGCAAGATAGGTCACAGGGCCGACGATCACCGGCTTGACCTTGACGCCTTGTGCTTTCGCTTCAGCCAGTTGTTCCAGCAGGCGCGACGGATCGAGCTTGAATTCGGTGCTAGCGCTGAATTCAGGGACGATGTAGTGATAGTTGGTATCGAACCACTTGGTCATCTCGCCAGCAGCGACGCCGCTGCAGCACGCGCTGTGGTCCTCGGCACCTTTTGCCGAGCGGCCGCGGGCGACGCGGAAGTAGTTGTCGAGGGCGTCGCCATGGAAGCCGTGCACGCGTTCCGGCAGGTTGCCCAGCGTGAAGCTCATGTCCAGTACCTGGTCGTAGAAGGCGAAGTCGCCCACCGCAGCCAGACCCAGATCCGCCTGGTGTGTCCAGTGACGCTGGCGCAGTTGAGCACCCAGCGCTTTCAGTTCGCCGAGCGAGGACTCGCCTTTCCAGTAGGACTCGAGTGCGAATTTCAGTTCGCGCTTCGCGCCGATACGGGGAAAGCCCAGATTGTGTGTCGTTGCCATCGTTTCGCCTTGATTCGGTCAGTTGCGGATGTGTGAATCGGGATGCGTGGATCGTATAGAATGACATCCATGAAGTAAAATGGTGCTAATTCAACGAACCATTAGTTTTACTCATATATTATTGGGTCGCAGCGCATGCTTGAAAGAACTCATCTGGCCATCGTCCAGGCGGTGGACAAACACGGATCCCTCACCGCTGCGGCGGAAATCCTGTGTGTGACGCAGTCGGCGCTCAGCCACACCATGAAAAAGCTGGAGCAGCAACTGGGTGCCGACATCTGGCTGCGCGAGGGGCGCAGCCTGCGATTGACCCAGGCCGGTCAATACCTGCTTGCCGTGGCGAATCGTGTGCTGCCGCAACTGGCGCTTGCCGAAGAACGACTGGGCCAGTACGCGCAGGGCGAGCGTGGCTCGCTTCGCATCGGGATGGAATGCCATCCCTGCTACCAGTGGTTGCTCAAGGTGGTCTCGCCCTATCTCGCGCGCTGGCCCGACGTCGATGTCGACGTCAAACAGAAGTTCCAGTTTGGAGGGATCGGCGCGTTGTTCGGCTATGAGATCGATCTGCTAGTGACGCCAGATCCGCTCTATAAGCCGGGCTTACGCTTTGAACCGGTGTTCGACTACGAGCAGGTGCTGGTGGTGAACCGTGAGCACGTGCTTGCCGGAGCTGAGTATGTAAAGCCGGACCAGTTGACGCGGGAAGTGTTGATTACCTATCCGGTGGAGACCGACAGGCTCGATATCTACAATCAGTTCCTGATGCCAGCCGGTGTCACGCCACGGCGCCACAAGGCGATCGAGACCACCGACATCATGTTGCAGATGGTGGCAAGCGGCAGGGGCGTAGCGGCATTGCCTCGCTGGCTGGTGGAAGAATACGCCGACACGATGAACATCGTCCCGGTACGCCTGGGGCGAAAAGGCATCGCCAAGCAGATCTTCCTGGGTGCCCGCGAGACAGACACGGAAATTGACTACCTCAAGGCCTTTGTCGATCTAGCGCGCAAACCGGAAGTGGCACTGACTGAACAACGGGAAACACCATGACACAGCACCTCGAACGCAAACCGCTCGCGCTGCCCAACGGACAGCACCGCCGATGCAGCACGCAGACTAGCCAACTTCGCCGACACGCGGATCACCGAAGATGAGAAGGCAAGCTGCCCCACCGGAAGTGACAGGTAGATTTGCAGCGAGGAGCGACCGTTCGCACCGGTCGAGTGTGGGGTCGCAGTGGGTCGAACGGGGACGGTCGTCGTCCGTCTCAGTTCGTTAAGGGTTATTCGATGCCTGCCTTCGGCCATGAAAAGACAGTTGCTGATGCCAGGCGGAGCGGCCGCTTTGCAACTGCTCGCGTACATGCGGGCTGTTTTGGTCGCGCAACCAGCACAATGACCCCATTACGCATCGTCGTTTCACGTATGGCGCGTATGCTACGATGGTTCGGGCCAAACTCCTGACTTCGCAGAGAGGGTTCTATGGATTCGAAAGAGCAGGGCATTGTGTGGCGCGATCGCCTGCACGTCGATCGTAATGCCAGCGAACCCCAGAATCCTCTGCCGGCGGTCTGCGACGTATCGGTGACGAACCTGTGCAACGCTGCATGCGACTTCTGCGGGTTCTCGCGCGACAAGCACCTGGCAGGCCCGCGTCGCTATCTGGAGCCTGACGAGTTTGCGCGTGCGCTGCCGATCCTGCGTAGACGCCGGATTCGCTACATGACGTTCCAAGGGGGCGAGCCGCTGGTTCACCCGGAGATCGAATCGCTCGTGGCCTTGGCCACGCAAGCCGGCATGCACTGCGGCCTGATCACAAACGGCTGGTTCCTCCCCCGACATATCGAGCAGCTGGCAGCAGCTGGCCTCAAGCGTCTCCTTATCTCAATCGATAGCGCGGACATGAGCGAGCACGAGCTTAATCGCGGCCTGCACGGCCTTGAGGCTCGTATCGTTGAGGGCATTGCTCGGGCTCACGCCTTCGGCATCCCGGTCTGTGCGTCGGTCACCGTGAGCCGTCTGGTCCGTTATGACGCACTACCGGAGACGCTCGCGCGGCTTGGCTTCGATGCCGTCACGTTTTCTTATCCGAGGCGCGAGCCGTTCGGTTCCACATCGCTTGTCTACGATGAAAAATCGGCGCTCGTCGACCTGAGTCGTGACGAACTGCTTGACGCGTTGGGCGAAATCGCGAACCTCAAAAAGCGCTTTCGTGTGATGGACCCGAGCGCAGCGCTCACTGAGGTCGCCCGGTTCGTGCGTGGCGAAGAACAACTGATTCCATGTATCGGCGGCAGCAAGTATTTTTATATCGACTGGAACCTCGATGTCTGGCGTTGCGAGGCCTGGTCGGAGCCGATGGGCTCGGTCTTCGACTTCGATCGCATACCCGATCAACGGGAGCCCTGCAATGCCTGCATGATGGCGTGTTACCGTCATGCCAGCGTTCTGATGCACGGTGCCATTGCCGCGACTGACTCGGTGTACGCTCTGGGCCGGGGCGACTTTCGGGTTGCCGTCAGTTCGTTGTTCCAGCGCAGCGTCGCGTATTCGTTGTGGGCACTTTCGATCGAAGAGTTACCTCGACTGGCGCTTACCTCGCTCGCAGGACGGATCGGCCGACGCCCTTCGCTCCGGCAGGATTTATAAGCTCGATCTGACGCAGAGAAGCCCGCTCGCGGAAATATATCTGCTGGTCCCCGCTAGTGCGCCCCCTTGTGCTTACCTAAAATCTGCAAGCTCGGGAAATAGTGCCGTTCGCCATTAACGGAAGGTCTCATGTTCGCAGGCAAACGGACCTTCACACGACGATTCTGGGCGTCGGCAATGGGTCGGGAATGTGAGTTGGAGACGGAGGAAGCTGCCGCCCGGCCGCTCGATGATGCCACCGTCGGCAATCCGTCTCGCTGCCGGCGTAGAACTGGGTCCTCTCCAACGTCGGCATTGGCCGAACTCGAGTCGTTGCGCGCACAACTGCCGCTACCCGCTCGTCGGCCAGAGCGGTCATCTGCCCCGGATCTCAGCTCCGCTCGACGAATTACGGCATTTCGAAGTCGACCCTGAACGGCGTGTCGCGCCTTTGCCGGAAGCGTTCGCGTACGTAAAAGTCCGAATCTTGACGGCGCCCCAACCACGGCGCGTACAGGATACCCACCAGGCCGCCGAGCGTGTGCGGCACGACGCCGTAATGCGTCAGATGCAGGAACGGCGGCACAGCCGAGACGAACCAGACTGCCCACATCGAGCCGACGAAGAGCACGAGGAGCGTTGCGCGCCACTTGGGCTGCGCGAATGCGCATGAGGAATTCGAAGCCGGATCGCCCCATCTCGGCACCACTGCCTCCAAGTGGTGCATCCTGTGCACACTATCGATGCCGCTACCGCTTCCGATGCCCTATCGGTCTGGAGGGCAGACGGCGGGGCAGTTCGCGTCGGACGCCGGCTCGCATTGGCCCTGACCGCTGGCGTTTGCGTGCTGGCACGGTTTTCGCATTATGCATAATGAATTCTGAATTATGCATTCAATCTTCGCGCGCTATACCGACATGCGTTTGTGCAGCCGCCGGGCGTGTGATTCGCCCCCGGGCCCGATGAACTATCCATTCGACGACGATGCCGATGACCTCATTCACCACACCTATACCGCCCAGGACTGCAGCAGTTTCGATCAACACGCTTCCACCCGCGGCCCGTCTGCTGGTGCTGAATCTCGGCCATGCGTTCGAGTCTGACGACGGCACGCGTGTACCGATCTTCTCGGCTCTAGACTTCAGCGTCGGCAGAAGCGAAATCGTGTCGATTGTCGGGCGCAGCGGCGCCGGCAAAAGCACCTTGTTCAACCTGATTTCCGGCCTGCTGGCGCCGCAGGCCGGGCGCATCAGCATCGGCGCGCGGGCCGACGGCACGCCCGGCCGCATTGCCTACATGTTGCAGAAGGACCTGCTGCTTCCGTGGCGCACGGTGCTCGAAAACGCGCTGCTCGGCATCGAATTGTTCCGTAAGGTCACGCGCGAAGACATCGATCGGGCCATGCAAATGCTCTCGCGCTATGGCCTCGGCAGCGTCGCGCAGGCTTATCCGCACTCGCTGTCCGGTGGCATGCGCCAGCGCGTCGCGCTGACGCGCACCTTGCTCGTCGAGCCGACCCTCGTGCTGCTCGACGAACCGTTCTCGGCGCTCGACTATGAAACCCGCCTCGCACTGGAAGACGACGTGATGGCGCTGCGCCTGAACAGCGGCACCAGCGTCGTGCTGGTGACGCACGACATCGAAGAGGCCATCGCGATGAGCGATCGCGTGATCATTCTCGGCGGCCGGCCTGCTCGGATCGAACAGGCCCTCGACATCAAGCTGACCGTCGAAGGCACACGCAACGCGATAACCGCTCGCGAGGCGCCTGAATTCCGTACCTGGCACGCGCAGATCTGGGGTGCGTTGCGAGGCCATAGCACTGAACACGCAGGACTTGCAGCATGAGCGAAGCCATCATTTCGACGACCTCCGTCCAGCGGCGCCCGGCGCGGCGCGGTTCGCGCAACCTGGGCAGCGCGGGAGCCGTCACGGCGATCATGATCGCGCTGATCGCGATCTGGCAAATCGCGGCCTCGCGCGGCTGGATCAACGGCCAGCTGTTCGGTTCGCCCGTGGGTGTTTACACAACCGCCCGTATCGGGCTCCTTCATGGCACCGTCATTTCGGATACCTTAGCGACGCTTTACGAAACCGTTTTTGGTCTCGTGATCGGCAGCGGGCTGGGGATCGGGCTGGGTCTGCTGCTGTGGTTCCTGCCGCGGGTGTCGGGCATAGTCGAAGGGTTGTCGGTGATTCTCAACAGTATCCCGAAGATCGCGCTCGGCCCGTTGATCGTGATCTGGTTCGGGTCCGATATGGCGTCGAAGATCTGGCTAGCCGCCATTTCCACCTTCGCGGTCGCGATGATTTCATCCTGCGCGGCGGCCCGTGAAGTGGACCGCGACCTGCTCAACCTGTTCCGCTCGTTCAATGCGAAGCCGGCGATGATCTTCCGCAAGCTGATCGTGCCGGGAGCATTGCCGTGGATCTTCTCCACGCTGCGCGTGAACATCGGCTTCGCCATGATCGGCGCGGTGGTCGGGGAATACATTGCGTCGCAGGCCGGCCTCGGCCACGAAGTGTTTGTCGCAGGTTCGCTGTTTGACCTCAACACAGTCTGGTTCGGCATCATCGTTCTCACGTTGATGGCGGCCATCCTCACCTGGATTGTTCAGTACGCGGAAAAAAGGATCATCACGTGGAAATCGAAACGATGAAGTTTCTGCAGGCATGCTGCGCCGTGGCGTTTTCGGCCAGCTTCGGTTTGCAAGGGGCGGCGGCGGCCACGCCGGAGAAGGTCACGGTCTATCAGGCGTTCCAGTCGATTCAGTATCTGCCGCTCTACGTGGCAATCGACAAGGGCATCTTCGCGAAACACGGCCTTGACATAACAAAGGTGACTGCCGGTGGAGGCGCGGCCGGCGTGGCCGCAGTGATCGGCGGCCACGCGGACTTCTCGCTGCAGGACCCGATGACCGCGGTGCTCGCGAACCTCAAGGGGGCGTCGCTCGTCAACGTCGCGAATGTGGTTGCCGGCGTGCCGGTGTGGATCATTGCGCCTGACAATCCGGCGCTCAGGAGCGCTCCTGATTTGTCAGGAAAGAGCATATCCGTTGCGCTTCCGCCGTCGACCAGCACCTATCTGCTGCAACGACTGATCAAGCAGGAGAAGATCGCCGACGTGAAGGTCAACACGGTGCAGATCGGCACTGAACTGTCGCCCGTGATGGCCGGCCGCGCTGAGGCAGCCGCGCTCTATGAGCCGCAAGTCGAGGAAGGCATCGCGTCCGGCTACAGAGTCGTCTATGCGTTCCCGAAGACCTATCCCGGCGGCTATGCGTTCTCCTCGTTCGATACGCTTGCTGGCACGATCAGGGCAAAGCCGCAGATGGTCGCGGAATTCGTGAAGGCGATCGGCGAGGCCGAAGCGATGATCCAGTCGTCGCCGGATACGGCTAAGGCTGTTGCCGAGGCGGAGTTTCCTACGCTTTCGAAAGTCGTTATTGCCGCCGCGGTTGACCGCATGATCGGCCAGAAGATCTATGCGACGACGCCGGAAATCTCCGCGCAGGCTTTCCAGAATGCACTCGAATTGCAGGAATACATCGGCAACATCAAGCCGGACACTGTGACCTACGCGAGCGCCGTCGATAATTCGTTCGCACGCGGGGCGGCCGGCAAATAGCAGTCGCCAGGTCCGGCATCCGCGTGCATCGATGCCAACGGCAAATCGCAGCCCCGTGTTCGCCGCCCCGGTAACGGTCGGCTCGCGGCGAACGGTCACGTACTATTCAAAAACAAACGATCATCATGAACAGTGAAAACCAGTCATGCGTGTCTGCCATCATTGCAAGCCGCGGCGACGCCGATGCGAGCCGAGCGCGGCTCGCACAAGCCAGCGCGCGCGCGGATGAGCTCGAGCCGCAGTTAAAGGCGTTCCGTTTCCGGCCCAATCACTACGACCTCGACGGTGCCGCCGGCAAGCCGCTCGCTGGTTTGCCGATCGCGCTCAAGGATCTGATCTCCACAGCCGACATGCCGACAGCGTACGGTTCACGCATCTACGCGGAATTCACGCCGGCTGAAGACGCGGAGATCGTGACGCGGATCCGCGAGTACGGCGGCATTGTGTTCGGCAAGACTGTGACCACCGAATTCGCATGGCGTGAACCGGGGCCGACCGTCAACCCATGGCATTCGGAACATACGCCCGGCGGTTCGTCGAGCGGTTCGGCCGCGGCAGTCGGCGCCGGCATCGTGCCGCTCGCGCTCGGCACGCAAACCGTCGGATCCGTAATCCGGCCTGCGGCTTTCTGCGGCGTCATCGGCTACAAGCCAACCTACGGCCGTGTTTCATGCGCAGGGGTCCATCCGTGCGCGCCGTCGCTTGACCATATCGGCTTCTTTGCCAACACGGTGGACGACGTGGCGCTGGCCCACGCTTTGTTCGTCGAGTCGAAACCTGAGGCAATTGCGTCACAGGAAGCCTGGAGCCGCTATTTTGAGCCGCGCCGGCCGCACAAGCTTGGCGTGGTGCGCACCTCGATGTGGAATCTGCCCGACAGCGAGCAGAAGGCCAATTTCGAAGCCTCGCTTGAGCGCCTGAGCGCGGCCGGTATGACACTGGTTGAACTCGACCTCCACGTGGACCTGCCAGTGCTCCTCGATGCGCTCCAGACCATCCTGCAGGTCGAGGCGCTAAAGGGTATCGGCCCGCTGATAGACAAACACCCGGATAAGGTCAGCGAACGCATGAAGGCGCTTACCGCCGCCGGCGCCGCAGTGCCGGCAGCGCGCTATCAGGAAGCTCTGGCGTTGCAGGCTGAACTGCGCGCCGCATCAGCGGTGTTTCTCGGCGGCTGCGATGCGGTAGCGATGGTGCCTGCGACCGGCGAAGCGCCGCTCGGGCTCGATGACACCGGCGACGCGACTTTCTGTGCGCCGTGGAGTTTGCTCGGCATGCCGGCGGTCACGATTCCATCTGGCAGATCGGCGAAAGGCCTGCCGCTGGGATTTCAATTGGCGGGCGATCGCGGCGCAGATCTCTCGATGCTGCAGATTGCGGCGTGGGTCAAGGCTGCATTGCCAGCGTTTCGCTAACCTCGTCCGGTCGCGTGCCGCCGATCCTGCCAACCGGCGCGGGTCGGCGCCACGCGGTTCATGAGAGTCAGATCAGGGCAAAAGAGACGTGAAAAAAGAGCTTTTCCGTAAGATGCCGTGCAGTCCGCACTCAACAAGCACATCGGATTAGCGTGAGAGGGTAAGCATTGGCCAGACACTTCAAGACTGCCCAGCAATACGTGCTCAGCACATTACGTGCGGAGATTCTGAAAGGGCTGCCCCCCAATACGCATCTTCGGCAAGAGGAAGTTGCCGCGCGCCTGAACGTGAGCACGACTCCCGTGCACGAAGCGTTTCGCGATCTGCGCGCTGAAGGTCTGGTGTCGATCGATCCGAACAAGGGTGTATTGACGCGCGGACTCACCGCAACCGACGTCGCCGAAATCTACGGACTGCGGATGGTGCTCGAGCCGATGCTCGCGAAAAAGGCGTGCGAGCACATCACCGCGTCACAACTCGAGACAGCCGCGAGCTGTCATGAAACGATGGGTGCGACCGCCTCGCCGGAAACATGGGCGGTCCTCAACGAGGAGTTCCACGAACATCTCGTCGTAAGCCAGGCGGAGACCCGGCTGTTCGCGATGGTCGGAGCACTCTCGGTCGTTGCCCGACCCTATGTTGAACTTGCAATGCATGTGCAGCAGGACATCATGGGCAACAACAGCGCCGAGCATGCCGGATTGCTGGCGGCGTACCGGAGCCGGGACGCGGAGGCGGTCTATGCGCAGACCCGCTCCCATCTCGAGAACACGCTGGCAGCCGTGGTCCAGTGCGTTGGCCAGCGGCCGCAGGCGGCGGTCACCGAGGCGCAAGCCTGAGCCCGCGGCAAGAATGTCCGTTGTCCAGGCGGAGGAGACTTTCGAGTGATCGTATGACAGCACTGGCCGACGTCCGAAGATGGCCGCGTGCTGCCGGCTGCATCGGGCTCGTGCCGACCCCGAGCCGCCTTTCGGACTCGCGACACCGCAACGGCCGCTTCGGAGGCGCAACCTGTCGTCTGTTGTATGGCGATGCCCCGAAGCACCCGGCGGATCGTCTAAACTGCAGAATCGACGAACAGGCCATTCCCGCTCGGCTACCCCGCCATGGCGCACATCTTCTTCGCTGCTTCGATTCAACGGCATATCGCAACGCCCGAGCGCGAGATCGACGCGCACACGCTCGGCGAAGCACTGGAGGCCGTCTTCGCCGCGCAACCTCGGCTGCGCGGCTACATCCTTGACGATCAGGGCTCACTGCGAAGGCATCTCGCCGTATTTGTCGACGGCCGGCCGGTGCGCGACCGACAACATCTGTCCGATGCGCTCGGCGAGGAAAGCCGGGTTTACGTCATACAGGCGTTGTCGGGCGGATAAGAAGGTTCCACTCTTACTCCAGGAGACACTCCACATGAGCGATCGATTGCTTGTTGCAACCCGCAAGGGATTGTTCGTTCTGCAAGCCGACGGCGAGGGCGGCTGGACGCTCGGTGAGCCGTATTTCGTGGGCGAGCCGGTGAGCATGGTACTGCCTGATCCGCGCGACGGTTCGCTGTATGCCGCGCTCAATCTCGGCCACTTCGGCGTGAAGCTGCATCGCCGGCGCGCGGGCATAGAGGATTGGGAAGAGTGCGCGGTCCCCGTCTACCCGCTGCAGCCTGCCGACGAGACGCATACCGGTGACGGCGCGGACACGAGCGCGGACAATGCGAGCGCGGCCGTGCCCAGCCCGCCGGCTCCTCCCTGGACGCTCCAGCAAATCTGGTCGCTCGAAACCGGCGGCCCGGACGAGCCGGGCGTCCTGTGGGCCGGCACGATTCCCGGCGGGCTCTTCCGTTCCGACGACGGCGGCGACACATGGCTGCTCAACCGGGCGCTGTGGGATCGCCCGGAGCGCCGAGAATGGTTCGGAGGCGGCTACGACGCGCCGGGCATCCATTCCGTGATGGTCGATCCGCGTGACAGCCGGCACGTGACGATCGGCGTGTCGTGTGGCGGCGTCTGGCAAACCGCCGACGGCGGCGCGACCTGGCGCGTCAGTGCCGAAGGCATGGAGGCCGACTACATGCCGCCGGCGCGGCGCGGCGATGCCAACGTGCAAGACCCGCACCGCGTCGTGCAATGCGCCGCAAATCCAGATGCGCTGTGGACGCAGCATCACTGCGCGATCTTCCGCTCGACCGACGGCGCGGCGCACTGGCAACGGATCGAAGCGCAGCCATCGAGCTTCGGCTTCGCGGTTGCCGTGCATCCGCGCGAGCCGGACACCGCGTGGTTTGTGCCCGCGGTGAAAGACCAGTGCCGGATCCCGGTGGACGGCCAGTTCGTCGTCACGCGCACACGCGACGGCGGCCGCACGTTCGAGCGTTTCTCGAACGGGTTGCCGCCTGCACCGGCGTATGACCTCGTGTATCGGCACGGGCTCGCTGTAGATGACTCCGGCACGCGCCTCGCAATGGCGTCGACCACCGGCGCGCTATGGACGTCCGACGACGGCGGCGAAAGCTGGCATTTGATTTCAGCACATTTGCCGCCTGCTTATTGTGTTCGGTTTGGATGAGGGCGCGGGGCGGGCTGGTAAGACATGAAACGCCTACATTGCCATTCATGCGCCGGACATAGCCTGAATGCGTGCATCGGCGTGATGGATCGATAGTTCGAGCCGTACGCGCTGGCGAACCGCTTTGTGTAGCTCGCCTTGTCACAAGAGACTTTTTGACACTTCGCCGAACGTCTGATCAGCACCAGCAGTCACGCGGGCGCCCTGCGCGAGAGACAGCTTTTGGCGGAGGACGCAGCTCATTTTCGCCAATCGAACGGCCGTTTGCAGGTGCGGAGCCGCCCCCTGTGCGTCCGGAGAATGATTCTGACGAATGACCCTTCATGGCGTGCGCCGTGCAAAGGCGGCGCTTTCCCAGTGGGTGCAAGCCCCACCCGGCACCCGCTCCAGCCGGAAGCAACCGGAGCAATCGTGGAGGTAACGAAGCGGTTGAAGCCTTCGGTGAAGCGTGTCACGAAATACGGTGACAGCGCGAGTATGCAGGCCGTAACGCGAGTGAACGCCGAGCAAGCCTCGAAAAGGACGATGCGCAGGCCGACCCGGCAACCCTATCGGGGAAGGCTGATACGACTGGGTGAATGAGCAGGCTGGAC
The DNA here is from genome assembly GCF_003610295.1 of Paraburkholderia sp. BL23I1N1. Lineage (NCBI taxonomy): Bacteria > Pseudomonadati > Pseudomonadota > Betaproteobacteria > Burkholderiales > Burkholderiaceae > Paraburkholderia > Paraburkholderia sp. BL23I1N1. The sequence continues at coordinate 4,084,663 of NZ_RAPV01000001.1, forward strand.
GCCCAGTCGCTGCGCCGGGGTAGTGGCGACAGCATGTACACAAGGAAAGCGTACGCAACACGGGAAGTCCCTCGGCGTGGTCAGGGATGACCAACCTGACGCCCGCGAGGGACAGGCCGGGCGCCTTGGGATGACGGAGAGGCCCGTATTACCGCTGAAGCCGGGTAATGCTGGTGGAGGGAAGGGGCCTCAGTTCAAGACAGACGCAATACGTAGTGAGGACGTGGAGATTGGGCAACCTATCAACTCCGATTCGTGTTCAGAAGCTGCAGATGGCGTTACACGCGAAAGCGAAGGCAAAAGCCGGGTATCGCTTCTACGCGCTGTACGACAAGATCTATCGCGAGGATGTGCTGGCGCATGCGTACGCCCAGTGTCGCTCGAACAGGGGCGCGCCGGGTGTCGATCGGCAGGACTTCGCGGAGGTCGAAGCGTACGGGGTGCAGAAGTGGCTCGGTGAACTGGCGCTTGCGCTCAGGCAGGAGACTTACCGGCCGGACCCTATCAGAAGAGTGTTTATCCTGAAGGCCAATGGCAAGTTGAGGCCACTGGGCATCCCGACGGTGATTTCATAATGCACCTCTGCCAGTTGAGTGTTGGAACGTTACCGCTGAAGATGTCCTGAAGTGCGTATCCAGCGCCGCAGTTGTTGTTCTTTGGTGCGATTGGGCGTGATCCACCAAGGACCGCGTCCATCGAGCTTGCGGGCCTGGACAACCTGGCGCTCGATCCAGTAATACACCATGTGTGTACTGATGCCCAGCCGGTCAGCGAGTTGCTGTACCGTAAGCTCGTCGGGGCGTTTGAAGCTGGTTGCCGCAATCTCGTATCGGTAGTGTATCCATTTGACCATGGAGAGCGTGAACGATTTGCCAGTCGCGCTGCGCAAGCCTTCCTGATTGAGGTGCGCAACGATTTGTGGGTCGGACAGACGTTGCGACAGTTTGCGGACCTGGTCGACGGTCTCCGCCGGATAGCGTATTGTTTCGGGGCGCGGCCTGGGCAGATCGACGGTGATGTCGGTGCACGGGCCACCCTGCCAGCGGATATGCAGCACGGCTTGTCGCGTGGCAGATAGTTTCTCGACCGTGATGTCCCGGATGAGCAGTCGCAACATGCGCTTGCGGTCCTTCGCTGACGTGGTCGGCGCCCGCCAGAGGCGCGGCAGATTGCGCGCCAGCGCGAGGACCTGAGCTTTCTGTTCGGACGTCGCGACGAGTGCCTTCTGGCTCTGGAACTGGGCGGATTCCGTCCTGATCGCCTCAAGGTGAAGCATCGCGTCGTTCCAGCGCCGCTCGAGGGTACCCGCGACCAGACGGTTGGCCGGATCGCATTCCTGATAGCGACGTTCAGCGAGTGCGACCTCATACTCGGCGCGTTCGATGCGCATGTGCCACTGGCGCATGATGGCATGATCGCGTTGCTCGAGTTCGCTCAGGGCGGTCACGGCGAGCTCGAGTTCGGCTGGTTGCAGGGCGGTGAATACAGCCTCGCCAATTGCGTTGTCAAGTAGGTCGCTGCGCATGCTCATGCAATCTGTGGTCGCCAGCCCTTCGCGGCGACGAGCACTGCATAAGTACAATGGATAAAGGCCGCCGTTACCCTGGTAGCGAACAGTCAACGCCCGACCACAGCCGCCGCATATCAGCAGCCCCTGAAGCAGCGCCAATCCTTCACGCGCCGCACCACTGAGCACGGTACCTTCGCCGTTGGTCCTGTTTTGCGCCAGGTGTTCCTGGTTGCGCTCAAATTCCTCCGGGGTGATATATCCATCATGATGGTCTGGCAGATGAACGCGCCACTCTGTCTTCGGAACCGGCTGTACGTGCTTATGGACCTCTCCCTGTGGTGTGATGCGCTGACGATACTGATATCGTCCAAAAACATAGATGCCGGCATAGGAAGGATTCCGTATCAAACCGAGAACACGTCCGTGACTCAGGCGCCCCCAGATGAGTCGACCTGCCCAGGCACCTCCATAGGCACGCTTTGGAAAGCGCAGGCCCCCTTCGGCAAAGCGCTTGACAACCGCGTACGCGCTGCCGGTCTCCTGAAACAGACGGAATGCGAGCTGCACGGCACCGCGTACCTCGTCATCGGGATCCAGGACGATGCGGCCGTCATCGCCGTAGCACAAGCCGACGGGCAGTGGAAAGCGCAACTCACCCTTCTTCGCCTTGTTGAGTTTGCCGCCCTGGAGGCGGCCGCGCAAGAAGTGCAGTTCGGCCTGTGCCATCGTACCTTTGAGACCAAGTATCAGGCCGTCGTTGAAGTCGCCCGCGTCGTAGCAGCCATCGGCGTCGATCACGAGCGTATGGGTGAGCGCGCACAGTTCGAGCAGGCGATGCCAGTCTAGATTCGAGCGTGCCAGGCGAGAAACCTCCAGTGCGAATACAGCACCCACGTTCCCCATCGAGACGTCCGCTACGAGGGTCTTGAAGTCTTCGCGGCCCGTCATCTGCGCCCCCGACTGGCCGAGATCGCGGTCCAGGACCCGGATCGCCGTCTCCGGCCAACCCAGTGCCATCGCTTTGTCGCGCAACGCGTATTGACGCTCGGTGCTCTCCTGATGGTGTCGTACCTGGGCCAGCGTCGACTGGCGGATGTAGATGTACGCCGGCTTGCTTTGATGTTGGGGGGTGATCTTGGTGTTCATCGAAGGCCTCCTCGGTCAGCTCCAGCTCGGGCTCGGCGGTGAGCCAAGCCTCGAGCATGTTGGCGATGAGTACGCCGGCCGATTGCGGATCGATGATGTGGGTGAGCGACAACGACGACTGGCTCACCGGCGCCCCTCAGAGCGCCTCGCGGCGGCGCAATAGTTCGCGGTTGATCTCGCAGATCTCCTCGATGATCTCGCGAACGCGGTGATAGTTCGCCAGGTGCTCGGCGACCTCGGTGTAATCGGCTTGCGGCACGTAGTCCATTTGCGGACGGCGGCCGGGAAAGCTCACGGACAGGTAGTACTTGGGACCATGGCCGGGGCCGTCTGCACACTTGCAGCCCGGTTTGCCGCAGCGCTTGTAGCGCTCGATGAGCGAGCCGCGCAAGAGCGTCTCTAACGCCGGCATTTGCTTCAGCAATTGCGCGCGGCGTCTGCGTAAAGTGGATGACGGAATATCTTCCATGGGCGGACCACGTTAAAAACTGGTCTGATAATAGGTCAAGGAGTCGCATTGATCAAGCTCCTTTGTTTAAAGACTTCCTGGACGGGGCAAGCAGGTCGATCAACGCGACCAGTTCAAGCAACATGTCGAGATCGAATCGGCATGCGGTGATGCTCGCGTCGTCGTGAGCGGATGGTGCCCCCCAGTCCGTCCATTCGCGCGCAATGCTAAAGCTGCCGCATTCCTCATGGCCGAGGAGCAGCGTGTCGGTGCCGGCGACGCGACGGGTCTTCAGGACCGGAAAGCGTTGGCCTCTGAGGGGATGAAAGGGATGGCGGATCTCAGCCCAACCCAAATGCTTACTGAGCCCCTGTGCAGTTCGCGTTGACCGTCTCGACCCTGCGAGATCGGGTGTGCATGACAGCAGCGATGCTGGTGCTCGAACCGATCTTCGAAGCGGACCTTCCGCCAGAGCAGTACGCCTACCGCGCGGGGCGAAATGCCCAGCAAGCGGTAATCGAGGTGGAGGAACGCCTGCACCGAGGGCAAACGGACGTCGTTGACGCCGATCTCGCGGACTACTTCGGAAGTATTCCCCACGCCGAACTGATGTTGTCGCTCGCGCGTCGCATCGTTGATCGGCGTGTGCTGCATCTGATCAGGATGTGGCTGGAGTGCTCTGTTGAAGAAACCGACAAACGTGGTCGGAAGAAACGTACAACGGAGGCCAGGGACAGCAGGCGCGGCATTCCGCAAGGCTCACCCGTTTCACCACTGATGGCGAATATTTATATGCGCCGATTTGCGTTGGCATGGAAGAAGCTCGGACTTCAGCGCAGTCTTGGCAGTCGAATCGTGACCTACGCGGACGATCTTGTGATCTTGTGCAAGCGAGGCAAGGCCGAAGAGGCCTTACTGCAACTGCGCGCGATCATGGGCAAGCTGAAGCTGACGGTCAACGAGGAGAAGACGCAAATCTGCAAGGTTCCGGAAGGGGAATTCGACTTCCTGGGTTACACGTTTGGGCGGATGTACTCGGCAACGACTGGTCAGGCCCGTATGGGCATGAAGCCGTCGAAGAAGAGTATCCGGCGCACGGTTGAGAAGGTTCACGCGCTGACCGCCGCTTCCATGACGTGGATGGACACCACGGAGCTGATTGGCAAATTGAACCGCACGCTACGCGGCTGGGCGAACTACTTTAAGGTAGGCACGGTCAGTCGCGCATATCGGGCGCTCGATAGCTACACCAGCACGCGGTTGCGTCGGTGGTTACGTACCAAGCACAAGGTAAGACGTCGCCGGGGCGGGAGCTATCCACCCTCGCACCTCTACGGGCACTTCGGACTCGTTCGTCTACAGGGGCCTTGGTAGTGACTTGCCGTGTACGAAGGCGTGATGTCTCGTCCGAGAGCCCGTTGCGAGATCTGCACGGCGGGTTCGATGAGCGGGATGTGGAAACGGGGTTACGGCGAGGTTATTGGGGCACCACCAGACGAAAGAGGTGGCAACAGACAAACCCAGCCTACCGCCACCGCGTCACATCTCGACTCTACCGCCCCTGCCTGTCGGCGATCGGCGGAACCCGACCACCCGGCGAGCAACCTATTGCCGCTCCCGACGCGTGTACGAATACTGATGCGCGAGCCATGCCATCCCGGTTCCGTCCGCCATCATGAAATGCTGGTCTTTCCTGTCCCGGTCAAGTCCCTGATGACTGATTACCTCGTCCATTCGCAACATCTGGCCAGAGACTGCTTCGCCGTTGCCAGGCAAGGCGAATGGCTCGAACGTGAGGGTGATATTGTCCGCATCGCCTCGCGCGAAGCTCCATGCCGGCATGATGCCGACTGCGGCGCGAGTATCCATCGATACATAATCCCACCGGCCTTCAACCCGATTGAAACTCAGATAATCAATCCGCAGGATCGCCGCGCCATCGTTGGCGGGATATAGGAACTCCTGCAGCATCGAGCCAATCAAGCGACGCTCGGCGACCAGTCCGGTCGTTGTCTCAGGCGGTGCCGACGGCGAACTCCACACCGTCTCGGTCACGTCCCAAAGACCCGTGCGCTCGACGAGCGTCTGATTCTCCGGGCCGAGTTCGTTTAACCGGGTTGATGCAGGGACCGGCTTGGACTCGGCCATCCTGGCGACGAGAAAGCAGCCGAGCGTGACTCCCAGAAAATGCCGGCGATCGATCATGTCAATTCTCCAAAGTGACGTTTGAACTCGCTGATCTGAGTCGATCACTTATCGTATCGTCGATTTTTAGTCTACAGTGCGGATATATTTTCTCGATATTGGCGCTCCAAGCGATACAAAGAGGATGATCGTGACCGAAGAATTCAATGACATTCCCGCTTTTGTCGCCGTGGTGGAAGCCGGCAGTTTTTCCGATGCCGCGCGTCGGCTGAATCTGTCACGCTCCGCTGTGGGGAAGGCGGTCTCGCGCCTTGAAGAGCGCGTCGGCGGGCGGCTCTTTCATCGGACCACCCGTGCGCAAAGTCTCACTGAAGACGGTCAATCGTTTTACGAGTATTGCCAGCGCGCGCTCGTCGAGTTACGTGCCGGGCAGGATCTCATGGACTCCGGTCGCACCGAGATTCGCGGCAGATTGCGTGTATCTATGCCCGTGCTGTTCGGCCGCCGATGTGTCGCGCCGATCCTCTTGCGACTCTCCGCGGCGCATCCGAAACTCGAACTGGATATGCATTTCAGCGACCGGCTGGTCGATCTTGTCGACGACGGATTCGATCTCTGCGTGCGCAATGGACCTCCTGGACAAAGCGCCGGCCTGATGACCCGCGAGATTGCTACAGAGCGCATGCTGGTGTGCGCGTCGCCTCGCTACCTCGAGGAAAATGGCACACCGGAAACGCTCGCCGATCTTGCGGCTCATCAAGCGATCGCTTATGGTCGGCGCGGGCGGGTTCAGTCGTGGTCGTTTCTACGGACGGGCGGTTCGCCTTGTTACGTCACACCGCCGGCAAAGCTTAACCTCAACGATATCGAAGCAATCTCTGATGCTGTTGCAGCGGGTTTTGGCTTGGCCTGGCTGGCGCACTGGCTAGTACGTGACCGGCTTCGGGCCGGTGAACTCGTGGAAGTGCTCCCAGCCGCAGGCGCCATCGTGTCGAACATCTCTTTGATCTGGCCGGCAACGCCCCGTCTGCCCCAACGCGTACGCAGCGCGATCGACGCCTTGACAAGCGAAGTCGCGGCATTCACAGCAGCTTGACTTGCTTTGCGGAAACCTGAAGAGCCTTTTCAAGTAACCGAAAATGGGCGACGTCGGAAAATGCGGAGCCTTCGAAGCGACCTTGCATTCATCAATCGGCGTGAGGTGTCCTCCCGGCCCCTCAAACGGCCGTAGCGGCACGCGTTGGCCGAGGCTCACCCTTCAGCTTGGAAGGCCTGCGGCGTCTGCAGCGGCGGCACAGGCGGGCTGTCGATCAGCCGGCTCAGGATGTTCAGCACCGTTTGCTTGTTTGGGGCGCAGGCTTCGAACGCCGGCTCGACGGCTGCGAGCACCATCTGTTTGTCGTTCAGCAGGACCAGCGCCAGAATCTCGACCATCTCGCGGTCCCCGCCGGGACACTTCAAAAACACCTGCAACTTGCGGAACTGGCTGGAAACGCGGCGAAGGGTGCGCCATTGCGAAGCGCTCCAGGTTTGCGCTGCAGAACTGCCAGGCAGTGACGCCAGTCGTAAATGGTTTCGCCAGGGTCGTGACTGCGCTTAATGCGCCGGTCGTGCTCGGCAATCACCTGACCTTTGGTGGCGAAGACAAGCTTTGTCGACGATCTACATCGTTATGTCGAATGGCTCAAAGTGGCCAATCAGCGTCCCAGGAACGAGCGCGACGCTCGCCTCCGCCGCGCGCGATGCAAAAGGCGTGAGCCGACCCCGAGCGGACTTTCAGCGCACTTGGGACCGAACGACCGAAGTCAGGCCGTCATCGCTCTTCGCGAAAGCCCCACCTAGACGCAATACTGTTCACTTGATGACCGCTTTCGGTGAAATTCGCTGATTCAGCGGCTCCGATCGTCGGCGTATCCGGAAGTTCGACATCTTTCGCTTCACGCCGCGGGGATTACGCTTGCCGCGGCTTTGCACGGCACGCCCACTGGCGATTTCCCGCAGTAAGCTGAGCCTCCAACTTTGCCACTGCTCAGGGGGGAACGGCCGCCGCCTCGGGCAGGCGTCGGTTCAACACGCGTACGGCATGAACGAACGATAAGTCTTCCGGGTGCTGCCCGCTGTCCTGGGCAGCCTCATACATCAGTCGACGGATCGCCGCGTGGGTAAGCATTAACGCATAGAACTCCTGACGGACCAGATCAGGCGTCTTGCTACGCAGCACCTTCTTGCCGTCGCACAGATGTGTCTTGATCTCGTCAAACATCTCTTCTATTTTCCAGCGCCGGTGGTACAGCGCCGCGAGTTCTATGGCAGGCGCCACCGCTGCGTCCAGCAGATTGGTGATCAGGCGATACTGCGGCTCGGCATCAGGCACACCTTCCAGGCAATACTCGATGACCCGCACCTGCATGCCGTTGCACTGGTGTCGCCTGTCGGTGTCACTGGCATAGACAGTGCTCAGGTACGAACCATCTGCCAGCGGCACTTCGCACGGCAGCCGCAAATTCGACTTCACGCGCCACAGCAGCTTCGCTCCGGTGGCCACCGCGTCGCGCCACATGTCATAGCCATAGAACAGGCGATCGGCCAGCACCAGCATGTCGTCCGAGAATGCCGGAAACAGCTGGCGTGTGAGCGCCTGTTCGCTGTGCTCGCATACCCCGCCCATCTGGACCTCACACAGCGCGTGCGTCGCACATTCGGCCAGCGCTACGAAGCGAATCTGCGGATACGCGGCCTCACCGCGCCCTCCCTGCGCATATCCGAACGCTTGCGCATTGGCCTTCTCATCGGGCACATCCAGCGTGGAGCCGTCCACGCTCATGACCCGATAGCCCGCATAGTCGCCGCCTGCGGTTCGTGGGTGTTGCGCCGCCTGCCGGGCGAACAGCTCGCGCATCACCTGCCATCCCAGGCGTGCGCGACCCTGCGAGATCGCCGCCTTGCTGACCTGCGCGTCGCGTACCTGGTCGCCGTAGATGCGCCGCAGTCCCTCGATCACCAGACGAAACACTTCCTCATAGGCCACGCGCGGATACAGGCACATCGCCATCACGAAATACACCAGCACTTCACGCGGCATGTCGCGGCGCACGCGCGTCTGCACGCCGCACTTCGTGAGCGCCTCCTTGACCTGTCCCAGGGAGCAGTTCAGCGCCAGATACCCCACCGCCAGATAGTCCGCGAGCCGCGCCCCGCCTGGCAGCGTTGCTTCCGTTCTTGCCATCCTTCAAGCTCTTCTTGTTGGTTCAGAGGCTTGAAAGTTAACACAAATTTGAGCTTGTTAACAGTATTGCACCTAGACGCGTGCGCTGCCCCTCGACTATTGTTGCGGCACCATCAAAAGCTAACCGCGTTCCATCTCCCTACGTTTCTTTCGCTTCCTTTTACTGGTCGGCGATGCGTGAAGACACACCTGTTCCTCGTCGGCAATGTGCACGGAGGGAATACGCGATCGCTCGCCTGCGTGTCGCAACGGCCCGTCTTATCCGCGCCGATTCGGCGGCTGAAATTGCTCGCGCTACTTGCTGGGTCAACGCCTGGGCGAGCGCGATTGGCAATCTACACTTCCGTGGATTCGCCGAAGGGCGGGTCGGACACAAGCCGAGGCGGTGATCTTCCGAAACATGGGGACAGCAGAAGTACGACTGATACCCCCTATCCAATGCCGTCGCTCAGGCTGCGCTTCGTGCCGCTACATGTTGATTTGACCCGCGTTGCTCCTTGCTCGTTGAGGTGAAATCGATTGCCTGAAGCGGAATCGTGCCGGAACTGGCAGTTGAACGCTTCGTGCCAGCGTGAGCCAGCATGTGATTCAGATGCAAATAGAGCCTCTCTCGAATTTCGAGTGGGTAACGCGGGTTGTCGGACGGGAAAATGAGTGGGTCAATGGCGGACGGGACGTCCGGCGAAGCGAACCATTGACGCGCTCGCTTTCCCAAACAAGCTAGAGGGCTTGGGGCTGGCGAAGTCTTGCTGCGCCTGCCCCCGAGCCCGTCCAGCGGCGAGGACTTCCCCGCCTTGGGGCGGGGTTAGGGGTGGGGCATTGTCGCCCACGCACCTCGAAGTGCTTAAAAAGTGTGCAAATTCCTACCCACTCCATTTTTTGAAAGAGCCCAAATAGAAGTGTTCGAGCTGTCTTGCGTCCGAAGCAGCGGATTCGAGGTCGAAGACCTCCTCAAGCACGCGGCGCGATACGTGGAAACGCTGAAGGCGGTCGACAATACGAATCTGAAAGACGACGCCGTCACTGTTGTGTGGCACCGCTGCCCAGATGCGCGAATGGTTAGCCATGGAGCCCCCGTGAATCATGTCAGATCAATAGCTCGTCAACTCATGTTCGCACATCTCGACTCGAGGCGAATCATTTCAAAATTGTGACGCCTCATGATTTGTGACATTTTGACCACGAACGACATATTGCAGCGCAGCAGAATAGCGGTAGTCTAAAGGCAGAGCATCTGCAATCGTGCTCCGACGGTCGCGACATGACAGGAGAATGCGCCATGACAACTTCTCAGGCTTACACGTCAACCGCCCCCGTACTGCATGTCTTCGAGCAAGCCGGAGGCTGGCATTGGGGCATCGCCGTCCCGCGTGCAAGAGGGAGCGGATTCAAGCTTGTTGCTTTCAGTGAGAGCACCTTCCCGGTCGAGGACCCCGCCCGCATGGACGGGGGGCAAGCGCTGGTCAACCTGGTGGACAGGCGAAACCGCGAGCGACTCGCCCGGACCGCGGGAGAAGGACTCTTGTAAGTCCGCTATGCGAAAATCAACATCCATCCCTATCGGTCAGGAAGTGACAGCCATGGACCAGCACCATACCAACCTTACTGCACCGCTCCTTACCGTCGACTCGACACTCTGGTTTTCGGCCTATGGCTTTGGTTGGGGATATTGCGCCTTTGCGCTCCCTGCTGAAACGGTTTGTGAAAAACTCGGTGCTGCAAACGAGTCCCCGAAACAATTGATGCTTGCCTTCGAGCTTGGCAAACGTCGGCTTTTGCAGGTCGTAGAGCAAAAAGCGTTGCCCGGCACTGGCGAACGGATAACGCTTTCGACCGTTGATCTCTGACGACGACTGACGCTTCGCCGCGTCGCATATTGCGACACCGGGTGCGCGGCGCGCGACTGCGAACGTCCGCTAAGGCATGCAGACCGAGTGCGGCGATCGTGTCGGGCGCGCATCTCATGCAAAGGGCATAACCCGACCCACGAGAGCCCTTCAGATTTGCCAGCAACGGCCGTTCGACACAGTGTCGCGAACAAAGAATGGCTCATAACGGATCGATGGCGGCGGTCTGCCAGCGGGGGGAAACGTTGCTTGCCGCTTGAAGGTACGAGGTCATAGCGACAAGTAAGCTTGACACGCGATGCCTACACCTCGCTCCGGACTTGCGACGGTAGCCGCCCGTAGTGCCGGTGAAACACGCGTGAAAAATGCGACGCGTTGCCGAAACCCGCTCGCCCACCGATTTCCGCGATCGTGACTTGACGGAGCAACGGTGACTTAAGCATCCGCATGGCAACGGCAGCACGCGATGCCATTAAAAGCCCACCGTACGTTTCGTTGGAGGCTGTCAGCGCGCGGTGGAGAGTCCTCACCGAGATATTCAATGCTTTTGCAATGTCTGGCGCCGTCAGGCCGGCTTCACCGCAGCGCCCCGCGATGCAGTCTCTGATCCGGGCACTCAAGTCGCGCTCCGGTCTTGTCGCTGGCCTCGGAGTTTCCTCGCTCGCCACGAGCGCCAGCAAGGCGCCAAGCTGATCGGCGAGGACGGACACCGGAAGTGGCGAATCGACAATCAATTGTGGCGAAAGTTGTGCCACAAACGCGACCAGTGCCCGTCCCCAGCCAGAAGTCACGGAGATCCGTCGGCCGATCAATCGCCCCGATGACGGTACCCAACATTTAAGCCATTCGGGCGAAAGTTTTACGTGGACGACCTCATAACGACTGGTCAAATCAAGCATGAAGTCAAGTTGCGAATCGACGATCAGCGCTTCACCGGGCAGTAGCCGGATCTGTTCGCGGTGGCTCGTGTTCCAGGGCGAACAAAGATTAATCATCAGATGTAACGTGTGTTCGCCACTGCGATCGTCAGCACGTGGATCCCGGCTCGCGATGTGAGGCGTGCCGGTCTGCCGGATAATTGTCAAGGGGCCGGCTTCGGCGAGTTCCATATTCGACTCGAACTCGCCCGGGCGTCGACCCGAGAGCACCAGAGGCGTGATTGCGTTCGACACGACGTCTGCGTAAAAGTCGAACCGGCTAGACGCCTCTACGTCGCTGGTTGTCCACCGAAAGACACTCGACGATGTGGAAGTTTCCATCTTCCCTCCCGATGGGATGGCACGAGACCCGGCGGATGAACGTCGCGAATATATCGATCGCCCCCCGGTCCATGATTATGATCATGGACCGGGTTCCATGGCTAGAAAAGCGTGAGGGATACGCGCGCCTCGCTCCACCCGTTACGGAGACCTTTCCCTCGGAGCTGGCCGGATGGTTTCGCGACCAGGCGTCTCAACCTCCCGCTGAGAGCACTTCGCAGATGAGCGGGCATAGGAAGAGAACGCGTCGACGGATTGCCAACGATCTACCCACCTGTCCCGACCGGCCGAAAGCGGCCGTACCCGGAAGTACGAGGTCGGCGCAGCAAGGTGCGGCGGCGGGCCTACGCTGGGCTTCCGTAGTCGACCCGTTTCAGTCATTCGAGATCGCCGAGACCGGACATTCAGGGCGGCGCGGTGCTCGCCAGTTTAGCCGCGGGATTCAGCGGAAATGGGCCGTGCGCTGTTCGGGCAATTTGTCTGCCTGGATTGGGGCGCGGGAATAAAGTCTAACGACAAGGTGTTCTGTGAATGTAGTCGTGCAGTACAAACCGCAACCCCATTATCGCGTTCGCCAAAGGAAATGAGTCAATGGAATATCAATCCGGCACAAGAGTGTCTGACGACATAGACGGGGCAGCCTATTCGCCCGCTAATCTCATGCAACTGGGCATGGGATTTTGGGGCTCTAAAGCGTTGCTGTCCGCGGTCGAGCTCGGTGTATTTACGCACCTCGGGAAAGGGCCTCGCAACGGTGAGCAGTTGACTGACGAGTTGGGATTGCATCCGAGATCGGCTTTGGACTTTCTCGATGCTTTGGTTTCGTTGCAGGTGCTGGAGCGAGAAAACGGTCTCTATCGGAACACGTGCGAGACAGGACTATTTCTCGATAGAACGCAATCGGGATATATCGGGGGAATACTGCAAATGGCTAACGACCGACTATATCCGTTCTGGGGATCGCTTACCGAAGCGCTGCGCAGCGGACTGCCGCAGAACGAGGCGAAGCAGGGCGGCAACCCGTTTGATGCGATCTATCGGAACGAACGAACACTGCGTGTTTTTCTGGAATCGATGACTGGGATCAGCCTCGGCGCCGCTAAAGCGCTTGCGCAGAAATTTCCTTGGCAAGACTACGGTTCGTTCATCGACATTGGTGCGGCGCAAGGCGCTTTAGTCGTAGAGGTTGCAAGCGCGCATCCGCATCTCACGGGTGGCGGCTTCGATTTGCCGGCAGTCGGACCTTTATTTGACAAGTATGTCGCGGAACACGGGTTAAAGGAGCGCTTTCGTTTCCATCCGGGCGATTTCTTTAAGGAAGCCTGCCCGTCGGCCGACGTGCTCGTGATGGGCCACATTCTTCACGACTGGAATCTCGAGCAGAAGCGCGAACTGCTCGCCAAATGTTATGAGGCGCTGCCTCCGGGCGGCTGCCTGATCGTCTACGACGCCATTATTGACGATGAGCGCAGACAGAATGCGTTCGGCTTGCTGATGAGCCTCAATATGCTAATCGAGACGCCCGGGGGCTTTGACTATACGGGTGCTCAGTGCCGTGAATGGATGGCCGACGTCGGCTTCAGGGAGATTCGGGTCGAACCACTACTCGGGCCGGATTCGATGATCATCGGGATTCGATAGTCGGCCAGCCGGTGCACTAGTTTGGTGACTGGTCATAGATTGACAACGATCTACGATGCCGTGCCGATTGACCGCAACTGGCCGATAGCGCCAGTTCGATAAACGTGCCGCTGTGAGGACGCTGGAATTCTCAATGGCAGCTTTCCGACGGTATGTGCGAACGCGTAGTGCCGGCCAATCAGGGACGCCGGGCAGGGCAATCGCATGAAAAATTGTTTACCCACAATGGGTTACGAATGGGGGTTGTAAGCTGCTGCGAAGAAGCGTTAGCTCCTGGTTTTGCCAGGAGCCGGGAGTGGTGTGGACGACGAATACGAGCCGTTGAGTTTGCAGGACGCGTTTGGGGACCTGAAGGACCCGCGTGTACGCACCCCGGAGCATGATCTGACGGAAATGCTGGTGGTTGCACTGGCGGCGATCCTGTCGGGCGCCGACGGCTGGGTGGGGATCGCTTTGTGGGGGCACGGACAACTGGAGTGGCTGCGCCGGTACTTGCCGCTGCGCAACGGGATTGCCTCGCACGACACGTTCGGACGCGTATTCGCAGCGCTTGATGCGCGGCAGTTCGAGGCCTGCTTTGTGCGGTGGGTAAGCGGTATCTGTCCTGCCGTCGCGGGCCTGGTGGTGGCCAATTGACGGCAAGACAGTACGGCGCTCGCACGGCATGGGGCGTAGCGCGATCCATCTGGTATCGGCCTATTGCGGCGCGTTAGGGGCGACCTTGGCTCAGGTCAGGACTGCCGCCCAAAGCAACGAGATCACCGCGATCCCGGTGTTGCTGGATGCCTTGCTGCTCAAGGGTGCGATCGTGACGATCGACGCGATGGGTTGCCAGCGGGAGATCGCGGCGAAGATTGTGGCTGGAGGTGCCGACTATGTGCTTGCGGTCAAAGGCAATCAGCCTGCCTTGCATGAAGCAATCGTGCAGCTGTTCGATGCACAGCGCACACAGCCTCTGCGCAGCGTGCGCTTCGTTGAGCACTGTCAGACAGGCAGGAAAGTGCACGGAAGAATCGAGACGCGCCGGTGCGTTGCGACCGACATGATTGACTGGCTGGATGAGGACGGTAAATGGGCCGGCCTGCGTTCGGTGGGGATGGTTGAGGCCACCCGCGAGATCGACGGCCGCGTTTCGCTGGAGCGGCGGTACTACATCAACAGCCTGCCCGCTGACCCGAAACGGATCAACGAGACGGTGCGCGCTCACTGGGCCATCGAAAACAGCATGCATTGGGTGCTCGATGTCGCGTTCGGCGAGGATCAATGCCGCGCCCGGGTGGACAATGCAGCACAAAACTTCGCGATCCTGCGCCGCATCGTGTCGAATCTACTGCGCGCTGACAAAGCCACCAAGGTCGGCATAAAGAACACGCGGCTCAAGGCCGGATTCGATGAACACTATCGGGCTCGAGTGCTTGGAATGCAGGTCTCCTGATGCGATTGCCCTGGGACGCCGGGCGCCAGTTATCCTACGGCCGGTTTCGAAGTGTTAGCTGACATACCCTGCGGTGTGACCCCGCAAGTCTCCAGGCTTCCCTGCTATTCGCTGCGTAACTGCTGCATCATGTGCAGCAATTAACTGCACGCGTCCCGCTTGATGCACGAGTCCGACTTTCCCATAATTTGACGCAACGAAAGGTCATCGGGAGACGGTCGGACGCGTCGATCACGAAATCAGCGCAATCGATCTTGTTCAACCTTTCGGACGGACCAATGGAATACGCCAATATTTTCGATAACCGTCACTCTGACGAAATCGCAGCCTTCCTTGCGGTGGCAAAGCAAGGCAGCTTCGTTGCAGCCGGGCAGCTTTTGAACCGCCACCCGACCGTGCTTTCGAAACGGATAGCCGCAATGGAAGCACGTCTTGGCGTCCGATTGATGGAGCGATCGACGCGACATGTTCGTTTGACCCAGGTTGGACTAGATATGGCGTCGCGTCTGCAAATGGCAATGGCGATGATCAGTGATGCAGAGCGGCAGGCAGCAAGCGAATCTGCCGACGTCCGAGGTATTTTGAGACTGGCGCTCCCTGCTTCGATGGGGCGTCGATGGATTGCACCGATACTGCCAGAGTTTATGGAGACGTATCCGGCAGTAAAAGTGGTTGCCGAGTTTGATGAACGATTTGTGGATCTGATACGCGAAGGGTTCGACGCAGCTATACGTATCGGTGAGCTTGCAGACAGCCGACTGGTAGCAAGAAAACTAAGCACGCATCGCCGGATTCTGGGCGCTGCACCGTCCTATGTCAAAAGGCGAGGCCACCCCGCAGGACCGGCCGATTTGATAAATCACAATTGCCTTCGCTTTAGCGGATTCACATCATTCCCGGAATGGAAGGTGGTTCGTGGAGAGGAGCGATACACCTGTCCTGTCGACGGAAGTTTAACGACTAACGATAGCGATACATTGCTAGCAGCCGCCGTTTCGGGAACGGGAATTGTCGGCGCGGGGGAGTGGCTTATGAATCAGGACATATCGCAAGGACGACTGGTCCGCGTACTGCCGGATTGGGAATTGGATTCAGCGGGAGACATATCTTTTGTCCGGCCTTCCGCCAAGTATGAAGCGGCACCGGTGTCTGCCTTCAAAAGCTGGATCGAAGGCCGATTCAGGCACGGAGCACCGTGGGATTTCCCCCTGCGATGACGAGCCTTAAATAGGAGAACGACGTGTTGAAAGGTGTAGCTTTGTCCATCACAGCCACAAGCCTCTTTGCGGGTTTGTATTATTACTCTACGTTGCTGCACCCGCTTACGGGCGAGTTGATATTTGGCTGGCGGATGGTTCTCATGATGCCTTGCATCACCGTTTTCTTGATTGCAACTGGCGAATGGAGCAAGGTTAAGGCATTGTGTTTCCGGATCAGAAAGCGTCCTCACCGAAACGTTGAAGAAGGACCGGGAAAGCTTGTTGGCTTTTTACGATTACCCGGCGGAACACTGGCAGCATCTGCGCACGACGAACGCGATCGAGTCGACGTTCGCGACCGTGCGCCACCGCACCACGCGTACGCGCAACTGTGTGTCGCGAGCGACCTTCCTGGGTCTGGCATTCAAGCTGATCGAGGAAGCCGAGAAAACCTGGCGCCGTATCAACGGTCCTGAACAGATCAAGCTGTTGCTGGAGGGCATAGCCTTCAAGGACGGCGAACCGGTGCAAGACGATCAACCGGTTCAGCAGAAACTCGCCGCCTGAAAGCACCTGTCTTCAAGTTGCCCATACACCACTCTTGACGTTAGCTCGGCTGCGTCTTCAGGAATCGTGTGTGTGAGGGAGACATTTTCGATGTAGTCGTCCGGCACCGAGAGAATCAAGGCATTGTCGACGGACAGCGTGTAGTAGTCGTGCTGGAACGGCACCTCATTGATACAAATCTTCGAGGTGTGTTGCCCAATTGTTTGGGTCTGGCATTTGGGTGCTGCGGCGAATGCCGGCACAGCGCCAAGCAGGAAAGCGAGGGCGAAAAGTCTTTTCCTATTGATCTTGTGTTTAGGGAAAGAGTCCCGAACGCCAATAACGTCAGGCCTAACATTCATGTCGGCACGCCAGATTAAATCTTGAGTAATTCTGGCAATCTTCTTTATTTTGTTTTCGCTGAAAAACTAAACAGCTTCGCACACGTGAAATCGACGAACACCCTAAGCTTCGGCGACAACTGCCGACTCGATGGCCATAGGATCGAGAACTGTCCAGGGGCGATCCGGTGCCCGTCGAGCAACGTCGTGAGCGTGCCCGTCGCGAGCGCGTCGCGAACCAGAAAATCCGGCATGTACCCAATGCCAAAGTCCGCTATGACAGCCTCGCGCAGCGCTTCCATGTTGTTGCAGGTTATCGACGTCCGCAGGTTCGCAGGCTCACTGCCATCCGCCAACAGTTCCCACGGCTGGAGCTTGCCCGTTGTTGGAAAACGGTAGCGCACGCACGCATGCACTTCCAGGTCGCGCAGCGTGTGGGGCATGCCGGCTTGCGCGAGATAACCGGGCGACGCGCACAACAGGAAGCAGAATGCGCCGAGACGGCGTGACATCAAACTCGAATCCGTCAGCGCGCCGCTGCGGATGACCGCGTCGAAACCGCCTTCCACGACGTCCACGAGCCGGTCGTTGAAATCCAGATCAAGTTCGACATCGGGATAGCGGCGCGTGAATTCCGGCAGCACGGGCAACAGGAATCGATAGCCGATCGCGGGCAGGCTGACGCGCAGCCTGCCGCGAGGCGTTTGCGCAGCCTCCGACAGCACGGCCTCGGCATCGCGCAGATCTTCCAGTATCCGGTGACAGCGATCGTAGAAATGACGTCCCTCATCGGTGAGCGTGACCTTTCGTGTGGTGCGGTGAAAGAGCCGCACGCCGAGCGATTGCTCCAGCTTTGCAATCGTCTTGCCAACCGCCGACGCCGAGATACCGAGCTTCTGGCCCGCGGCAACGAAGCTCAGCGTTTCCGCCGTGCGCACAAATGCAACGATTCCGTTGAGGTTGTCCATCTCGCTCCGATGCGCGTAAAACCGATTCAATTCAGGAATTTAACTCCGTTATCAACGGAATTCCACCTTGTTTTTATTCGATTGAATCCGAATTATCGTTGATCGCTCTGCCGGGCGTGCACATCCATGAGGCTTTGCACAGACCGGCTTCCTTTGGGGAGCGTCGATGAGCAACATCTTTTCTCCGGGTTCATTCGGACGGCCAGTCGCGATTCTCACGGCCGTTTGTCTTGCCGCGCTCGCGTTGCCGCTCAGTTTTTCGGCTGGCGCGTTGGCCACGCCGGCGATCGGGCGGGAACTCGCCGGTGGCCCAGTCGAGATGAACTGGATCACGAACGCGTTCATGCTGACCTTTGGCAGCCTGCTGATGGCGGCGGGGGCACTCGCGGACCGCTTTGGACGCAAGCGCTTATTTGCGATCGGCGTAAGCGGATTCACGCTGGTCTCGCTATTGCTCGGCTTTGCACCGTCGATCCTGATTGTCGATTTGCTGCGCGCCATTCAGGGTGTTGCCGCCGCGGCCGCGCTGGCTGGCGGGACTGCGGCACTCGCGCAGGAGTTCGATGGCCGCGGGCGCACCCGGGCATTCAGTCTGCTCGGCACGACCTTCGGGCTTGGCCTTGCATTCGGCCCGGTGCTGGCCGGTTTCATGATCGAGCACTTCGGTTGGCGAGCGATCTTCGCGACGGGTGCGGTAGTGGGTGTCCTGGCGCTGCTGTTCGGCGTGCCGCAGATGCGTGAATCGCGCGACCCGGACGCGCAGTGCATCGACTGGGCGGGCATAGCAACGTTCACGGGCGCATTGTCGTGCTTCACGTTCGGTGTGATCCAGTCCTCGGAGAGCGGCTGGTCGAGTCCGCTCGTCGTCGGATTCCTGTTGGGTGCGGTACTGCTGGCCGCCGCGTTCTGGGTCATCGAAACGCGAGTCGCGCGGCCAATGCTCGATCTCTCTTTGTTCCGCTATCCGCGTTTTGTCGGTGTGCAAGTGCTGCCGATCGCGACCTGCTACTGCTACATCGTGCTGCTCGTCGTGTTGCCGCTGCGTTTCGTCGGTGTCGACGGCTACAGCGAGATCGACGCTGGCTTGCTGATGCTCGCTCTGTCCGCACCGATGCTCGTCGTGCCGCTCGCCGCCGCGATGCTAACGCGCTGGATCTCCGCCGGTGTCATCTCGGGTATCGGCCTGTTGATCGCTGCGGCCGGTCTGTACTGGCTGATCGCTGGTTTGGCCGACGGCACGAGCCATGCGGTGATTGCACCATTGCTCACAATCGGTGTTGGTGCCGGGATGCCGTGGGGATTGATGGACGGCCTGTCGGTGAGCGTAGTACCGAAGGAGCGTGCGGGCATGGCGACGGGTATCTTCAGTACCACGCGCGTGGCAGGCGAATGCATTGCACTCGCGACAGTCAGCGCAATTCTGGCCGTGCTGACGCAGGCACGCGTGCTATCGACCCTGAAACCTCATGCGATACCAGCCGAAGTGTCCGAAGCCGCGGCGCGGCTTGCTGCTGGCGATCTCGATCGTGCATCGGCGCTCCTCCCCGACGTCGCCCGCGCAACACTGCAGCACATCTATGCCGACGCGTTCGGTCTTTTGCTCGGGGGATTGATCGTCGTTACGCTGCTATGCGCGATCACGGTGTTCGTGATGCTTGGCCACACTCACGCCGACGACGATGCGTCGGCGAAACATGGGCTTCGTGAGCTTCGTGAGCGCGTGACGACAAGCGATCGAGAACACGCTTGATGCGTGGTCTGATCAGAATGAACCGCCGGTCAATGCCGGGCTGGATCGATTAGAAACTGACGAAGGCCTGCACAAGCCGGTTAAAAGCGCCGGCGTTGGAGACATTCATGCCGTGTGATGCTCCGGCGATGGTTTGACTTTCCGCATTGTCGATCCACTCCGTGAGCTTTTCGACGTTGTTGCGAAACATGCGAGGGCTCCGTTGTCCCTCGATCAACAGCGTCCTGCATTTCACATCGCGTGCGCTTTCGTGGGAATAGGCGGGCAACGGATCGCGGAACTGCTTGGGCAGCGTGCCTGCGTTGTCGATGGCCATGGTGCGGAACGCGACCGGACTCTTGCGCCATGATCCAGGCACGCTCACCGAGTCGACGAACAGCTCCAGTCCCGCGTCGATCTGGTGGCTCTCAATGAGTTCAGCGACGCGTGCGCGCAGCACATTGGCTGCGGCCGGCAGCGAAGCGTCCGGCGTCCCTTCGATCTGCAGCGGACCGCCCGGGTCCGCCAGCGTCAGCGATTTCACGAGCCGCGGATAGTCGCGTGCGACATGAAACGCCACGCAGCCGCCGCGCGAATGCCCGACCAGATGCACCGGCCCAAGGTCGATCGCCTCGATGAATTCGGCCAGCTCGGCGACATGCGTCTGCCAGCCGAACTCGCTCTGGATACAAGCTTCGCCTGCCGGCCAGTAGTGGCTGAGACTCACCGAGATGCAGCGGAAATGCCGCGACAGCGCCGCGGTCTGTGCGCTCCAGTAGCGATAGTCGCAAAGCGAGCCGTGCACGAATACCAGCGGTTCGCCTTCTCCGCACTCGACGTAGGGCACGCAGATGCCCGATGCGATGGTCGCAAACGACAGTTCGGGTACGGCAAGCACTGAGAGGTCGGTACGGGCGTTCATTGGGGCTCCTTTGCCGGCACTATGCCCGATGTCGATACCCAAGAAAATCGCGTAATATTGATCGAATCTATCTATTTTTCTGATGCCAAGCCAATTGAAAGCTCTCGACATCGATGTCATGACCATGATCGTCGCCGTCGCCGACACCGGCAACATCAGCCGGGCGGCGGAGGTGGTGCATCGTTCGCAATCGGCGGTGAGCATGCAGATCAAGACGCTCGAGGCCGCGCTCGGCAAGCTGCTTTTCGTTCGCAAGCCGAGAAGCGTCGTCCCGACCCAGGACGGCGAGGTCCTGCTGACTTACGCTCGCCGCATGCTGGCCTTGCGCGACGAGGCATGGGCGGCGGTGGTTCGGCCGGACGTGACCGGGCGCGTGAGCATCGGCGTGCCGGACGATTACGCCTCGTCGCTGCTGCCGCCGATTCTCAAGAAATTTTCCGCGACCTATCCGAAGGTCGAGATTCAGGTCGTGGGTTTGCCGAGCGTCGCGCTCGCGCCGATGGTGAAAGATGGATCCGTGGATCTGGTCTGCGCGACGCGAGTCAAAGGCTTGTCCGGCGAGTTCATCCGGTTCGAACCGATGGACTGGGCCGCGGTACCGAGTGCGCACGAAATATGGCAGGAAAGGCCGCTGCCGATCGCCGTCTTCTTACCGGGCAGCGTGGCGAGGGAGAACGCAATTCGCAGCCTCGAGCGCGCGAAGATCACCTACCGAACGTCGTATGAAAGTCCGAGCCTGCTCGGCCTCTTGTCGATGGCCGAAGCGGGACTTGCCATCGTGCCGCTTGCGCGATGTGCGGTCCCGAAGCACTTCGCGCTGCTTGGACCGGCGCAAGGTTTGCCCGAGATCGCGCCACTCGAAATGGTGCTCGCGCGAAGTACGGGCTCAAAGCGGCCTCCGTGCGATTTTCTCGCGGAAAAGATTCTTGCCGAGTTGAGACGCTAGCCGCGGCCTAGCCGTCAATCGGATGAGCGGGCGTATCCAGCAACAACTGATAGAAAGCCAGATCCAGCCAGCGACCGAACTTGAAACCGACTTCAGGTAGCGTACCCACGTGCTTGAAGCCAAGTCGTTCATGCAACACGATGCTCCCGGCGTTCGTCGCGTCAATGCCGCCCATCATCGCGTGAACGTCGTTCTGTCGAGCCGACGCAATGAGTTCCTGCATCACCACCCGGCCAAGCCCTTGACCACGACAGTCCTTATGCACGTACACCAAGTGTTCCACCGTGTACTTGTAGGCCGGCCACGCCCGGAACGTGCCATAGCTTCCGAAGGCAAGCAGCGTTCCAGCGCTGTCCTCGACGCCGATCACCGGAAAACCGCCCGTCCGTTTCGCGTCGAACCAGGCTGTCATGTTCTGCGCGGTCCGAGGCTTGTAGTCGTAGAGCGCGGTTGAATTCAGAATCGCCTCGTTGAAGATGTCGAGGATCG
This sequence comes from Paraburkholderia sp. BL23I1N1, assembly GCF_003610295.1. NCBI lineage: Bacteria > Pseudomonadati > Pseudomonadota > Betaproteobacteria > Burkholderiales > Burkholderiaceae > Paraburkholderia > Paraburkholderia sp. BL23I1N1. Next base: position 4,106,460 of record NZ_RAPV01000001.1, read on the forward strand.
CATCGGCGTGGCGCTCGAAAGTACAGTGGACGATGGCGTGTTCGCTCATCAGGTTCTCCTTGAATTAGATGGGAATGTTGTCAGCGCCACTGCATAGCGGGCCTGCTTGCGGCTTGAGTTTAGAAAAACAATGCGCTGGTCGAGCACCATGGCAAGGCAGTCGCCGGTGTCGAGTTGCCATGCCGTTTCACCGACGATGACTTCCATTTCGCCTTCGAGCACCCAGACCTGCTGATGCGTTACCACGTTGCGCACCACATTCTCGAAGGCGACGCTTTCGCCCGGCGGGAAGATCACCTCAACCAGTTCGAGCGGCGACGCGAAGCCACTCGGTGACACATGCCGGCGAACGTAGCCGGAGGCGGGATCTTTCCAGACCTGTTGGTCCGACAGTCGCGCGAGCGGCTGTTCCTGCACGCTTTGGGGCTCACCCGAAAGCAACGCGGCCAACGTGACGCCCAGCGCATCAGCCAGCTTGTTGAGCACGACGGCCGTCGGGCTGGTCTCCTGACGCTCGATCAGCGAAATCATGGAGCGGCTTACTCCGCTCGAGTCAGCTAGCTCGTCGAGCGTGTAGCCGCGAACCTTGCGCAGGTCACGGACACGTTTGGCAATGAGGGCGTCGATATCCATCGATCCAGTATAGTGGATTTTTCGTCCATTACAATGGCATGGAGATTCGCGGTGTTACCGCGGGTAGGCGGTGAGGTTCATGTCTCACGGGGGTAAAGCGACCCGCTACATGCTGGCATTTTCGACCACGCGGCCTTCCGCGCGCCAGCGGAGCATGCCGCCGGCAAGGTTGGCAACCCGCTCGAATCCGGCCTGCCGCAGCATGATCGTGGCCTGTGCCGACCGCCCGCCAGCCCGGCAGACCGTCACGATCGGGCGCTCCTTCGAAAGTTCGGCGGCGCGCGTTGCCAGCTCGCCCAACGAAATAAGCGTGGCCGCGGGGATGCGCCCCAGCGGTCCGTCGAACTCGTCGGGCTCGCGGACGTCGAGGATCTCGACGGCAGGCAGATTTTCTTCGAGCCACTGGGCGTTGATTTCCCAGATGCCCGCAAAGCTGCACGTCAGCGGCGCCCAATCGGGTTCCGTCATCTGCGCCGGGACGCTCGCCGACAGGCCGCATTTCAGGTTCGCAGGCACCGCGACGTCGATCTGCTTCGGATGCGCCAGATGCAGGTTCGTCATGTAACCGATGAAGTCGTCTTCGCACAGTTCACCGCCAAGGCGCGGATTGAAGCGCCGTTCCTCGCCCACACTGGTCACCGTCAAACCGCGATAGTCGTGAGCCGGATAAAGCAGGCACGCGGCGGGCAGCGTGAAAATGTGGTTGTGGACCGCGCGATACATGGCGCGCGCGTCACCACGCTGGAAATCCGTGCGGCCAGTGCCCCTGATCAACAGGCAATCGCCGGTAAACGCCATGGTCTCGTTGTCGAGCACGAGCGTGATGCAGCCGTCGGTATGACCCGGCGTTGCACGGACCACCAGGTATCGCGTGCCGAACTCGATCCTGTCTCCATGGTTCAGATAGCGGTCCGCGCCTTCGGCGCCGCTCGCAGCCGATATGGCAATCCGGCTACCTGTACGGCGATTCAGCATCCATGCCCCGGTCACGTGATCGGCGTGGACGTGGGTGTCGATCGTGTACAGCAGATGCAATCCAAGCTCTTCGATCAGGGCGGTATCCCGGCGCACCTGTTCAAATACCGGATCGATCAACACAGCTTCTCGCGTGGTGCTATCCGCAAGAAGATACGTGTAGGTTGAAGACTGCTGATCGAATAGCTGCCGGAAGGTCAACACGATTTCGCTCCGCGCCCGCTTGTGCGGGCGCTTAAAAATGGCGGCCCATGGAGCGCCGCCAAGCCTTACTTCGGTTGCTCAACGTACCGCAGGTACGGTTTCACGGTTTTGAAACCCTGCGGATATTTTTGCATCGCGGCATCGTTGGAAACGGAGGTTGGAATGATCACGTCGTCACCCGGCTTCCAGTTCACCGGCGTCGCCACCGCGTGTTTCGCGTTGAGCTGGAGCGCGTCGAGCAGCCGCAGCACTTCGTCGAAATTGCGGCCGGCACTCATCGGATAGACGAGCATGGCTTTGACTTTCTTGTCCGGTCCAATGAGAAACACCGAGCGTACGGTTGCGTTGTCTACCGCCGTGCGCGGGCCGCCGCCTGCTTCCGGATGAATCATGTCATAAAGCTTCGCGACCGTCAGGTCCGCGTCGCCGATCAGCGGGTAGCTGACCTCGTGACCCTGCGTCTCCGCGATATCCTTGACCCACTCGTTGTGGTCGCTGACGGGGTCGATACTGAGCCCGATAATTTTTGTGTTGCGCTTATCGAATTCCGGCTTGAGTCCTGCCAGGTAGCCGAGTTCCGTCGTGCAAACAGGGGTGAAATCCTTGGGATGCGAAAACAGGATCACCCAATGGTCGCCAATCCATTCGTGAAAGCGGATCGTCCCCTCGGTGGTTTCGGCGGTGAAATCGGGAGCGTCTTCTCCTAGTCGAATCGACATCATCAGTCTCCATTGGTTGGGTGCACCGGGGTACCCGTGCTGCGCTCGGAGCGACGTCCTCCAGGCTGCCTGGGTAGTTAGTCAGGCGATTGATCTGACTTGAGATCACCCTCCGGCTGGTTGCACCGTATCACGCTGGAGGACCATCTGCGGGTGCAGCAAATTCAGAAGCTTTCCCCAATAGCCGCGATGCGGAACAGGCACCCGGACGTGCTGCAAGTCGCCCCTATAGCGTAGAACAAAAAAGACTGTCGCTGTAGGGAGAGCGTAGGGTGAATCCGCAGTCGTGGCGGCGCGTTTGCTGGCACTCCGAAGAAAAAGAACGCGCACGTTGCGTCATGCCCGAACCCGGATTTCCGCTTCAACCCTGGCTGTTCGCTGCACTGCAACCAGCGTGGAATTATTTTGACGGCGTCCGGCGATTCGATATCGGCGGCTAGATTCTTGACATATCTATCGGATATCCTTACTGCCGCAATGAACAGTGTGGTATCGGGACGCGCTCATCTTTTTCGTTCGAGAACTCCGGCCTCTGCACAATGCCAATAAAAACATAGCCACTACGGGACCCACCATGCTACGCCACCACACGTCGCGTCTCAGACGCGCTTCCGCCGGCATCATGCTGGCTGCGATTTCCAGCCTGATAACCGGCTGCAGCGACGGAATGGCGGACGCCGACGTCGCATTCGTCAGCGCCGGGACGCCGCCGCAATTCGAAACCCTACGGATGTACGGCGCCGCCCCGGATAACGTCGCCCCGGGCGGCGGTGCTCATGTCCAGGGCGGGCTGCGCCAGGGATGCCAGGCGATCATCCGCTCCGCGGGCAACGAGGAGCGCGTGACGGTGATTCTCGAGGGCGAACCGGGCATCCCGTTCGATCTCGACGTCACCCGTACGTCCAACGGGTGGAACGTTACTTCGAACGGACTCACGCCGCCGAGCACCGATCCCGTCGCTTTCCGCACGCGCTTCACCCACTGCGTGAACGCGATCCGCGACAAATATGCAGCCGAACCAGCAAAAGCCCCTTTCAAATAAGCTTCGTCCTTCGCCTTGGTCGATCTGGCGTGCGGCACGCCCGCGCTATCGTTCCTCTGCGATGCGGCTCCCAGCGCCGCGCCCGGGTGACTATACTCAAAGAGGCCGCCTCTGATTCAGATTCACCGGGCTCCGGTGATAGAGGCGCCGGGCAGGTATTCAACGCGAACCGGTCGAGTCGCGGGGGAGGAAGGTATGTTCAAGCATCTGCTGGTGCCGACTGACGGCTCGGCGCGTTCCGCAGCCGCCATTCAGATGACGGTCAAGCTCGCCGTGGAGAACGGAGCCAAAGTCACGGGGCTCCATGTCATCCCGGAGTTTCATATGCTCGCCTATGGCACGGAGATGATCGCGGACAACGAGGAGCGAATCATTCAGTCCGCGCGACAACGTGCGGATGACTACCTCGAGGTTATAAAGAAAGCGGCTGCGCAAGCCGGTGTCGAGTGCAACACGGTTGCCGTCAGTCGCGCCCATGCCTATGAGGCGATTATCGGCGTGGCGGCAGAACAGCACTGCGATCTCATTGTGATGGCGTCCCACGGTCGAAGCGGCATGCGGGCGTTTTTGCTCGGCAGCGAGACTCAGAAGGTTTTGACGCATTGTCAGATCCCGATCCTCGTCGTCCGGGAGCCGGCGCCGGGCGCTAAAACCGCTCCACCCTGAACGGCCGCGTGTCCACTAGCGTCTCCTCACCGGTCATCATCTCGGCGATCAGCCGGCCCGTGACGGGGCCTAGCGTGAGCCCGTGGTGTGCATGGCCGAACGCGAACCACAGGTCTTTATGATTTCGCGCCGGGCCGATGATCGGCATCATGTCGGGCGTGCAGGGGCGCCGCCCCATCCAGGCTTCATTGTCGAGACGCTCGCCCAAAGGAAACAGCGTGCGCGCAATCGGTTCGACCGCGGCGAGTTGCGTGGGCGTTTTGGGCGCATCGCAGTGCGCGATTTCCGCCCCCGTGGTCAAGCGGATGCCTTTCGCCATAGGCGCCAGCAGGTAGCCGTTCTCGACGTCCAGAACCGGGTGATTCAGACGGGCCGCTGCCTGAGGCGCATAGTGCATGTGGTAGCCGCGTTTGACGGCCAGCGGCAACCGGTAGCCGAGTCGCGTGCTGGCGCGGTCCGACCACGGACCCAATGCGACTACCGCCGATGAAGCGGTGATCGTTCCGTCTTGCGTGTCGACGGTCCAACCCTCGCGAAGCGAGTCCGCATCGCCGATGAAGAATCGGCCGCCCAGCGCTTCAAAATACTTCGCGTAAGCGGTGACGAGCGCGTTGGGATCGTTCACGGAATCGGATGCCGTATAGCGCAGGCCACCTAACAAGGTCCTGTCGAGATCGGGCTCTTTCTGTTGCAGGCGGCCCGCATCCAGCGATTCGAACTCGACGCCATATTCCCGATGCCACTGTTCGGCGTGCTGGAGTTCTGCGTCCTGCGCTGCCTTGCTGCGAAACACCTTGATCCAGCCGGTGTGGCGCAACAACGCGCTTGCACCGGCATCCGCAGCCAGCGCGCGGTGTTCGTCCACGCAATGTTCGATTAACGTCGAGTACGACCTGGCGATAGCGGCGTGCTTTGCCGGATGAGAATTGCGCCAGTATTGCCACAGGAAGGGGGCCGTCTTGAGGATGGCATCGGCATGGTAGCGAACGTCCGGTGACTGATTGCGCGCGTACCGAAGCAAGGTGCCGAGGTCGCGTGGAAAGGCATAGGGATACACGCCTTCGCGCTGGATCAGCCCGGCGTTACCGAAGGATGTTTCGTTGCCGGGTTGCTTGCGGTCGATCAGCGCGACCTGGCGGCCGCGTTTCTGAAGATGCACCGCCACGCACACGCCGACAATGCCCGCACCGAGCACGACGGTATCGAATTTTATTGTGGTCATGAACTCAGTGGGTACCGGTTAGGCTGCGAGTGTCGTTACTGCGCGGCAATTGTCACGCAGCAACGACGGGTTCGCAAGCTAACGGCAGCATCCACAGCATGCGTTCAGCTATCCCACGTGCTTCAAAAAGTCCCTCAGGCGCTGCGTGGGCGGGTTGTCGATCAGCACGGCCGGTTTGCCGTCTTCCGCAATTCCGCCGTTGTCCATGAACAGCAGGCGCGTCCCCACCCGCTTCGCAAAACCGATCTCATGCGTGACGACGATCATCGTCATGCCTTCCGTCGCGAGGTCCTGCATGACCTTGAGAACTTCGTGACGAAGCTCGGGATCGAGCGCCGAGGTGGGCTCGTCGAAAAGCATCAGCTTCGGCTTGATCGCGAGTGCGCGCGCGATCGCAACACGCTGTTGTTGTCCGCCGGACAGCTCTGACGGATAGTGATTGGCCCGCGATTCGAGACCGACTTTGTCGAGCAGCGCCATGGCCTGGTCGCGCGCTTCGGCGCGCGTTGCGCCGCGTACCTGAATCGGCCCGAACATGACGTTCTCGAGCGCGGTCATTTGGGGAAACAGATTGAACTGCTGAAACACCATGCCGGCTTCGAGGCGAATGCCGCGGATGTCCGCGGTATTTCCCTTGACGCTCAATCCGTCGACGAGCAATTCGCCGCCGCTGATTTTTTCGAGTGCATTGATGCAACGAAGCAGGGTCGATTTGCCCGAACCCGAAGGCCCGACGATCACCACCACCTCGCCGCTTTCGATACGAAGATCGATGTCCTTGAGCACGGGCACGTGGCCGAAGCTCTTCGAGACGCTCTGGAATTCGACCATGCTCATAGTATGCGCATCCTTCTTTCAACCAGACGCAACGACAGCGTCATCACACCTGTCAGGACCAGATAAATCACCGCGACGGCAGACCAGATTTCAACCGCCCGAAAATTTCCGGCAATGGCTTCCTGGCCCTGGCGTGTCAATTCGCCTACGCCGATAACGATGAACAGCGACGTATCCTTCAGACTCACAATGCACTGATTGCCCAAGGGCGGAATCAGCCGACGGAACGCGAGCGGCCCGACGATTTTCAGCAGCACGCGCGGCATCGACAATCCCATGGTGAGGCCGGCTTCCATCAAGCCCTTGGGAATGGAAAGCAAGGCCCCGCGCACGACCTCGGCAAGGTAGGCGCCCGAGTTCACGGTGATCGCGATAATGGCGGCGGTGAGCCCGTCGATCCGGATGTGCGCAAGCAGCGGCAGCGCGAAGTAAAGGAACATCACCTGAACCACAATCGGCGTGCCGCGAATGAGTTCAATGTAGACCTGCGCAATGACGTTCAACGCGAGCGGGCCGTACGCGCGGAACATGCCGGCGATGACACCGACAATGAACCCGCCTACCAGCCCCACGAACGCGATGAACACCGTCAGTTTCACGCCGGCCATCAAGTCTGGAAGTGCAGTCCAGATAACTGCCCAATCGAATTCCACACACCGCTCCTGGTTGAGTCGTCTCTCGCGCAGCGAACGTCGCTGCGCGTCCCGCTTGTGACGATTACGACTTGGGCGGCTCCGAACCGAACCACTTCTTGTACAGCGTCGCGTAACGGCCGTCGGCTTTCATCTTGGCCAACTCCTGGTTGACCTTGGTGACGAGCGGACTGCCCTTCGGAAAACCGATGCCGTATTTGTCGCCGCTGACCGGCGTGCCGGCAACCTTCACCTTGTCTTTGCCGGCGGTGCTGACGAAATAGAGCACATTCGGCGTGTCGTGCATGGCGGCGTCCACCCGGCCTGCTTCCAGCGCCAGATAGGCCTGGTCGATGTTCGGGAACTGGCGAATTTCCTTCGGCTTCAGGTGCGCCCTGATCCAGTCGATGGTGGCCGTGCCCGTTTTGGCGGCGATAACTTTGCCATTCAGGTCGTCGATGGATTTGATGCTGGTGTTCCCGGTCTGCACCATCGCGGCGAGCCCGCTGTCGTAGTACGGATCGGAGAAATCGATTGCTTTCTTGCGCTCTTCCTTGATCGTCATGCCCGAGAGCGCGACGTCGATGTTCTGCGTTTGCAGGGCCGGAATCAGGCCGCTGAAGTCCATCGGCTGAATCTTGTATTTCCAGCCCTGATCTTTTGCGATTTCCGCCCACAGGTCGAGATCGAAGCCGACGTACTTGTCGCCTTGCTTGAATTCGAACGGCATGAACGAGGTGTCGGTGCCGACGATGAGTTCTTTATCGTCGGCGTGGGCGAGGGTTGTGCCGAGCATGGCGACAGCAACCATAGACATGAGGAAGGATCGACGTCCCATAACTTCTCCGCGGTGGTGGGCAATACCCCTGACAGCGTCAAGGGACGGCTGACTGACACCGGGTGGCGTCGCAACATGCGATGCGCAACCCGCCTATATGGCAACATGTGTTGTCAAAGCGGATACTACGACAACAAAAAGTTTGGCAACAGCTATTTCTGGTGATGAAAACCCTGGATCGACAACATTTGTTGTTTGTTGTCCATTGTGTCGATCCAGGTGTAGTTCCAGATCTGCCGTCAGGCAGAGTAGTGCGGGCACTGCGGGCGCGTTAGCGGTCCACGCGCTGTTGCAGATGGGCCGGGTAGCGGTCGCCGACCACCTTGATCTCCCGCGGGGCGGCTTCGATAGCGGACTGATCGTCTGCCGACAATTCGACCGCGGCCGCGCCGACGTTCTCCGTCAGCCGATGCAGCTTGGTGGTACCCGGAATCGGCACGATCCACGGCTTTTGCGCCAGCAACCAGGCAAGGGCGATCTGTGCGCGAGTCGCGCCTTTGCTGCCGGCGATCCGGCCCAGCACCTCGACGAGGCCCGCATTGGCCTTGCGATTTTCTTCCGAGAAGCGCGGCACGATACTGCGGAAGTCGGTTTTGTCAAACGTGGTATTCGCGTCGATGGCGCCGGTGAGGAAACCCTTGCCGAGCGGACTGAACGGCACGAAGCCGATGCCCAGTTCCTCCAGCGTCGGGAGCACGGATTCTTCCGGTTCACGCCACCACATCGAATACTCGCTTCGCAGAGCCGCCACGGGCTGCACCGCGTGGGCACGGCGAATCGACTTCGCGCCCGCTTCGGAGAGACCGAAGTGCTTGACCTTGCCCTGCTGGATCAACGCCTTGACGGCGCCGGCGACGTCTTCGATCGGCACGTTCGGGTCGACGCGATGCTGGTAGAGCAGATCGATGCGATCGGTGTTCAGGCGCTTAAGCGAAACCTCGACGACGGCACGGATGCGTTCCGGCCGGCTGTCCAGGCCCTGGCTCACGTCGCCTTCCTTGATCGCGAAACGGCGCCAGCGCCTCGCCGAGGAGTTCCTCGTTAACAAACGGTCCATAGGCTTCGGCGCTATCGAAGAACGTCACGCCTTGGTCGAAGGCGGCCCGGATCACTTTGATGCCTTCGGACTTTTCGGTTGCGGGGCCGTAGCCGTAGCTCAATCCCATGCAACCGAGGCCGATCGCCGATACCTCAAGACCACTGTTGCCAAGCTTGCGATGTTGCATGCGCCTGCTCCTTTCGTCTGTTATCGATGGGTGCAGACGATCTAATGCTGTTGTGCGCGGCTCAACAATCGGGCTGGGATTGCATAAGGTATTGAGGAAAATTCATCTATGGTGCACGCAGGCCCGCTTCGCCTACTCGCTCGCGGACTCGACGGGAAGCTCGGTGTCTCGCGCGGGTCGGCGTAAGGTTCGCACCTTCCCGCTGCCACCGCCGCCGCAAAAGAACTGATCGCCGCCATCGGATTCAAGCCCGGACACGAATACGCCAGGTGGCATCTCGAGGCTCTCCAGGACTTCTCCCGTATGAGGATCGATTCGTCTCAGCTCGCTCGCGTCGTCTTCCCAGGTGGCGTGCCAGAGTTCTCCGTCGTTCCAGGTGACCCCGGTGACGAAGCGGTTCGATTCGATGGTGCGAAGAATCGCCCCCGTTTGGGGATCGACCTGAAGAATCTTGCGGTCGCGATAGCGGCCCACCCAGAGCGAGCCTTCGGCCCACGCGAGCCCCGAGTTACCGTCGTCGCCGCCCGGCGCCGGGATCGTGGCGAGCACGCTGCCAGAATTCGGATCGATCTTCTGGATGCGACCGCCGCCGATCTGAAACAGGTACTGACCGTCGAAGGCCGTTCCTGCCCGCGCGGCAACCTCGATCGAGCGTAGCGTTTCTCCGTTCGAGGGATCGAAGGCGTTCAGTTTGTCTCCGGCAGCAATCCAGACGTGCTGACCGTCATACGTGACGCCCCCCACTTGGTCGACACCCGGAAAGGGCCCATATTCACGGACGATTTTGGCGGCTGATTTATTCATGATTCGATCCTAATTACTCGGTAGGGGAGCGGGGAGTAACAAAGTCGTCGTGAATCCGGGCATGGGCGGCGTCATCCAGCGTCGCGCCCGCCCGCGGCCGAACGACTGCACCTTGCCGGCAGCGGCCAGCGAGTCGAGTGCCCGCTGCATGGTGCGCTGGCTGGCGTCCAGCGCTATCGCGAGCGCCGAGCTCGACCACGACTCGCCGTCGGCCAGGAAGGCGAGCACCATCGCATGCGGCTCTTCGACCGGCCGCGCGAGCACGACAACCTCGCGCGCGCCTTGCGGCACCAGCGCAAAGCCCCGCTTCGTCGCGCTCACGCCGGCCAGCGTTCCAAGCAACGCGCGAAGCCGCCCGACTTCGACACGCAGTCGCGCGCGATGCGATTCATCGGCGTGCTTCGTCCGGAATGCGCGCGCGATGAGCGCGTCCCTCGACACGTCTTCGGGCCACGCTTCGGCCAATGCGCGTGCGAGCGCGAACAACACCGGACGCCGCGCGAGCGGAACCACGATGTTGGCTTCACGTACGACGTAACGGCACGCGTCCACGATGAGCGCCTTCGACGCCATTAGCGCCTCGACCTCTTCGAGTAGCAGGGGGCGTTCCTCGCCGTGCGCAAGCAGCCGTGCGGCGGGCGTGTTCAGCAGAAGGCGTGCGCTTTCGACCTCGGCAGTGAGCGACGGGATACCGGCATGGCGCGCGGCGCGCTCAGCCCTCGCGAGTGCCGCGTGCGCGGTTTTCGTCTGCAGGCGGCGCATCGCGATCCCCGCGACGACCAGCTCGTGGGCGGCTCTCGGCGCGGGCGGGAAGGGGGCGGGATCGAGTTTGGCGAGGAGGTGCTCGGCTTCGTCGAGGCGCCCGATCAGGAGCAGGCGCCGCACTTCGAGATACCGGGCATGTGCGGCATTCAGAAGATCACCGTGGGCTTCGAGCGTCGCCCGCGCGGCGTCGAGCGCCTTCGCCGGCCAGCCCAGATCGCGGGAGGCGAGCGCGATTTCGGCCTCGGCGACCACACATCTCGCGCGGGCCACAGGCTGTTTCGTGCCAAAGGCGCGCGCCGCGCTTCGCACCAGCGCTTTCGCTCGAACGAGGTCGCCGAGCTGCGCCATCGCGATGCCTCGCAGCGCGAGCGCAGGTGCGTCGTCGCGCAAGGCGACGTGGTTCAGCGCGCCGAGCGGGTCGCCCGCCGCGAGCGCCCGTGCCGCGGCCGTCACTAGCGAGTCCATAGTCGTTTCGAATCCCGCCACACTTGTCACTCCCACCGTTCAGGTGCCCGTGACTAATCTAGCACGACCACCAACCAGTCCGTCGCATCGGCAATTGAGCGAGCGACACAGGACGCCCACGGAGGAAAGCATGACCACGACACATACGACAGGGACACGCGAAGCGTGGCTGGCCGCGCGGCTCGACCTGCTCAAGGCGGAGAAGGCGCTCACGCGGCAGAGCGACGCGGTGGCGCAGCAGCGGCAGGCACTGCCCTGGGTGCGAATCGACAAGATGTACCGATTCGAAACCGACGCAGGAAGCGCCTCGCTCGCGGACCTCTTCAAAGGACGCTCGCAGCTCCTCGTGTACCACTTCATGTTCGGGCCCGACTACAAGGCGGGGTGCCCGTCGTGCTCGTCGATCGCGGATGGGTTCGATGGCGTCGCGATTCATCTGGCGAATCACGACGTCACGCTTTCGGCGGTGTCGCGCGCGCCGTTGGAGAAGCTGCAGGCGTACCAGCGCCGCATGGGGTGGACGTTCCCCTGGGCGTCCTCATACGGAAGCGACTTCAACTTCGACTTCAACATCTCGTTCACCGAGGCGCAGCAGCGTGAAGGGAGCATCGAATACAACTACGAACGCGGCGGCTACGCGATGGACGCGGCACAGGTGCCGGAACCCGTCGCCCGGTTCGCGGCCACCTGCGGAACCGACCCGGCGACGTACACACGCGACCGGCCGGGTTTGAGCGCGTTCGTACTCGAGGACGGCGTCGTTTATCACACCTATTCCACCTATGCGCGCGGCGTGGACGGCATCTGGGGCATGTATCAGTGGCTCGACCGCGCCCCGATGGGCCGCAACGAGACGGGTGTCTGGTGGAAGCGCCACGACGAGTACGAGCCGCGCTGAGCCGGATGATGGGACACGTTAGCGCAACCGGAGGACGGGAAATGTCGGGACACCTGATCGGCGTGCCAGTTTCGCAGCGGGCGTTCCTCGGCGTCTCGGCGCTGCTCTTCGCCGTCAGCGCGGCGGTGACCATCGTCGGCGCCGCGTCCATGTCGGCGATGGGCGAAATGCCGATGCCTGGCGGCTGGACCATGTCGATGGCGTGGATGCGGACGTGTGGACAGACGTGGCCAGGCCTCGCGGCGTCGTTCCTCGGCATGTGGATCGTGATGATGGTCGCGATGATGCTGCCGTCGCTCGTGCCTATGCTGTGGCGCTACCGCGAGGCCGTTGGCGGGACGGGCGAAACGCGCCTGGGCTGGCTCACGGTGTTAGTGGGCGCGGGGTACTACTGCGTGTGGACCATGTTCGGTGTGGCCGCATTTCCGGTGGGCGCTGCGCTGGCGGCGCTCGAGATGGAACTGCCGGCGCTGGCGCGTGCCGTTCCGCTCGCGGTGGGCGTGATCGTGCTGATCGCCGGGGCGCTGCAGTTCACCGAATGGAAGGCACGCCGTCTAGCCTGCTGCCGGGAGGTGCCGGGGCGCTGCCCAGGGTTGTCCGGGTTGCATCGGCTGCCTACACGCGCCGCCGCCACCGCATGGCGGCACGGCATGCGCCTCGGCCTTCACTGCTGCTACTGCTGTGGCGGCCTGACCTTGATCCTTCTGGTTGCCGGGGTCATGGATTTACGAGTAATGGCTGTCGTGACGGCGGCGATTACCGTCGAGCGTCTCGCGCCACACGGCGAGTGCGTGGCGCGCGTCATGGGGGCTGGCATTGTCGGCGCAGGGGTGTTGCTGATCGCGCGGGCCGTGGTGTTTCCATAAACCCCACGTCACCGCGATAACGATCAGTCCGTCACGCCGCCGTAGTTGCGCTGTCCCCGCAGACGCATGGCGATGCGGCCAAACGCGCGCCATTGCTGCGCGATCAATCCGTCACCATAGGAGCGCGCCGCGCCGTGCGGCACGGGCAGCTGGTCGCGAATGCCGGTCGGCTCGACGGTACGGTCCCACGACGCGGTTCTGAACATCATGTCCCACCACGGAAACAGCACGCCGAAATTACAGCCGTAGCGCGTGCCTTCATGGCCGTAGCCGATCGCATGATGACGCCGATGGAAAAGCGGGCTCACGATCACGCGTTCGAGCAGCCATCCATACGGCAAGCGCGCGTTGACGTGCTGCACGCTTTGCATGAAGTTGCCGACCGCAACCAGCACCACGAACTGCGCCGGCTGCACGCCGATGAACAGCGAAATCGCGGCGAAGAACGCGGCTTGAATGATGTCGTCGAGAAAGTGATTGCGGTCGTCGGCCCACAGCGACATCTGCTGCTGGCTGTGGTGCACAGCGTGCAATTCCCACCACACGCCGAAGCGGTGCTGCCAGCGGTGATACCAGTACCCGAAGAAATCGAGCACGATCAGATAGATGAGGAACGACACAACCGGTTGATCGGTGACCCCCGGCCACAGCCCGTCGATATCGATGTTCGGCACGTTGTAGATCGCCATCAGGCTCTGCCAATGATTGAACAGCGGCTGCAGCATGAAGAAGAACGCGATATTAATGATGCCGAGCTTGGCGATCCACGTGTAGATCACATCGGCTCGCAGCGCTTTGCGATCGGACCACGCCTCGACGGGCCGCAGCGCTTCCAGCGGCCGCAATGCGATATACGTGAAGAGTATTTCCAGCACGCCGACGATCACCCAATAGAGTGCGTCGTAGGTGTCCTCGTCGTATCCCATCAGGCCGAAGCGATAGAAAAACGGCTGCACCACGTCGACGTACAGCAGCGTCTGCAATGTCGAAATGCCATTGTCGAGTTGCGCGACGATTTCGTGGATCATCGAAAGCCTCTTGAATTTGCGGGTGCTGTTATCAAAACGAAAGCCTGTTCAATCTGGATTGGGCGCATACACGGGTGCACGGTTGGCGAAATACAAACCGTGCGGTGAGCGTCCGACAGCGATTGTGTCGATAAGTTTATGCGTTGTCAGGTCGATGATGCCGACATGCCGCGAAAAACGGAATGTGACCCACAGATAGCGCTTATCCGCGGACAGTTCCATGTCGTCGGGGCCGGGCATGAGCCCGGTGATGTCGGCGGTTTTCGTCAGCGTGTTGTAATCGAGAATGCTGATCGTGCTTTCCACGCGGTTCGTGAGAGCCACATGATGGCCGTCGTCGAGGTTGCGGAAGTTGTGCGCGCCGCGCCCCGTCTGGATTCTTTTCACGACCTGTTGCGTGTGCCAGTCGACCACGGCGACGTCGTCTTCGCCCGTCATGCCGATCAACAGATAGCGGTCGCCCGGCGTCATCCAGAGGCCGGCGGGCGTATTGCCCACGTGCAGTTTCCAGAGCACGGACTGTGTCGCCAGATCGATCGCGGCAACTTCGCCGGTGTCCTGCAGCGTGACGAACACGATCTTGCTATCGGACGAGAACGTCATGTGGCTCGGCGTCTTCGAGAGCGGGACGCGTTTGGCGAGCGTCATGTTCTGGCCGTCGTAGTGGTACACGTCGACGCGATCCAGTCGCAGGCCTGCTGTCACGAACCATTTGTGATCGGGCGAGAAACCGAGTTGATAGGGATCTTCAATATCGTCGACCTTGCGCTGCACCTTGCCGGTGTGCGGATCGAGAAACATCAGATCGTTCGAGATCGAATCCGCGACGATCAGCGAGTGACCGTCGGGGGTAATCATCAGATGATGCGGTTCCTTACCGGTCGGCTCCGTGCCGATGACCTTGTGCGTAGCGGGATCGATCAGCGTCAGTTGGGCTTGGCCGGAGTCGAGCACAATGACGTTGTCGGCGGCCTGCGCCGGCATCGCCATGGTCAGCGTGCAATAGGTGAGCGCGGCAAGCGCGCCGGCTTTTGTAATCGAAACGATAGAAATTGGCATCTGGACGGGAGACGGGCGGGAAAACAAATTGGGGGAATATCATGGCGGCGCGCGCAAGGGGATTCGGCGCGCGTGGAGTGCGCTCAACCCGCGCTCTATCCGTTAACGCCTTAACGCCCCAGTTCGCTCTGTCGATGACACGCGACGCGATGTTATTTATATGAAGGGTTCGACAAGGGCGGAGGCCATGCCGGAGAGGAAAAGCAAAAGGGCGCGGCTGATTTCAGCGCGCGCCCTTGATTCAATACTAGCCGCCTGGTTCTTGTGCCCGCGGACACGTTCAATCGAAATCGAACATGTCGAAAAGTGAGCGCTTTTTCTTGTGTCCCCGATATTCCGTGCGGTGACTGTCATACGTGCGGTTATCGCGGTGGTTGTCGTACGCATGGTCGCGGTTGTATGCGCGGTCGCGATCGCGATCCGGGTGGCCGTCCCGGCTCGTGCGTACGGCAGCGTTAGCCGATACGTCGGGGCTGCCTGTGTCCTGCTCGATCAGCTTGTCGAGTTCGCCGCGATCGAGCCACACGCCGCGGCAGACCGGGCAATAGTCGATTTCGATCGAGCGCCGCTCGGTCATCAGCAGATCAGTGGTCTTGCAAACGGGGCATTTCATTTCGTCGCTCCTCAAGGGTAAAAAGACATCGAACACTCAACATGGCGAGGCGCCTGACGCCGATAAAAAACGATCTGGCGCTACTTCGTTCGAGTGTGTCGGGCCGCGCTTTTCGTGCGCGGCCGTGACACGGGGACTCATTGCTCCACGCTAACCACCCGCTTCGATTTCGCCCGGCGCACGAGCATGTTCAGTGCCTCGACGAACGCGGAGAACGCCATGGCCGCGTAGATATAAGCCTTCGGCACATGCGAACCAAAACCTTCCGCGATGAGCGTCATGCCGATCACGAGCAGGAAACCGAGCGCGAGCATGACGATGGTCGGATTACGATCGATGAAGCGCGACAGCGGGTTGGCGGCGAACAGCATCACGGTGACCGCGGCAATCACGGCAATGAACATGATCGGCATGTGCTCGGTCATCCCCACCGCGGTGATGATGCTGTCGACCGAAAACACGATATCGAGCACCAGGATTTGTCCAATCGCGGCCATGGCGGTCAACTGGACGGTTGCATTCGCCTTGTCGCGCACTTCTTCCGCATGGACGACGTTGTGGTGAATTTCACTCGTCGCCTTCCAGACGAGGAACAGGCCGCCACCGAGCAGAATCAGATCGCGCCATGAAAACGCGTGGCCGAGCAACGTCACGGCGGGCGCGGTCAGCTGCGCGATCCACGCGACGGTGCCGAGCAGGCCGAGCCGCAACACGAGCGCGAGCATGATGCCCAGACGCTGCGTACGCGCGCGCTGTGCTTCCGGCAGCTTGTTGCTGAGGATCGAGATGAAGATCAGGTTGTCGATGCCGAGCACGATTTCCATCACGACCAGCGTGAAAAGCGCAGCCCATGCGGCAGGATCAGCAGCGAGTATGAGCAGGGAGTCCATGGGGTCCGTAAGCAAAGGGTGACGGGTAACGTCGGTATGGCATCATCATCGCTGTCTTCATGATTCGGATAAATCAGTGATAATCTGAGCGATATATCGGTTTTTTCGAAGTGTCTACATCATGCTCAACTACCGCCATCTCTACTATTTCTGGATCGTCGTGAAAGAAGGCGGCTTCGCGCGCGCGGCCGAGCGTCTCGACATGGCGGTTCAGACGATCAGCGCGCAGGTGCGCGAGCTGGAAAAATCGATCGGACGTCAGTTGCTGAAACCGGCCGGGCGCGGCGTCACAATGACCGAAGCGGGCGAAACGGCATTCGATCGCGCGGAGCAGATTTTTCAGATTGGCGAGGCGCTGCTCGACGAAATGCGCGAGACGGGCGGCGAACGGATTGCACGGCTCGCCGTGGGGCTTTCCGATGGAATCTCCAAGCTCGCCGCACACGCGTTGCTGGCGCCGGTGCTGAATACGCCGTCGCTCAGGCTGCTCTGTCACGAAGGCGAACATGCGCAGTTGTTGTCCGAACTCGCGCTTCATCGGCTCGATCTCGTCCTGGCTTGCCAGCCCGCGCCGCACAACGCGGACCTGCGCGTGGTGAGCCAGCGCCTCGTCGGTTCGCCCGTCGACTGGTATGGCCCGGCGGAGATCGTCCACAAGGCGGCCCGTGCCGGTTTTCCGCAGTGCCTGGCCGATCTGCCGGTGCTTTTGCCCACCGGGCACGCCGCGTTGCGCGCGCGGCTCGACCGGTGGTTCGAAGCCGAAGGGATCCGGCCGCGGATCGTCGGAGAATTCGAAGACAGCGCGCTGATGGCAGTGTTCGCCGCGCGCGGTCTCGGCGTGTTTCCGCTCGCGGAACTGGGCGCGGAAGACGTCGCGCTGCTGCGCGGACTGCGCTGGCTCGGCCGGGCGGAAGGCGTGGTCGAAGAGATCCACGCGATCCGCTCGCGGCGTGGGCAACATCATGTGCTCGCTTCTCAGGTGGTCGCCGCCGGTCGTGCGTGAGCGCGCGGCGCATCTGACACGGCGGGCACTGGAATGTGCCGGCCTGCGGCCTGGTTTGGCTGAGGTCCCCACGCCCTGAACACCGCTGCGAGCAAGGCGATTTCGCCGTCCGCCAGATAGTTGTCCGCGATGGTGACGGCGAGGCACAGCCGGATCACCCGGCGGCGCAACGCAGGGTCGTCGATCTCGCCGAGCAGCGTGGTGATCAGGGCCGCATCGAGTTGGCCAACCGCTGGGGTGTGCGCGACCGATTGATCCTCGCACATCGTCTGCACGATCTGCGCGAATTGCGCCGGCGCGAGACCGAGTTCGCCGGCGATATCCAGATTTTCAAGGGCGCGCTCTTCCGCGCTGCTGACGTGCCCGTCGGAAATGAGCGCCAGCGCGACGATACGTGCGGCGGCTTGAGGACTGTTGCGCGGATAGGTACGCATGTTTGGGCTCCTGGCGCGGACAATGTCCGCAGTGGTGGTGAGCCTTAGTCTGCGTCAGGTTGGGGAACGGATAAATCTGCTAATCCGTGAATGAAGGTTCGGAAAAACCGAATCTTCTGAAATGACCTGAATGTAGCCACCTTGTTGAACGCGATGCGCGACACCCTATCGGATAAGATACGGCTCGCCGTATTTTTCCGAATAGAAGGAGTGTTTTCAGTGATTCAACCGAGCAACGTGTTCAAGGACAACCTCGCCCAACTGCCTGCCATCGGTGGCATCGAACGTATCGATCTACTCGACGGCAAAGGTGCCGTGATGGCGAGCATCGAGAACAAGCCGGGCAAGCAGGGCTCGCTGGCGGTGTACCACTATCTGCAACAAACCTTCGGCACGCTGGACACCAAGGCGGCCGAACACGGCCTCGCGGTGTTCGCCGAGCACACGGCCGACGCGCGCAACCGTCCGGGCGCGCACCCGAACGTCGACCATTTGCTGGCGATTGCAGCCGGCGGGGACGCGTTGCGTATCGAAGTCGTCGCAGCCGGCTGAACGCGTCGCCTTAGCAGCGCACGGCGTGGATCGCATGACGCAGGTCCGCGCCGTAGCCCATACCCGGCCATCTTGCCCTATCGCCCTATGGATGAGCACCCGACTCATTGGCGGCAAGAACAAAGTCAACGAATGCCCGCAGCGGTGCCGGCATATGCGTCCGGCTCGGGTAGTACAGGAATGGTCCCGAGAAGGATTGACACCACCCGTCGAGCACCGGCACGAGCGCGCCTTGCTCGATGGCCGGCCGCAGAAACTCATCGAACGAATAGACGATTCCCAGTCCCGCAATGGCCGCGCCTCTTTCCAGTTCGATCACGGAGGCGATCATCGGTCCGTTCGGCTCGATCCGCACGACTTCGTCGCCCCATCTGAATTCCCATGTCGCGAGCACGCCGCTGTCGAAGCGGTGCCCGATACACGCGTGGTTGAGCAGTTCGCCTGGATGCTGCGGTACGCCACGCGCCGCGAGGTAGGCTGGCGAAGCCGCCGCGATGAAATGCTGGACGCGCGGGCCGATCGGCACGGCGATCATGTCGCGCTCGAGGCGTTCGTCGTAGCGGATGCCGGCATCGAAGCCCGCCGCGAGGATATCGATGAACGTATCGTTGGTCCCGACGTCCACAGTGATACCCGGATGTGCGGCAAGGAAGCGGGAGAGAAGCGCGGGCAGGATTTCTCTTGCCGCAATCGACGGAACGTTCAACCTCAGCGTGCCTGTAGGGCTCTCGCGAAAGAGGTTCACCGCATCCAGCGCGATGGTGATTTCCCCGAAGGCCGGCGCGAGCCGCTCGAAAAGACGCTGCCCGGCTTCTGTCGGCGTGACGCTGCGCGTCGTCCGGTTGAGCAGCCTGACGCCAAGCTGCTGTTCGAGTCGTCGAACCGCTTCGCTAAGCGATGAGGCCGACACGCCGCCCGTCAATGCCGCATGGCGGAATCCGCGTGCTCGCGTGACGGCGACATAGGCTTTCAAATCGGAAAGATCGGGTTCCTGCATTGTTCGTTTTTCCGCACGAGTCGTCCAGATTGAGGCGGATTATCGCACGCGATAATTTGGCTGATACTTCAGGTCGAGCGCCTTTCTTGCGGCGCAACTACCGAGGAACATCATGAAGCAACTTCAACTGGGTAAGACGGGTCCGCAAAGCTCCGCCATCGGTCTCGGCTGCATGGGTATGTCGGGCATGTACGGTCCGTCCGACCGCGCCGAAAGCATTGCGACGATCCACGCCGCGCTCGAAGCCGGCGTTACGCTGCTCGATACCGGCGATTTCTATGGCTCCGGCCACAACGAAATCCTGATCGGCGAGGCGTTGAAAAGCGCGCCGCCTTCACGCCGCGACGCGGCGATCATTAGCGTGAAATTCGGGGCGATGCGCGACCCCGCAGGGGGCTGGTCGCTCTACGATGCGCGTCCCGCAGCGGTCAAAAACTTTCTCGGCTATTCGCTGCAGCGGCTGGGCGTCGATCATATCGACATCTACCGTTCCGCACGGCTCGATCCCAACGTGCCTGTCGAAGACACGGTCGGGGCGATTGCCGACATGATCAAAGCCGGCTATGTGCGGCACGTCGGTTTGTCCGAAGTGGGCGCCGCGACCATTCGCCGTGCGGCAGTGGTGCACCCGGTGAGCGACCTGCAAATCGAGTACTCGCTGATTTCGCGCAGCATTGAAGACGAGATCCTGCCGGCGTGCCGCGAACTCGGGATCGGCGTGACGGCCTACGGCGTGCTATCCCGCGGCTTGATTAGCGGCCACTGGAGCAAGGACTCCGCTGGGCAAGGCGATTTTCGCGCTGTGAGTCCGCGCTTTCAGGGGGACAACGTCGATCGCAATCTCGCGCTCGTGGACGCGCTTCGCAAGGTGGCCGGGGCTAAAGGCGTCTCGGTTGCGCAGATCGCGATTGCGTGGGTTGCGGCGCAGGGCAGCGATATCGTGCCGCTCGTTGGCGCGCGCCGTCGCGATCGTCTTGCCGAAGCGCTCGGGGCGGTGGATGTGACGCTCACGGCGGACGATCTGGCTGCGATCGCACAGGCCGTACCGAAGGGAGCCGCAGCAGGCGAACGTTACGCGGCGGCACAGATGGCGCATCTCGACAGCGAACAGGGCCGTCACGGCCACACGGCCTGACGGGTTGACGCGTTGTGAAAACCGGGTGAGCCACGCACAGTCAAATGCGCTGTGGCGTGGCTTCACCCGGTTGTCAGTGCGTCACTATTTCATCAAAAGCGGTGGTCCCGATCAGTACCCGGCGCGAACGAGACGCCACGCAGTACCTCACCAAAGCCCGCGCCTCGCAACGCGACAAATTTCTCGCGTGCGGCACCAGTGGCAGTCGTATTCGCGAGCAGGTCGCGAATGACAACCAGCTTGTTCGGATCCGCGCCCACATCGCCGTTGCCGCTGGTGGTCGACGTGATTGCCCAGAGCGTCACCGTGCCGTCATTTTCGACGCGGCCGGTCAGGTTGCGCAGCCCATCCGTTGCCGGCGCCCATGGCAGTCCAGTTGCCGTATTGGAGCCGGTCGGGTATCCCGACACCGTGTATGGCTGGCCAAGATTCAGACCGGCTTGCAGGGTGTAGGCGAGCGTCCACTTTTTCGTACCGGCGTTGTACACCCACTTCTGCAGACCCGCGCCAGTCTGCGCGGCTGCGTGCGTGTAAAGATCGGCGCCGCCCGTGTAGCCATCGCCTTCGTCCGCCACATAGAGCGTCGTCGCATTGGCGAACCAGAGGCCAAATGGGTAGGAGAACGTAGTCGCGGTCTTATTGAGCGTCGCCGGGAAGCCGGCCAGCACGCACATATTGTTTGGCAGTCCCTTGGTTTGGACGGTGGTCGGGTCGTAAGAAAGCGGCTGGCTGGGCAATGCCGCATTGGCGGCCGGCACACCTACGCCAGACGGGCAGGCGTTTCCAGTGGTATCCACGAAGTACACCGTGTTCACACCGTTGCTGCCGCTGCCCTTCGTAAAGTAAAGGACGTTGTTGAATACGGTCATGCCGCGGAAGTTGTCGTCCTTGCCGATCTTGTCCGCTGCCCCGCCCAGTTCAGTGACGGAAAAGCTGGCGACCGGCGTCGGCGTTCCCGGGTCCTGCTGCGCCTCATGCTTTTTCGTCGGGTCGATCAATTGTGCGCCGGCGCCGACGACCACACCGGCCGGTTGCGGGTTGGCACCGTTACCCGCGTTGCCGGCGGTGTAGAAGAAATCCTGGCCATCGCGGTTATTCAGAATCGCCGAACGTCCGTTGTTGCCGCTATAGGCGTTCGTTTCGGTGAAGCGGAAGTGCCCGTCGCGGTCGACGCGTGCAACCGCCCGATAGTAGCTCTGTCCCACCGGATTAGTGGTATCGACGACGCCAGGCGTGTTCGAATTGGAGACGTCCAAGGTATTGACCGGCGCCACATAACCCATAAAGGTCAGGTACTGACCGTCGAGCGAAAGGTGCAGGCCGAGTTCCGATTTGGAGCTGAAGCTGGTGACGAGCTGGTCGCGCCCCGCCGATTTCTGCAAGCTGTTGGGCACTTCGAGCGAGCTCACCCACTCGCCTGACGGCGTAAGCTGATCGAGAAAGATTCGCGACGTAATGCCGAAGCTGCCGTCGTAGCCGTCGTTATTCCATACGTAGGGATAGGTGCCGTCGTTCGGCGCGCCTGTGGCCGCACTGCAACCGCCCTGGGTGGCTGCGCAATTCGGCGGCAAGACCGTGCCGACCTGAACATTGCTTGACTTGTTGTCGTAGACGCTTCGACTTACAACCAGTAAGCCTGGCTCGAAACGGTTGTCACCGTGGAAGTCGGACTGATCGGCATGGGCGTTGAGGGCGGCGGCGCAGAGCACCAGTGCTACCGTGGAAGCCGGTCGGGGAAATGACAGGCGGCGCGTTGCGTTGCAGACGGGAGTCGTTTTCATCTGTTGTTTCCAGTGGGATAGGTGGAAGTTCTTTTCAGACGGACTAGCACGTACAACCCGGCTACCGTAACAACGCTTGATGAAAAATTAGTGGCGGCGATTTCGGGGCAAACCCGCATTGCAAATCCGCTTATCCGCTTTGCATTACCCGACGCCAGCCAGGCCCGGTTTTCATAGAGATCGCCTGACATCAAATGGTTTAATCCATTTTAATTTCAGGGACCTTGTCATGCACGCTTCGAAAACGACAGTCGTACTCGCGAACCCCCATCACGTACTCGGCAGCACCGAGATCTTCAGGACCTTTAACTATGCGCCTGCCGTGGCCGCAGGCGGGCTACTGTTCGGCTTTCGCACCACCCTGTTGTGCCTGAAGCATGATCGCGCTGTTGCTGACGATCCCAATCCATGTGCCGCAACGTTCATTCGGACGATTTCGGTGAACGACGGCACGTCTATCGTCATTGGCACTCTGGTTCCGTCTGGTCACCCGTTGTGGTCGATAAGGACGGCCAGTTCCTCGCCGCCAATCCGATCAACCGTTATCAGATCAGCAGTCGCACGCCAGGGCTTGTGGTCAATGCGGATGGCAGCGTGGATATCTGGTTGCAAGCACAGCGTCCGGTAGATACGCAAGCCGCGAATTGGCTGCCGACGCCTGCCGACGGTCGCCACTTCACGCTGTTTGCGCGCGCCTATGAACCGACGGGGGGCGTGCTGGCCGGTACGTTCAAAATGCCGCCGGTTGAGTTGTTACCTTGATGTCGCTCTCTCGTTACGAGGGCGAAGTGATCATGCCAAACATATCGTTCATTAAGCGGCCTTAGAGGGAATGGCACTTACTTAAGCCTGCATGGAGGAGAAGACGCGGGTAAGTGCTTGAAGAGAAAGGGAGGGGGCTGATCCAGGGATTGATAGGATGGTTGTTACCAGGCAAACACCCGTCTCATTCCAAGGACCGGCCCCCATGGATCGTAATGCACGAAGTCATCAGAGGCAAACACGAGGCGGCGTTCAAAGCCGGGCACGCAAGGCCCAGGCGGTTGACTACTTCAACATACTGACGAGCCCCGGGCTGTTGGACATAACGGAAGCGCATTTGCCAGAACATCGGGAACGGCTGTATCCGCCGACGGTGACACTGTCGATGTTCATGCGCCAGGCGCTGGAAGAGGACGCCTCCTGTCAGAAGGCCGTCAACGGGTGCGCCGCGCAGCGAGCTGCCGACGGGCTGCGGCCCATGCGTGTGCGTACGGGAGGCTACTGCCGCGCTCGCCAGAGACTGCCGCTGACGATGGTGCGGGAGTTGACGCGCGAGACAGGACGTCAACTGCACCAGCAGGCCAGAGCGGCCTGGAAGTGGCGCGGGCGCCCGGTCAAGCTGGTTGACGGTACAGGGATCCCGATGCCCGATACGCCGTCGAACCAGGCCCGCTTCGCGCAGTCCAGTGCTCAGGCCGAAGGAGTGGGCTTTCCGTTAGCCTATCTGGTTGCGGTGATCTGTCTGGCAAGCGGCGCAGTGCTGGAGGCGGGTATCGGAACGTACGCGGGCAAAGGCGGCGGGGAGCTGACGGCGTTTCGCATGCTGCAAGCCACGTTTCGCAAAGGCGATGTGATCGTCGCCGATGCCTTGTACTGCCACTACTTTCTGATGGCCTCAATGATCGCCGCCGGAGTGGATATCGTGATGGAACAGCATGGGGCGCGCCGCACCGCCTTTCGGCGAGGCCGGTCCCTGGGCATGCGCGATCACATTGTGACGTGGCCCAAACCCCGGCAGCGTCCCGACTGGATGACGCGTGAGCAGTACCAGGCCTTCCCCGATGAACTGATGGTGCGCGAGTCCAGGCTGCATCACCGGGTGCTGGTCACCACGATGCTTGATGCACGCAAGACCAGCAAACAGGACCTCTCGCAGTTGTACGCCAGGCGCTGGAACGTGGAACTGGATCTACGTAACATCAAGACGACGATGGGTATGGACGTACTGCATTGCCAGACTGCCCACATGAACGAGAAGGAGATCTGGGTCCATCTGCTGGCCTACAACGTGATTCGGCTGCTGATGGCTCAGGCCGCGAGCCACCATGCCACCGATCCGCGAACACTGAGTTTCAAACACACCGCGCAGCTATGGACTGAATGGCTGGCCCGAGGTCTGACCGCAACCCACGACCCGAGTCTCCTGTTCAACCTGATCGCGCAGTCTTGCGTCGGGAGTCGCCCCGGTCGCATCGAACCACGGATGCGAAAACGAAGACTGAAGTCCTACCCATGGCTGAAAGAGCCTCGTCACATCGCACGTGAGCGCGTCCAAAAATATGGGCACGCTCCACAGGCTTAAGTAAGTGCCATTCGTTCTAGCGGGGAATCCCCTTTGCAACGGCTGCTGGCGCGTTTGAGCGGCAAGCGCGCTTTGGTGGTGCTCGACAACTGTGAACATATCATCGAGGCGGCAGCAGAGTTGGCCCAGGCCATCCTGACATGGGTACCCCTGTCGCGGGTCATGGCGACCAGCCGCGAACCCCTCAAATTGCCCGGGGAAGTCATCTATAGCGTGCAGTCGCTAGACGTACCGCTCCTGGAGGAAGCTCATGCCGAGGTCGTGAATAGGAGTGCCGTGCAGCTGTTTCTCGACCGGGCACGTGCTATTGACCGGCATTTTGCGTCCGACGCGTGCAGCATTTCGCTCGCCGGAATAATTTGCCGTCGTCTCGACGGAATGCCGCTTGCAATTGAACTCGCGGCGTCACGGGCTGCGACTTATGGCCTTAAGGAACTCGTCGCCAATCTGGGTGACCGCTTCCAGATTCTGAACGGAGGCTATCGGACTGCGTTACCTCAGCATCAGACGCTGAGGGCGACTTTTGACTGGAGTTATAACCTGCTGTCGACCACGCAGCAGACTGTGCTCAGAAGGCTCGGCGTCTTCCCGGCGACGTTCGATCTTGACGCTGCAACCACCGTGATTACCGAGAGAGATCTAGATTCGGTGGACGTATTGGACGCCGTGCGCGCGCTGTCGGAGAAGTCTCTTTTGCTGGCCGAGTTTCAAAATGGCTCGGTGCAATACAGATTGCTCGAAACAAGTCGTGCCTATGCGCTCCGCAAGCTCGCCGACAATGGAGAGCAGTCCGCCGCTGAGCGGCGCTTTGTCTCGTACGTGTGTCGGCATCTGCGGCGCACGATACGTACAAGGGCAGACTCCGATCAGACGGCGTTCGATGAATTCAGGTTGCAGCTTGGTGATGTAAGAGCTGCGTTACATCTGGCCTTTCCGAGGGGGGCGACGTTTCACTCGGTGTGGAACTCATGACGACGGCCGCACCGTTCTTTTTCCGACTCGGTCTGTGTACGGAAGTCAGGCCGCGCGCACCGCTTGCCCTCGACTATTCGGTGACATCAATCGGAGCGCAGATTGGGTCCGATCTATACAAGCGCTTGATGAGTACCTTCCGCGAGGACGATGATAGGTTGGGTCGTCCGCGCGCGCTTTGTGCGCTGTTCGATGCCGGGTCGCGGGCCCGGCTCAATCAAAGTAATGCCGACACGACGGACGATGCGTCCCAGGATGTCGACGAGCGGCAATTGGTGCTGTTCGACACAGTCGACTCAAGTTACACCGCGATGGCCGCTTCTGGCTCAGGCAATCTTCAACGCTAGGTAGCGGCCGTTTCACTGCCCGTCGCGCAAACACCACCCTTATGCACGCACGGAGGATGTCTCCGCGGACTTGTGCGCCTCCGCGTCTTCCGGCTCCATGGCGACCAGCACTGCGCAGGATACCCTGTCCAGCAGCAATCCATCGTTCGTGCCGCTCCACCATCGCCGGAGGAGGCCGCTTCGGCGATGCCCGACGACAATCAGATCAGCTTTCAGCTCACGGGCAAAAAACGGAATATGGTCCAGAGGGTCGCCAATTGCGAAATGGGGCGTGGCGATGACGCCACGCGCAGAGAGTTTCTCGACGCCATCACGGAGGATTTCCCTCGCGGACTGCTCCAACGCGTCGAACGGCACGGCAGACGCAATATCGGCACTTTGCGACCACGCCAGGCTATTCAGAACGGCAAGCAGGTGCGTTTCCGCCCTGAGCTGCTCCGCTAACGAAGCGCCAAGACGCAACGCCCGCCGCCCCTCGCGGGTTGCGTCATAACACAGCAGAATGCGCACGAATGCAGACATGTTGTCGTTCGCCCAGATTCAGAAAGTCCCGCTATCCAGCGGCCGGGCGGCGGATGTGAAACCGCTCCGATGACCGTCGCTCACAAGCGACTCAGCACAACGAGAGCGATCACCCCGCCTTGAATTTATTATATGTCACCTTATGAGGTATATCCGCCTCACGTCAAACGTGGCCTATTGCACGCGATCTGCGTTAATTCGATCCCGAATTTGGGGTTCGCTAACTTACGGAACCGGCGGGAAATGCCGCTTGCCGGTGTTGACCCGCAAGCGCCGGAAGCGCTCTTTTTTTTGCTCCTCGTCGAAGTGGGCAAGAGACGGCTTGACCAGATCGCTGCGCGACACAATGCCGATCAGTTGCAACGTTTCGGAGTCCGCGACTACAGGCAACCGTTCGAGACCGTGCACCGCCAGCACGCCTTGACGCACGACCGGATACGCGCGATGCGTCTGCGTCGGGCCGAAGTAGGTTGCGAGCGCTTCGCCTACGGACATATCGCCATCGATTGTCTGGACCGTACGCGACATCACCTCGTCGACGTGGTGGCGCTCAAGCGGATCGACCCCGTATTCCCGGTAAATGTGATAACCACGCCGGGCAATTTTCTCGGCGGGCCATCAAACCGACGATGAGACCGCCGATCACCGGGATCACCACCACCCAGAGACCCAACGTGTTGTGGGCCGGTGAGCGGTCCGCAAACGAAAATTGCTGGAAGAAAAACAGATTGGTGAACAGATGAATCAGACTCAGCAGCACGAACGCCGCGAGCGTGCTGAGGGCGCCGATTCCCGCAGCGAGTGCGGAAATGCCGGGAAGCCGCGCGCTGGTGGAAAAATCGCGCTTATGGGAATCGAGACTCATGGGGACTCAAAAATCAATCTGGGGGACGTTAAACGTGCCTTTCAGCGACTTCAGTTCGGCACGGTGCATCTCGGCGAGACGGGCAAGCACCTGCTCGCCCGCTTTCAACAAATGAACCTCGACCTGGCGGCGGTCGGTCTCACTGACCTTTCTACGGGCCAGATCGAGTGCCTCACAACGTGATACAAGCGCGACCACGCCGTGATGTTGCGCCTGGAGACGTTCCGCAAGCTCGCCGACTGTGGCCCAGTCGCGTTCCGGATAGCCCTTGATATGCAGGAGCAGCAGATACTGCAATGGCGTAATGCCTTCACCCTGGGCGGCCTGTTCAGAAAAGCGCTCGAAGCGCCGCATCTGATAGCGAAACTCGGACAGTTGCTCGAAGTCTGCCTTGTTCAAGCCGCGCGCGAGTGTCTTCATCGGAATTTCATGGAGAAGTAAGTAAGGCGAAAGTTATATCACGTCGTGATATTAGTGCCTGTGTTCGGCGTAGCAACGCGTGAAAGCGCTATGCGGCGCGTCGCTGCGCCGGAACCAGCGTTGCATGGGGGACGACAGACTGCCCCCTCTGCTGAACGCCCGTGTGTCGACAAGGTCGGCGCGGATCACGATGCCAATAACGTGCTGATATAAAAGTACCTTCCAGGTCGACGAGATCTGACAGCACGGCACTGGTGACGGGGTCAGAATAATTCTGCGTCTGGCGCAGATATGGTCTGAATAATGGCATTTTTAGCCCATATAGATCACGTCGTGATATAAAATGAAGGCAGGCCTTCCGGTGGCTGGTTCTTGAACCGGAGCAGTCTGGAGAAACACCAAAGATGATTTGCCCGGATGGCACGCGCCCATGGGGATGCCGCGCTTCGCTCCGATGTGCAAAGCCGGTCATCGTGGAGGCCCCGGCCGTCGTCGCGGGAGACGATTACCGCTTGCCCGGGTCACGCTGCGTCACAGCGCGAAAGACGCGGGGCATGAGTCCTCGGGGTGAGTCCGAACGGCTTTCGGGCGCGATGGCGCAATACAAATCGAAGCAAGGAGCCATCATGCTGATCACGTTTCAATCGCCCGCCACGCCCGATGTCGTGGTGCCAAGAGATCTCGCCCAGCGGCTGCTTACACGCGCGCCGACGCTTCCAGTTCCGCAAGACGCTTGCGCAACGCACGATCCTCCTGGAAGCGGCTGGTTTCGTCGCGGATCACGGCGACGATGCCGGTGAGTTCGTGTTGCGGCGAGTGCAGCAACGCAACCGTAAACGCAATCGATAGCGTCCGCCCATCCTTACACACGGCGGGGACACGCAGCACGTCGTTACCGTAGCGGGTTTCGCCCGTTGCCATGGTCTTGTGATAGCCGTCCCAATGGCGGCCGCGCAGACGTTCGGGAATGATCAGATCGAGCGACTTTCCCAGCGCCTCGCTTTGCGTAAAGCCGAACATGCGCTCGGCCGCGGGGTTCCACAGCGTGATGCTGCCGCCGGCATCGGAGATGATGACCGCGTCGCCAATCGCGTTGACGAGTTGCTCGAAGTCGATAGCGCTTTGCATGGTGCTCCCCGAATATAAAAACGCGGATCCTTGAATGGGCTACGGCGCCCACGAGGAACGCCGTATCCGCAGGCTCGCGCATACACGCGGGCCTGCGGTGTGACACCATCAAACATCATCAGACCGCTTTTATTTCGCGCAAATTGAAGATGTCCTGCTTGCTATAGCCAAGGCCCGCCAGCACTTCGTCCGTATGTTCGCCGAGCAGCGGCGAAGCGGTCACTTCCGGTTTCATATCCGAGAACTTGATCGGACTGCCAACCGTCAGATACGAACCGCGTTTCTTATGTGGCACTTCGACGATGGTGCCGCTCGCGCGCAACGACGGATCGTTGGCCAGTTCCTTCATCGTCAGCACCGGCGCACACGGAATGTCGAACTTGCGCAAGATGTCGACCGCTTCGAATTTGGTCTTGTCGGAGAGCCACGCTTCGATGGTTCCGAAGATCTCGAAGATATGCGGCTGACGTGCTTCGGCAGTCTTGTAGGCCGGGTCGTCGATCCACTCGGGTTTGCCGAGCGCCTTGCAGATCGGCTCCCATGCATGGCCCTGGATCGTGAAGTAAATGTACGCGTTCGGATCTGTCTCCCAGCCCTTGCACTTGAGGACCCAGCCCGGCTGACCACCGCCGCCCGCATTGCCGCCGCGCGGCACCACGTCGCTGAATTCGCCGTGCGGATACTGCGGATACTCCTCCAGATACCCCACGCGCTCCAGCCGCTGCTGATCCCGCAGCTTCACGCGGCACAGGTTCAGAACGCTGTCCTGCATCGACACTGCGACCTTCTGGCCTTTGCCGGTTTTGTCGCGTCCTAGCAGCGCGGTCAGAATGCCGATCGCCAGATGCATACCGGTGTTGCTGTCGCCGAGCGCCGCGGCGCTAATCGTCGGCGGACCGTCCCAGAAGCCCGTGGTGGACGCCGCGCCGCCCGCGCATTGCGCGACGTTTTCGTAGACCTTCAGGTCGTCGTAGTGATGGCCGTCGCTGAAACCCTTCACCGAAGCTACGATCATCTTCGGATTGAGTTCGTTCAGGCGTTCCCACGAAAAGCCCATCCGGTCCAGCGCGCCTGGGCCAAAATTTTCGACCAGCACGTCGGATTCGCGGATCAGCTTTTCGAGTACTTCTTTGCCTTCGGGCTTTTTCGTATCCAACGTCAGCGACTTCTTGTTGCTGTTGAGCATCGTGAAGTACAGTGCGTCGGCGTCAGGAATGTCGCGCAACTGATTGCGCGTGACGTCGCCGGAACCCGGTCGTTCGACCTTGATCACGTCGGCACCGAACCAGGCGAGCAACTGGGTGCACGCGGGGCCGGCTTGCACGTGGGTGAAGTCGATGATCTTGACGCCTTCGAGAGGTTTGGTCACTTTGATATCTCCGTAGTTACTTGAGTCACTTTTTCATCGCCGCGCTTTGCGGATTCAGATTGGTCAGACGGCCGCTTTCAGTGCCCGCCGCTTCGTCGATAACGGCATTGATCAAGGTCGGCTTACCCGATTCGATTGCTTCGAGCAGTGCCTTCGTCAGTTCTTCGGGGGTGGTCGCGTGGTGGCCGACACCGCCAAATGCCTCGATCATCTTGTCGTAGCGCGCGCCCTTCACGAACACGGTCGGGGCGACGTCCTTGCCGCCCGTCGGATTCACGTCGGTGCCGCGATACACGCCGTTGTTGTTGAAGACGATCGTGCAAACCGGCAGGTCGTAACGGCAGATGGTTTCGAGTTCCATGCCGCTGAAACCGAAGGCGCTGTCACCTTCGATCGCCACAACTGGTTTGCCGCTCGTCACCGCCGCGCCGATTGCGAAGCCCATGCCGATACCCATGATTCCCCACGTGCCCGAATCGAAGCGCTTGCGCGGTTCAGCCATGTCGATGATGCTGCGCGCGTAGTCGAGCGTGTTCGCACCTTCGTTGACGACGTTGATGTCCGGACGCGTTTTCAGTACGTCGCGGATGGCGCGCAACGCGCTGTGGAAATTCATCGGCGATGGATTCTTGGCGAGCGTCTCGGCCATCTTCGCGAGGTTCTTGCTCTTGCGCTCGGCGATCGCGCCGGTCCACTCGGCGCCCGGCTTCGCAAATCCCCCATCGAGACCTGCGCGCAATGCCGCCACGCACGAGCCGATATCGCCGATCACCGGCGCGGCAATCGCGACGTTGCTGTCGATTTCGGTCGGCGAGATATCGACCTGAACGAACCGCTTCGGCTCGGCACCCCACGTTTTGCCCTTGCCATGCGAGAGCAGCCAGTTCAGACGCGCGCCGATCAGCACCACGACGTCGGCTTCCTGCAGCACGAAAGAGCGCGCCGCTGAAGCCGATTGCTCGTGCGTATCGGGCAACAGGCCCTTCGCCATCGACATCGGCAAATACGGAATGCCGCTTTGCTCGACGAAGGCACGGATCTCCGCGTCGGCCTGTGCATACGCCGCGCCTTTGCCGAGCAGGATCAGCGGACGCTTCGCACTCTTGAGCACATCGATTGCACGCTTGACCGATTCCGGCGCCGGCAACTGACGCGGCGCGGCGTCGACCACTTTCACCAGCGACTGTTGCGCCTTCACGGCATCCATCGTTTGCGCGAGCAGCTTGGCCGGCAAGTCCAGATACACGCCACCCGGGCGGCCCGACACCGCGGCACGGATCGCACGGGCCACGCCGATGCCGATGTCTTCCGCATGCAGCACGCGATACGCAGCCTTCGCATACGGCTTGGCCGCATTCAACTGATCCATTTCTTCGTAATCGCCCTGCTGCAGATCGACGATTTCGCGTTCGCTCGAGCCGCTGATCAGGATCATCGGGAAGCAGTTGGTGGTCGCGTTGGCGAGCGCGGTCAGGCCGTTCAGAAAGCCCGGCGCCGACACCGTCAGGCAGATGCCCGGCTTCTGCGTCATGAAACCGCTAATGGCCGCTGCGTTGCCCGCGTGCTGCTCATGACGAAACCCGATGAAACGCATCCCTTCCGCTTGTGCAAGCCGCGCGAGGTCAGTGATCGGAATGCCGACCAGTCCAAAGATCGTGCTGATCTCGTTCAGTTTCAGGGCGTCGATGACTAGATGGAATCCGTCAGTCGTCTCGGCTGCCTGCTGCGTCTGGGTAGCGTCTTCTGCGGGTCTATCGGCTTCTGCCATGATTCTCTCCTTGGTCACGGGGCGTAGTGGGTTCGTCGTGAGCGGCTGGCTCACGTTGTTGTTTATTCGGGCGAGCCGGATGACGGCTGCAACCGCGCTTCAGCGATAACCACGCTGGCAGTCGCACCCGAGGTCTCGATCCAGCGCTTTCTCATGGGTGCGAGAATGAATTTTGCGGACACGGCTGCCGCGATCGAGATCACCGCAGCCGAGATGAACACGGTGCTCCACCCGCCGTTCGCCGACAGCACCGAGGCGATCGGCACCAGCATCGAGGCCGTGCCTTTCGCGGTATAGAGCGTCCCCGCATTGGCTGCGGCGTATTTGCTGCCGAACGTGTCGGCACAGGTTGCCGGGAAGATCGAAAAGATCTCGCCCCAGCACAGGAACACGGCGGCGGCGAAGAACATGAAGGCGTAGGGGTTGTGGCCGAATTGCATGAGTCCCAGCAGCGCGACGCCTTCACCGAGAAAGATCATGAACATCGTGTTTTCGCGGCCAATACGGTCCGACAGAAAACCGCACAACGGACGCGTGAAGCCGTTGCACAGATTGTCGATCGACAGCGTCATCGTGAGCAGCGGCAGCGTGATGCCCATCAGATTCACCGGCATTTTGGCAAAGCCGTATTCCTTCGCGATCGGCCCCAGCTGCGCGGTCGCAATGATGCCGCCGGCCGCGACGAACACGAACATCAGATACAGCACCCAGAAAAGCGGCGAACGGATCATCTCGCCAGGCGTGTAGTCGATCTTGCTTGCCACTATGCGTTTCGCCGCGACTGCGGATGCGGGCGGTTTCGGACGTACCAGCATGGTGGCGAGCAGCAGAATGCAGACGCCCTGGAAAATGCCGAAGAACATGAATGTGTGCTCGTAACCCGAGCGCTGGATCATGTTGGCGATTGGAATCACGGTGACGGCCGCGCCGGCGCCGAAACCTGCCGCGGTCAAACCTGCCGCGAGACCGCGCTTGTCCGGAAACCATTTAAGCGCTGTGCCGACGCAGGTGCCATACACGCAACCCGCACCGATACCGGCGATCACTGCCGCGGCGTAGAGCTCGGCGAGGGTGCTCGCATGCGCGTCGACGATCCAGCCGAGCGCCGCGCACACCGAGCCGCCGATCACAACCGGGCGCGGCCCGAATTTGTCGACGAGCCACCCTTCAACGGGCACGAGCCAGGTTTCGGTGACGATGAAGACCGTGAAGGCGGTCTGGATTGCCGCCTGACCCCAATGGTGGGCGTTGTCCATCGGTACGACGAACAGCGTCCATGCATACTGCAGATTCGCGACGAGTCCCATGCACACGATGCCAATCGCCAGCTGCACCCAGCGGTTCTGCCGGAACGGCGTACTGCCTGTCCCGGATACGTTGGAATGTCCCATGTCCTTCGTCTCCTGTATCTTCCGTCGCACTCGTTCGGCGCGTTGGACTTACGTGATCGAATCGCTTCATTGCGGGCTTGTCTGCGGGCAATGACGCACCAGTGGTCGGCCAGAGGCGATTGCACTAACGAAGACCCTTATCCCTGGACCGCACTGCAACTGGGTGAAAGGTGTTCAGCGTAGAGCACTCCTGAGAGGATGCTGCGCGCGAACAGCGATAAGTGAAAGTCAAAACATTTTATGGTTTGCATTAGGCATACCTAATAGATAGGTTTGCCGCCCATGGCTATGGGGTTGCGAGAAAAGCGAGGCAGTTTGACGGACGTTCAGATGCGATGGCGGGCGCGCCTGGGGGAAACAAATATATAAACGAAAGGCTATCGTTATTCGAAATAACTTTAACTATCGTTTATCTGTGTGCGCTCCTATTCTTGGTCATGCCACCTGCCTGAAGGAGATGACCATGAACCCGTCCCAGTTTGACCCAAGCAACAGCGCGCACGATGCGGAAGTAGCAGCGCAGTTGTGCGCCTATAACAGTGCGTTCGATGAACTCGGTCTGCGCTTTCGTTGGGATGCGAGCACGCTGACGCTGCTCGCGATGATCGACGGCGAGGAGGCGCGGATTGCTGCGTATATCGAAGCACACCATGGGCACTTGCTGAAATCGTATAGTGCCGAATTTCTGAGCCGCGCCATTCTTGGGAAGAAAAAAGCTCGGTACCCTGCGTGCTTGCCGACGCGCGCAGACAGCGCGGCGCATCTGAGCCCGGCGGTTCAGCAGACGCGGGTGAGCAGCTGGCGCGAGCGCGTGTCGTATGAGGTCGAGTTGCCGGCGCTGGCGGGTGTGTAGACGAAGGAGCGGGTCATCGCCGCCTCTTCGTTTTTCCCTATCAAAAAATCGCAAATTCGCGCAGCGGTCTCAACCCTGCGCGAACCTCTTCGGCAAATAATTGCGGCTGTTCCCATGCCGCAAAGTGCCCGCCTTTATCGAGCCGGTTGTAGTAGATGAGGTTGTGGTACGCCTGCTCCGTCCAACTCCGCGGCGCCTGATAATTCTCGCGAGGAAAGACGCTCACGGCAGCCGGGACGGACACATCGGCGGCAGCCACGAAGTTGAAGTGAGACTCCCAATAAAAGCGCGCCGCTGAAATGCCCGTGTTCGTCAGCCAATAGAGCGTGATGTCGTCGAGGAGATCGTTCCGTGTCAGATCGCCTGCGGATTCTCCATTGACGAGGTGCCCGAACACGGCCGAGGTCAGTGCCGCTGCCGGCTGAACATACCCGTCGCCGTGATCCAGAAGCCAGCTTGCCAGCGCAACGGGCGAGTCCGACAGCCCGTAGAGCGTCTGCGGGCGTGTTCCCATCTCCAGGGCATAGGCGCGCCGCTTTTTGGCTGCGCTGCTCAACTGCTCGTAAGCGTGCTTTTCGTCGTCCGAGAGGCCGGCCGGCGGCGGATCCCCGGCTTGAAGGGACTTGGCAATCCCGGCTGGCACGGTCGCGGGGAAATTGACGTGGATGCCCAGCAATTCAGGCGGCGCCTGCTTACCCATCACATTCGCGACGACGCCACCCAGATCGCCGCCTTGCGCCGCGAATTTCGCGTAGCCGAGGCGTTTCATGAGGACGACCCAGGCACGCGCGGTACGCTCCGGACCCCACCCGGTTGTGGTGGGTTTGCCTGAAAATCCATAGCCGGGCAAAGACGGAATGACCAGATGAAACGCATCCGACGCGCTCGCGCCATATGCCGTGGGATTGGTCAGCGGATCGACAATCTTCAGCATCTCGATGACGGAGCCTGGCCAGCCGTGCGTGACGATCAGCGGCATCGCATTGTCATGTTTCGAGCGAAAATGGATGAAATGAATGTCCAGCCCATCGATCTCGGTCACGAACTGCGGCAGGCTGTTCAGTTTTGCCTCGCAGGTGCGCCAGTCGTAATCGGCTGCCCAATGGCGCGCGAATTCCTGAATCATCGCGAGCGGCACGCCCTGCGAGTCATCGGTGACCGTTTCCCGGTCAGGCCACCGCGTGGCTTTGATGCGCCTGCGCAAGTCGATCAATTGCGATTCCGGCACATGCACACGAAGTGGACGAATGGCGGTCTTGTCGCCGCTCGCTGACGGGGCGACTTCAGTAATCGCCTGATTCGTTTCTGCAAAAGCAAGCTGACTCAGCGACCCCCGCGGCAATGGCCGCCGCTGTCACACTGACAAAACGGCGGCGCGATGGCGACTGGGGAAGGATGGTGTCTGACATAACGTTTCCGATAGACGATGAAGCCGGGTTTCCGATCAAGGGCAACGTGATTTCACGAACCGTTGAACGCGCTACGCCCACGCCGGGTGCGTTCGGCGTGGGCGTAGTGAAGCGCGAGAAGGATCTTTAACCAAGAGGATTGCTGATCGTATTGCAAGCAGGATCTAATCCCGTGGCGTTCAGATAATCAGCTGCCGCGATACAAATTGCTGAGTTGGGCGAGCTGGCCATCCTTCTGGGCTTGCACCAGTTCATGGCGGACGTCCGCGCGGGTCTTCTGCATCGCGCCGGTTTGGTTCGCGCTCCATTGCTGCACTTGCGCGGCGCCCAATTGACTCACCGTTGCTGCTGCCGGAGCATCAGAGGCGTGAGCGAAGCCAGCCGTAGCGAATGCAGCGAAGGCCAAAGCGATCATTGAGGTTTTCATGTCGTTCTCCGAGAACTAAAAAATAAAGAAGGAAGGCGCCGGGGTGTCAGGCCGCGAGAGCAGCCATCCGGTCAGTCATCCGCGATGTTGCTTGCGTCTGTCATCCGGCGTTGATGCATTAAAACGTGGCGATGTATCTGGCTTGTGTCGAGAAACCGGGGCAATTGCAATGTTCTGTATCGCTGCGATGCCCAGATACATTGCGATACGAATCACGGGTTTTCCGCCAGCAGGGCCTTGATCTTTGCCTCGGTCTGTTCGTAGTCGCCTTCGCCGAAATGCGTGTAGACCACGTGCCCTTTCTTGTCGACCAGATAGAACGCAGGCCAATACTCGTTGCCGTAGGCGCGCCAGGTTGCGTAACTGTTGTCTTGCGCCACCGGGAACGTAATGTTGAAACGCTTGATCGCCGTCTTGACGTTGTCCGTGTTGCGCTCGAATGGATACTCGGGGGTGTGGACACCGACCACCGCCAGGCCCTGGTCCTTATATTTCTGATTCCAGGTCTTCACGTACGGCAGAACGTGGATGCAGTTGATACAGGTATAGGTCCAGAAATCGACCAGCACAACCTTGCCCCGCAACTGCTGCATGGTCAGGGGATCGCTATTGAGCCATTTGTCGATGCCGGTGAATTCCGGCGCGGTCGCGTTGTTGTCGATCTGGTTCGCAATGGGGTTTGCGGCGGCGCTGGCCGCAGGACTCACAACGAAAGTTGCGACTGCGGCGGCGCCGGCGGCCACGGATGCGGCGAACAGGGCGACGGTGGCGGAGGTTTTGAGTCGGGAGAGCATGGCAGCGTCCTTTCATGAAAGGGAAGACCCGGGTGTAGACGTGGACGTCGTGCCGGGCATTCCGGTGGTGAACATGGCTGCATTGGAACGCCCGTTCGTATCTGGCTTGTGTCGCTAAGGTGGCCTGGGTGCAATGTTTTGTGTCAGGGGAACACCCAGATACATTGGGATACAAAGCGTCGCGCGTGCTGGGCTATAAAGCAGCCATACCTATCGCGGAGTGCCCCATGAGTACCGAATTGCTGCAAGGGTCCTGTCATTGCGGGACCGTGAAATTTGAAGTCCGTACGGCCGTTGTTCCTGCTGCGCGTTGCAATTGCAGCCTGTGCCGGCGCAAAGGTGCGCTGATGACGCCGCCGTTCGCGGCAGGCGAACTGAAGATCCTGAAGGGTGAGGAAGCGCTGACGCTTTATCAGTTCAATACGCGCACGGCGAAGCACTACTTCTGCAAGCATTGCGGCATTTATCCGTTCCACCAGACGCGCAGGGATCCGCAGCAATGGCGCGTCAACATCGGTTGCCTGGAGGGTGTCGACCCGTATACGCTGGAGGCCAGCGTGAACAATGGCGCCAGCCTGTCCGTCGTGGAGGACGCATGAGACGGTTCATGGCGATCCTCGCGTTCCTGGCTGGCGGATTGGCCGCTGAACTGGCGCATCCCGTGCACTGTTCGCTGGTCAACGTGAACCGGGTGCGAGTCAATCGTCGAAAGGATTGATCCCTTGATGGAAAACACCGACCACGTGCTGATCGTCGACGACGATCGCGGCATCCGCGAATTGCTCGCCACCTATCTCGAGAAGAACGGCATACGTGTCTCGCTGGCCGCCAACGGCCGACAGATGCGCACGGTCCTCGAGCAGGGCGCGCCTGATCTGATCGTGCTCGACCTGATGCTGCCCGGCGAAGACGGTCTCGTGCTGTGCCGTGAACTGCGTGCCGGCAAGTTCCGTTCGGTGCCGGTATTGATGCTGACCGCTCGCAGCGAAGAGGCGGATCGCATTGTCGGGTTGGAGATGGGCGCCGACGATTACCTGGCCAAGCCGTTTGCGGTGCGCGAACTGCTGGCGCGCATCCGCTCCGTGTTGCGCCGCGCGCGGATGCTGCCGCCCGGCATGCAGGTGACGGAAACCGCGCCGATGATCGGCTTCGGCGACTGGCGGCTCGACACCACCGCGCGCCATCTGCTCGACGCGGAGGGCACCATGGTGGCCTTGAGCGGTGCGGAATACCGCTTGCTGCGCGTGTTTCTCGATCATCCGCAGCGCGTGCTCACGCGGGATCAATTGCTCAATCTGACCCAGGGCCGCCAGGCCGATCCGTTCGACCGCTCGATCGATCTGCTGGTGAGCCGCTTGCGCCAACGCCTGCAGGATGTGGCGCGCGAGCCGCGCTACATCAAGACGCTGCGCAGCGAGGGTTACGTATTTTCGGCGGCGGTGACCATGATCGAAGGCAATCCATGAACCTGAAGGCCCTGCTGCATTGGCCGCGCACGCTGTTCACGCGGTTGGCCCTGATTCTCTTTGTCAGCCTTGCGGTGGTGCAAACGCTGTCGGTCTGGCTCACCATGACGGAACGGGACCAGACCATGACCAACGTGATGATGGGTTACATCGAACGCGAGGTCACCAGCTCCGTCGCGCTGCTCGATCATTTGCCCGCTAACGAACGCGCCGAATGGCTGCCAAGGTTGGCGCGGCGCACCTACACCTTCAATCTGGGACCCGGGATAGCCGGCGCACCTCCGGACGCGAAGCTCTCGGCGAGGGTGGCGCAATCGATCGCGGATGGCATCGGCAAACGTTATCCGCTGACGGCCAACGCCGTCACCGGTGACCCGGACCGTCTGCAGGTTCATCTGCAGTTGAGTGACGGCACGCCGCTGACGATCGACTACCACCCCATGCCGGGCGCGCCGTTGTCGCCGTGGTTGTCGTGGGTGCTGGTGCTGCAACTCGTGGTGCTGGCCGCATGCTGCTGGCTGGCGGTACGGCTCGCGACCCGTCCGTTGAGCCATTTGGCGCGCGCGGCCGATACCTTGGGCCCCGACCTCAAGGTTGAGCGCTTGCCCGAGGACGGACCGGACGAAGTGGCACGCGCCGCGCGGGCGTTCAACGCCATGCAGGACCGCATCAGGCTATACATGACCGAGCGCTTGCAGATTCTCGCGGCGATTTCGCACGACTTGCAAACGCCGATTACCCGCATGCGTTTGCGCGTCGACGTGATGGACGACAGCGCGCAGGGCCAGAAGCTGCAGCAGGACCTGCAGGAAATGGAAACGATGGTCAAGGAAGGCGTCACGTACGCACGCACGATGCACGGCGCCAGTGAGGCGCCTCTGCGTATCGATCCGGATGCGCTATTCGACAGCCTCGTGTTCGATTATGTCGACGCCGGCAAAGAGGTTTCGCTGCACGGCCGAATCAACACCGCACTGGTGACGCGTCCCGAGGCGTTACGCCGGATCGTCGGCAATCTCGTCGATAACGCGCTGAAGTTCGGCGGGGCGGCGGAGATCAAGGTCGCCGCCTTGCAGAATGGGCAGGTGGCGGTCACGATACTCGATCGCGGGCCGGGTATTCCGGCTGAGTCGCTGGAAGCGGTGTTTGAACCGTTCTATCGGCTGGAAGGGTCGCGCAACCGCGGAACCGGTGGCACCGGGCTGGGACTCGCCATTGCGCGGCAACTCGCTTTGGCGATGGATGCGGTGCTGTCGCTGCATAACCGGCCCGATGGCGGCCTGGAAGCCAGGCTTGTGTTGAAAGGCGTCAGCCCGATTCCGGTCGCTCACTGATTGCGCGGTATGTCACATCAACTCCCGTCTCGCCGTCTCTGTATCTCAATGTATCCACGCCGTTGGTAAATACATAACGTTGCACTGGCGCGCCGGCCAGACACAAGCCAGATACGTCCACGCGTTTTAATACTTCCAGGCCAGATTGTCTGGCTTCGCAAGCCGGACATGCTCTGCGCTTGTGTGGCTCATCATTGAGGAGAATCAGCGATGCCGGACCAGATCAATACTCGACGCCGCCGCCTGCTTGGGACGACGATTGCTGGTATCAGTTTGTTGGAGTTGGGTATGAGCGGACTCGCCGAAGCGCAGTCGAACGGCACGCCATCCAGTACGAAAGCGGCAGCGCGTGTTGCTTCGTTCGACACCATCCGGCAGGTCGACATCGGAACGCTCAGCATGGGCTATGCGGAAGCGGGTCCGCAGAATGGACCGGTGGTTATCCTGCTGCACGGCTGGCCCTACGATATCTACAGCTTCGCCGAAGTCACGCCATTGCTTGCCGCCGCGGGCTATCGGGTCATCGTGCCGTATCTGCGGGGCTATGGCACGACGCGGTTTTTGTCTGCGGATACGCCGCGCAACGGTCAGCAGGCGGTGGTTGCCGTCGACATCATTGCCCTGATGGACGCGTTGAAGATCGACCAGGCGATCTTTGGCGGCTTCGATTGGGGCGCGCGCACGGTGAATATCATTGCCGCGCTGTGGCCGCAGCGATGCAAGGCGATGGTGTCGGTGAGCGGTTATCTGATCGGCAGCCAGGAGGCCAACAAGACGCCGCTGCCGCCGAAGGCTGAACTCGCCTGGTGGTACCAGTTCTATTTCGCCACGGAGCGCGGCTATGCGGGATATAAAGCGAACCGCCACGACTTCAACAAGCTGATCTGGCGTCTTGCGTCGCCGAAATGGAATTTCGACGATGCAACCTTCGACCGCTCGGCGGAATCGTTCAACAATCCGGATCATGTCGCGGTGGTGATTCACAACTATCGCTGGCGTCTGGGACTGGTCAAGGGCGAGCCGCAATATGACGCGCTCGAAGCGCGTCTGGCGCAGGCGCCGACCATCTCGGTTCCGACCATCACCATGGAAGGCGACGCCAACGGCGCGCCGCATCCGGAGCCGGCAACTTACGCGAAAAAGTTCACCGGTAAGTATCTGCACCGGAACATCGACGGCGGCATCGGACATAACTTGCCACAGGAAGCGCCGAAGGCATTTGCCGATACCATCGTCGACGTCACTCGTCTTTAACCGGACGAAAACCGTACGACTAAACCAGGACGCTGACGCACTACAGGCAGCCGGCCGTCATGCATGCAACGGCCGGCTACGCACAACCTGCCCGAGCACGGCACAAGCAACCAACAGCGAGCCTGTAACGAAGAACACAGCGTGCAGGCCAAGATGGACGCAGATCAATCCACCGAGCAACGGCCCGATCACCTGACCAGCGAATTGCGCCGATTGGAGATATCCGAGCATCGTCCCCGAATGGTGTTCGCTGGCCGTCTGCCGCACCAGTTTCGCAATCGACGGCAGCAGGCCGGCCAGCGTCATGCCCATCAAACCACGCAGGAGCGCCAGTTGCCACCAGTGCGTGACGAACGCTTGCGGCACCATGACGAGCCCGGTCAACACGAGGCAACCGATAATCACATTCCAACTTCCGATTCGGTCCGCGAGTGCGCCGAGCCGCGCCGCGGTCAGCATGCTGCCGAACGCCGAGCACGCCATCACGATGCCGGCGGTGCGGGCCAGGTGATCGGTCGGCACATTGAGGTGTGCGATATAGACGGTAATGATCGGTTCGATCGACATGTTGGCGAGCAGCACCATCATCGCCGTGAGCAGCAGCGCGAGCATCACGGTGCGGTTGGCCAGCTTCGGTGCCGTGGAGTGGCTAGCGGCGCGCGCTTTGGTATCGGTGTCAGGGTGAAAATCTTCTCGTACGAACAGGATCGTCAGCACCGCGGCGACCGCGATCATGGCGCCGCCGGCAAAGAACGTACTACGAATGCTGATCAACGAGGGCAGCAGACCGCCAACCAACGGACCCACGAGACTGCCGGCCAGCGAGCCGGTCGACAGAATGCCGAGTGCCCACCCCGCGCGTTCACGCGGCGCCTGAGTGCCGATCATAACAATCGACGCCGATGCATAGCCGCCGATCAATCCGGCCAGCAACCGCAACACGACCAGTTCGGTGACGTTGTGCGCCATGCCGATCAACGACATCACAATCGCCATGCCAACCGCCGCTCTCACGAGCATCGGCTTGCGCCCATACCGATCCGCGAGACGCCCCCAGAGTGGCGCCGTCACGGCAGTGCCGAGAAACGTCGCGCCGAACGCCACGCCTGACCACTGCACGATGGCGGCCTGCGAAGTCACACCGAGTTGCTGCACGTACAGCGGCAGAAACGGCAGCAGCATGCTCAGGCTGACGAGCGTGGTAAACGAGCCGAACACGCAAATGAAAAGATTCCCGCGCCAGTAGAGCGTATTTCGCGTCGCGTAGCCGGTGGCGTTCGGGGGCGCGACCCCGACCCCAAGGGGCGCCACATTGGCTGGCTGGTTCATAACGCC
This sequence comes from Paraburkholderia sp. BL23I1N1, assembly GCF_003610295.1. Taxonomy (NCBI): domain Bacteria; kingdom Pseudomonadati; phylum Pseudomonadota; class Betaproteobacteria; order Burkholderiales; family Burkholderiaceae; genus Paraburkholderia; species Paraburkholderia sp. BL23I1N1. The sequence continues at coordinate 4,148,742 of NZ_RAPV01000001.1, forward strand.
TCCCGTGATCCGGCGCGCATCCGCGCACCGGCGCTGAGCATCACTTTCTGTTCCGAGTCCATTGCCTGCTCCATGCGTTTGGCGCCGCAGCCGGGTTGGCCCTCGCCATTACCGATGGAAAGCAGTGTAGATACGAACGCCCGCCGAGAGAATCGCCGCCGCGCGGCAGGCATTCTTCCGCGCCGTGGTTTAATCCGCGTCGGTGATCGCTTTGAGCGCGCTGAAATGGGCGCGCAGGCGCGGTATCGCGAAGTCGAAGAAGGCCCGGACCTTCGGTATCGCGAGACGGCCTTGCGGCGTGAGCAGATGAACGGGGAGGGGCGCCTGCTCGTAACCGGTCAGCACGATCTTCAACGAAGCATCGCGGACCTGTTCGGCGACGTGATAGGAAAAGAGCCGCGTGACCCCGTGCCCGTCGACGGCCGAGGCCACCGCGCCCTGCACGCTGTTGACGATCAGCCGCGGCGTGAAGTGCACGGTTTGCGGCGCGGCCGAATTGTTCGACGGCGGAAAGCTCCACGAATCGACGCCGAAATGCGTCATCGAAATGATCCGGTGCTGGGCGAGGTCGCCGGGTTCCTTGAGACGCGGATGGTTGGCGAGATAGCGCGGCGCGGCAGCAAGCACCCGGCGTACTTCGCCGACCGGCATCGCGATGAGCGTCGAATCGGCCAGGTGGGCGATGCGCAGCGCGACGTCGATTCCTTCGTCGATCAGGTTGGCGGGGCGGTCGAGCAGGTAGAGGCGCGCGGTGACATCCGGATACAGGTCCACAAACTCGTCGAGCAGCGGACGCAGAAAGTCCTGACCGGCGGCTACGGGCGCGGTCAGTGTCAGCGTGCCGCGTGGCGCCGCGTGTTCACCGGCGATCATCAGGTCGGCTTCTTCGAGGTCGGTCAGGATTTGCCGGCACGAGGCGGCGTAACGCTCGCCGGCTTCGCTCAGCTTGATCGTGCGCGTGGTGCGGTGGAGTAGCGCCATGCCGACGTGCGCTTCGAGAAACGCAATGGCCCGGCTCACGGCGGCGGGCGAGCGGCCGAGCCGCCGGCCTGCAGCGGCAAGGCTGCCCTCGTCGAGAGCGGCGACGAACACCTTCATCGCGTCGATTCGATCCATCGTCGTTTAGCTGTTAGGAAGGGAAGAGGCGAGTTCATTGCCCGGCGCGGAGCCGAGCGTCTCGACGAGAAAATCGACGAAGCGGCGCACCCGCAACGACAAATGGCGTTTGTGGGGGTACAGCAGCACGAACGGACGCGAGGCGCCACCGAGTTCCGGCAGGACTTCCACCAGACCGCCACGCGCCAGATCCTGCTCGACCACGAAACGATACGTTTGGAACAGCCCTGCGCCGCTGCGCGCCAAGGTCACGCCGCCGAGGACGTCGCCCGCGCTCGAATAGCCGCCGTCGGTGAAATGCTCCTGCATGTGCGCGCCGCTTTTGAACAGCCAGGGAATCTTGCGGCCACTGCTTGGCAGGTCGAACTGAATGCAATCGTGGCGCGCGAGGTCCTCCAGCGACGACGGCGTGCCGGCTCGCGACAGATAAGCGCGACTGGCCACCACGACCAGTTCCGCGTCTTCGAGCTTGCGGGCAATCAGATTCGATTCGCCCGGCGCGCTGCCGCGAATGGCCAGATCGAAGCCTTCTTCGGCGAAATCGATGTTGCGGTTGCTGATATGCACGTCGACGCGCACCTGCGGATGCCGCTCCCGGAACGCCGGCAGGATGGGCAGCACGCGATAGTGCGCGTAGGGCGTCGGCATGCTGATGCGCAACACGCCGGCAGCGGCGGATTGCTGGCCGGTCGCTTCGCGCTCTGCGTCGACGAGTTGTCCGAGCGCCTCGCGGCAACGCTCGTAGTACGTCCTGCCCGGGTCGGTCAGCCGGATACGGCGCGTGGTTCTGACGAAGAGCCGCACCTCGAGGCGCTCCTCGAGCCGTGACACCGAGCGGCTCACCGCCGCGGGCGTGACGCCGGCAACGGTGGCGGCGTCCGTAAAGCTCTCCAGTTCCGCCGCGAGACAGAACAGCTCGATGCTGCCGAGCATCAGGTCGTCAAACTGGCGCTTGCTGGTTCGTTCGATGATCCGCGGGCTATTCATTACCTGATGTATCAAATGAATTCGACATGGGCGCATTTATCAACATGAGTGGCATAAGTATAGTCAGTTCCATGGGAGCCGGACACACATCGCGACTCCCTGCGGTGCCCGCCGATGAGTGGCCCGCAGCCGTTTTCCCTGACCCACGGAGTCGAACATCATGAACACGCAAAACAAGACTGTTGTTATTACCGGTGCATCCAGCGGTATCGGCTTTGCGCTGGCCAAAGCTTATCTGGAACGAGGCTACAACGTGGTCGGCAATGCCCGCACGATGGCCCGCTTGAACGCCGCTGCCGACAAACTCGGCGCGCCGCAGAACTTCCTCGCTGTGGCGGGCGATATCGCCGACCCCGAGACGGCCCGCGTGCTGTTCGAGCGCGCGATCGCGACGTTCGGCCGTGTCGACATTCTGGTGAACAACGCGGGCATCTTTATCGCGAAGCCGGTCGCGAATTACACGACGGAAGATTTCGACGCCATTGTCGGCACGAATCTCAAAGGCTTCTTCTATCCGGCGCAGCAAGCCGCCGCGCATATGTCGGCCAACGGTGCGGGGCATATCGTGAATATCTCGGCGAGTATCGCGATGCAACCGAACGTCAAAGTGCCGGCGTTGCTGCCGGTGCTGGTCAAAGGCGGCATCAATGCGGCGACCCGTGCCCTCGCGCTCGAACTCGCTGCGAACAACGTGCAGGTGTCGGCGGTTGCGCCCGGCATTATCGACACGCCGCTGCATGACAGCGGCACGCACGAATTCCTCAAGTCGATGCAGCCGGCGGGGCGGATCGGCGCGGTTCAGGATATCGTCAATGCCGTGTTTTATCTGACCGATTCGACATTCGTCACGGGCGTCATCGTGCCGGTGGATGGTGGGACGACTGCGGGTACGTGGTAAGGCATCCCGTTGATCCTGGAGCAGCTGAATAACTGAAAGGAGTGCATCATGCCGTACATCAATATTCAGGTGACGCGCGAAGGCGTTACGCGCGAGCAGAAGGCCGAGTTGATCAAGGGCGCCACCGATCTTGTGGTGCGCGTGTTGCACAAGGACCCCGCAGCCACTTTCGTCGTGATCGAGGAAATCGATACCGACAATTGGGGCTGGGGGGGTGAATCGACCACGGATTTACGTGCACGGCAACGCTGAGCGCGTCACGATTTCGAGGAGCTGAGGCCATGAAGGACGCTTCAAATCTGCTCGCCCGGTTGGGCGTTGCCTTACCGATTATCCAGGCGCCGATGGCGGTGGTGGGCACGCCTGCGCTAGCTGCGGCGGTATCGAACGCGGGTGCGTTGGGCTCGCTCGGTGTCGGTGCGATGAACGCGCAGGGCGCGCGAGCGGCGATCCGTGAAATACGCGCGTCGACCGGCAAGCCGTTTAACGTCAACGTGTTCGCCCATGCGCCGGCCATTGCCGATCCCGTTCGGGAGGCGCGTTGGCTTGACTATCTGGCGCCGCACTTCGCGCGCTTCGGTGCCAAACCACCCACCGCGCTGCGCGAGATCTACACGAGTTTTATCGAAGATGACGCGATGCTCGAGATGTTGCTCAACGAGCGTCCGGCGGTGGTCAGCTTTCACTTCGGCTTGCCGTTGGCCGCGAAAATCGCCGCGTTGCGCGAAGCCGGGATCATGCTGCTCGCGAGCGCCACGAGCCTGGACGAAGCCACTCGAATCCATGCAGCGGGACTGGATGGCATCGTTGCGCAGGGGGCGGAGGCAGGCGGCCATCGGGGCAATTTCGACCCGTCGGCGCCGGACGAATTGCTCGGCACGATGGCGCTGGTGCGATTGATTGTTCGCGAGGTTCCGCTGCCGGTGATCGCGGCCGGCGGGATCATGGATGGCGCGGGCATCGCGGCTGCGTTGGCGCTGGGCGCACAGGCGGCGCAACTCGGCACCGCGTTCGTCGCCTCACCCGAATCTGCTGCCGACGCGGCATATCGAGCCGCACTGCTGAATCCCCGCAGCCGCACGACGTTCATCAGCGCAATTTCTGGACGTGCGGCGCGCGGCATCGAGAACCGGTTTAGTGAGTTGGACAAAGATCCGGCGCGCCCCGCGTTGCCGGATTATCCAATTGTTTATGACGCCGGCAAGGCGTTGCATGCGGCCGCAAAAGCGCAGGGAAGCGCCGACTATGCGGCTCAATGGGCAGGGCAGGCCGTGCGACTTTCACGTGCGATGCCGGCGGCGGAACTGGTCCAGACGCTCGTTGGGGAAATTCGTGAAGCGCAAACTGGAACGGCGAGGTGAGTACTGGAAGCCGGGCCTGACGTGGTGAAGCGGTGATGCAAGTCAGGTCCGGCCGGTTGCTTTCTTTGCTGTCTATTACATCCAGGAACATTCAGGAAGCCGCGCACGTAGTGCCCAGGAGGCACCACGTGCCGCGGGCCTAGTGCTTGGGTGCCGTCTGCGGGGTGTTGCCACCGCCGAGCCCGCCTGTGAGACCACCGAGCAGGTTCGTCACCGGGGCGAGCGGAGACGAGCCGCCGCTTGCTCCGCCGAGTGCGCCAGTGAGTGTGCCGACCAGGTTGGTCAGTGGTGCCAGCGGATTGCTCGCGGAGCTTGTGTTGCCGTTCGTCGACGATCCGTGCACGGTGCCGCCTCCCAAGGCGCCGGTCAGTCCGCCGAGCAAGCTGGTGAGCGGTGCGATTGGGCTGCTGCCTTGTGAAGTGCCGCCGCCCAGGGCTCCGGTTAGTCCGCCAAGCAAGGTGGTCAGCGGTGCGACGGGGCTGCTGTTGCCTTGCGAGCCGCCGCTCACCGATGCCACGGGCAGACCGCCGAGCAACGCGGTCACAGGCGCCAGCAAGCCGGTACCATGTCCGCCCGATCCGCCTGTCACGCCATTCGAACCACCGGCTGTGCCGTTGCCCACGCCGTTGCCGTTGCCGCTACCGCTGTTGTTGCCGATGGTAATCGGCACGATTGGTACGCTGATCGCGCCGACGCTGACGACCAGGTTGACGATCGGATCAAGCAAGCCGCCGGCGAGCTGGTTGCCGGAACTGGAGCCTACGCCGGTGGTGGAGCCACCTGAGCCGCTGGAGCCGCCGTGACCACCGTTTCCAGAGCCACCGCCGTTTCCGCCGCCGCCCGAGCCGCCCGAGCCGCCCGAGCCGCCCGAGCCACCCGAGCCACCCGAGCCACCCGAGCCACCCGAGCCACCCGAGCCACCCGAACCACCCGAACCACCCGAACCACCCGAACCACCCGAACCACCCGAACCACCCGAACCACCTGAGCCGCCGTCCCCGCCGCCGCCGGAGCCGCCATGGCCACCGTTTCCAGAGCCGCCGCCGTCCCCGCCACCGGAACCGCCCGAGCCACCGGAGCCGCCAGAGCCACCGGAGCCGCCATGACCACCGTTTCCTGAACCGCCCCCGTCTCCGCCACCCGAACCGCCGGAGCCACCATCGCCGGAACCACCACCGTACCCACCATCGCCGGAACCACCACCGTACCCACCATCGCCGGAACCACCACCGTACCCACCGCCATAACCGCCAATGCCACCGCCTGCAAAACCGCCGCCGTACCCCGAGCCGGAAACCGAAACGCCACCCCAGGACGAGGTGCCGCCAAAACCAGAGCCACTACTAACACCCGAACCACTGCCGGCCCACCCGCTGGGGGTGCCGCCGCTTCCTGTCCATGAGAAGCCCGATCCCGGTTGCCCGGGTGTCGTCCATCCGCCGCCTTGCGTGAGCGAGGTGGGCGGCGTGGACGTGACATCTCCAGCCTGACACGAAGTGGCTAGCGACCACCATAGGAGTGCGCTTGCCGACGCAACGAGAGTGTGTTTGAAGGGAGCCATGATTAGTCCTTTCGCGATGAAATCGCGTCCTGATTGGTCAAAGGTGTAATCAGTGCCCCCGGAAAACCGCTGATCGGTCTTTCAGAAAACGATTGCTGTGTGCCCGACATCGCGTTTGTGCGCGTCGCCTTCGTTTAGTTTTAGAGCCGCGTGCGGTAACGCTGTGCTTGTGTGTGCTTTGCTTGGGCATTTGACCTTTGCAAGTTCCGAGCCAACGCGCCGGTGACGGAGCACGACACAATCCGCGCATCGGCAGTGCCGGAATTGAGTGGCGTGCGGTAGGAAGGAGCTTGCTGGACAAGCTTGATCAGGCGGGGTGTGGAATACGGTGACGGCACCGCGTGTCGCGTGTTACGTCCGGGGTGTTACGTGTTCCCGACACGTCGAACGTAACTTCACCGTTATGCTGCGCGCCGCGCAATAGTTCAGACCAAAGGCGGCGTTGTCATAATACGGAGTCCGATGTATCAAGGCGCGTGTTGGAAACGCGTGTTTGGATTTTCACCGGCTCCGTATTTTTTGCAGTGCAGCAGCTTGCGCGTTAGCGCCCGGATTTGAGCTGGGTCCATAGCCGGTTTTGAAGGCGCAGGATATCGGCCGGCAAAGGCAATGACAGGATGAGCGATTTCATCTTTTCGCCGCGAGGGTAGATCGCTTCGTTATCGAGGATGGCCGGTTTCACGTAAGCACGGGCAGCAGCGTTTGCGTTGGGATAGAAAACCTGATTGGTGATCGCCGCGCTGACCTTGGGCTGAAGGATGTAATTGATCCATTGCATCGCCGCTTCTGGGTGAGGCGCATCTTTGGGAACGCCCATCAGATCGAACCACAACACGCCGTCGCCTTTGGGAATGACGTAGCGAATCTCGTACAAGCGACGGGCTTCTTCGGCACGCCGCTTCGCGATCCCGACGTCGCCCGACCACCCTAGCGCGATGCAGACATCATTGTTGGCGAGGTCATTGATGTAGCCGGAAGAATTGAACTGGGTGATGTACGGGCGAATGGTTTTGAGCAGCTTGTAGACGGCCTGATAATCGGCAGGGTTGGTGCTGTTCGGATCCTTATGCAGGTAGATCAAGCCAACCGAGAAAGCGTCTTCTGCTGAGTCGAGCATGGACACACCGCAGGTTTTCAGCTTGGATACGTATTGCGGATCGAACAGCAGGTCCCAGCTGTCGTACGGTGCGTCCTTGCCCAGGATTTGCGTCACTTTCGTGACGTTGTAGCCGATGCCATCCGTTCCCCATGACCATGGCACCGTGTATTGATTGCCCGGATCGGCTGACGCAAGCATTTTCATGAGCACGGGATCCAGATTGGCCAGATTGGGAATCTTGCTCTTGTCGAGTTTCCGGTAGACGCCTGCTTCAATCTGCTTGCCGGCATAGGCGGACGATGGCACGACCACGTCATAGCCCGAGGATCCGCTCAGCAACTTTGCCTGCAAGGTGTCGTCGCCGTCATAGACGTCGTATCGCGTGTGAATGCCGGTTTCCTTTTCGAAGCCCGATACGGTGTCCTCGGCGATATTGTCCGACCAGTTGTAGACATTCAGCTCTTCGGCTTGAACATGGTTTGTGGTCAGAGCAAGCGTCCCCGATGCTGCGAGGATTCCGGTCACGACAGTGATGAGATGACGGGCTGTCATAGCGGCCTTTCGAATTTAATGAAGGAACTCATGCAAGAGGAAGACGCGTTACTCGGCTGAAGGGCGGTCCGCGTGATTGAAGTCGCGGCGCCAGCCCACTTGCTCCAGTGCTTTCAGCAGCCGGGCTGCGCCGAGCGCGGGAACATGAACGCCTCGACCTTCCATGTCCTCCGCAGCAACCAGTGCGTTGAGGATGGCTTCTTCGACCGCTTCCGCAGCGGCGACGAATAGCGGAGAAATGAAATCCAGATTGACGCTGCGCACACTGATGACAGGCTCGCCCGCTTTGCCGTAATCCGCCGCCGGTATGCTGCGGTTGCCTACCGAGAAGGCGATAAAAATGTCGCCACTCGAATATTCGGTGCCGCCGCCCACCCGGGCTAATCCAATGCTCGCGCGTCGCGCAATCTGCTCGCACTGATGCGGAAGAAGCGGTGCGTCGGTTGCCAGCGTCACCACGATCGACCCCATTCCAGGGACGCCTGCCTGACGCCGGTCGAATGGCGATGGAAGATTTCGCAGCACCTCGCCAACCGGATAGCCGGCCACACGCAGCGCGTCGCGACGGCCGTAGTTCGCCTGGACCAGCGCGCCGACGGTCCAGCCGCCTTCCTCGGGTGCGAGCTTGCGCGAGGCTGTTCCAATGCCGCCTTTGAACTCGTGACAAATCATGCCAGTGCCGCCGCCAACCGACCCTTCCGCGACCGGTCCGCTACGGGCCTCGGACTGCGCTTCGTGGACATGCGCCGCCGTGACGTGCTGCCCCCAGATGTCGTTCAGCACGCCGTCGAAGGTTTCCAGCACGACCGGCATGCACCAGTACTGGCTTTTGCCGACTGTTGCGCGTTCGGCGGCGACCAGTGCATCGTGAACCACGCCGACGCTGTGCGTGTTGGTGTAGGCAATGGGCGTGGTCAGCAATCCAGATTCGCGGATCCACTCCAGGCCGGTGGCATCGCCGTTTCCGTTGAGCACATGACAGCCTGCAAAACATGGTTCGAGCCGAGCGACGCCAGGGCGTGGTTCGATGATCGTCACGCCGGTTCGAATCGACCCTTCTGCTCGATTTTCGACCAGGGTACGATGACCGACTCTGACGCCTTGCACGTCGGTAATGCTGTTAAATGGACCGGGCGTGCCTTGGCCAACTCGAACGCCGATGTCTCTGATACCCATTCTTTTCTCCTGTATTGCTCGCTGCGAGCAAGCCTGTCGACGCGCGTGCGCCGGGGTACTGAGATGGTAGGGTGGGCGGCGACGGGTGAAAATCAGGCCGAAGGGCTAGAACGAAGGGGCGACCTACCCTTTTAGGGGTAGTTGGGGAAACTGGCATGCAGCTTGAAGTAGCGGACGTTGCATTTCATCAGCGGCTTGGACGTCTGGTCGAAAAGCTCGACGACAAACAGTTCTGGCATGCGCTGATCGACCTGTTGCGTAAAGTGGTCCACTTTGACAACTGGGTGGTGATGATCTTCTGGCCCAACGGGAAACCCCAGTTGATCGCCGAGATCCAGGCGCGCACGCCGCACGACGAACTGTTCAAAGGGTATTTGAATGGCGTCTATTTGCTCGACCCGTTCTATCAATTCAGTCTGGGCGCGATCAGCCCGGGCGTGTATTGCCTCGACGAAGTGGCGCCCGATCATTTCCGTGAAACCGAATATTTTCGCCGCTATTTTTCGGTGAACGTGCTGGAAGATGAGGTGCAGTTTCTGGCGCCACTGCCGGCGGGCGGAACGCTGTCGGTGTCGATGGGCAGCGAACGCCGCTTTAGCTCGACAGAAATCGGAACCCTTTGTCTTTACGGCTCATGGTTACTACCGTTGATGTCCCATGCCCTGTCGGCACAGACTGCCGTGCTCGTGCCGCCGGTGAGTTCACCCGCGGGAAGTGACCGTCGCCTTCACTTCGAACAGGCGTTGCGCAAGCGGTCCAATGCGTCCTTGACTAATCGGGAAATTGAAATCGCGCTGATGATTCTTGCCGGTCATTCAACTAAAAATATGGCAAGGCTACTTGGGGTGTCGCCTGCGACAGCCAAGGTTCATCGGCGCAATCTTTATAGGAAGCTGGATATCTCGTCCCAGGCGACGCTATTTCTGCTCATCATGGATGAAGAGCCGGAGGCAAGCTGAGGCGACCGGGCCTGATCGACGATCCCAGGAACGACGCGTCTGAGCCAACCGTCCCAATTGTTCACCGTAGTGGTCTGATGTCTTGTGTCAAATCGATCGAAATGCCTAGTTTACTCAAGCGCTCGCCCAATCTGCCGTTAAACGTGTCATCGTACAACGTTGGATTGGGAACGCGGCATGCGAAACGTATCGGTTCGAAACAGTCTTCTGGGTGTATTGCTGATTTTTGCCGCGATGATTTTGCTGGGTGGGGTGGTCGGAATCACCTCGCTCAGTCGCTCGACTAGCAATCTCGCGCGCATCCATCAGATTGCGACTCAGGAAATTCTCGTCAACGACGGATACAAGGATTCCACCCGTACCCGCGCCGCGTTGACGCGAGCCTACTCGGCCCTGAAGGAGCGCAACGACGAGGCAACGCGAGACTCGGCGTTGAAAAGCGCGGGGACGACGCTGGACCGGGCGGCTACCGAAACAGAGTCGTTTCGCAGTGCGGCGTCATTTCTTGGCCAGAACGACGAGTTGAAGCGGCAACTGATCGAATCGTCGGTCAATCTTGCAACGATCCTGAAGAAAGCCGCCGATGCGCTGCGTGCCGGCGATACGAACGCTTACGCCGCGATCAACGATCACGACATTACGGCGGCGGGTGTGGCGTATTCGGTGAACGTCGAGAAATTCCAGAGCATCGCGAACACGCTCTCGACCGATGCCATCGCGCAGGCGGATCGCGAATATACGTGGGTCGTCAGCCTGGTCGCTGTCGGGGTGGGCGGTGCGCTTCTGCTGATCGTCGCCACCCATTTCGCGCTGCGGCGCATCGTGACGGCGCCGCTGAAGAACGCCGCCAGCCTGCTCGATCGAATCGCGGCGAACGATCTGACGGCGAGTATTCCGGAGGCGAGCGGTAACGAGATCGGTCAGTTGTTCGCGGCGATGGAACGGATGCAGCGTGGTTTGTCCCAGACCGTGGCGAACGTGCGCAATAGTTGCGAGGCTATTTACAGCGGGGCGCGGGAGATCGCCGCCGGCAATCTCGATCTGTCGAGCCGCACGGAGCAGCAGTCCGCGGCGCTGGAAGAAACGGCAGCCAGCATGGAACAACTGACGTCGACCGTCAAACAGAATGCGGACAACGCGCAGCAGGCAAGTACACAGGCGTCGAATGCGGCCGATGTCGCGCAGGGTGGCGGCGAAGTCGTGGAGCGCGCTATCCAGACGATGAGCGCAATCAGTCAAAGCTCGCGCAAGATCGCCGAGATCACTGGGCTGATCGACAGTATTGCGTTTCAGACCAATATCCTTGCGTTGAACGCGGCGGTCGAGTCGGCGAGGGCGGGCGAGCAGGGGCGTGGCTTCGCCGTGGTCGCCAGCGAGGTGCGCAGTCTCGCGCTGCGCAGCGCGGATGCCGCGCGCGAGATCAAGGTGTTGATCGGCGCGTCGGTGGAGGACGTCGCGAACGGCAATAGCCTGGTCACCCAGGCGGGGCAGTCGATGAAAGACATTGTCGGCGCGGTGCGCAGCGTGGCCACCATCATGAATGAAATCAAGGCAGCGACGATCGAGCAGAGCGCCGGCATCGAGCAGGTCGGGCAGGCCGTGACGCAGATGGACCAGGTCACCCAGCAGAATGCAGCGCTCGTCGAAGAGGCCGCCGCTGCCGCGAGCGCGCTCGAGCAGCGGGCGCAGTCAATGACGGATGCCGTCTCGGCATTTCGTCTCGCCAGGTAGTGTTCACTACGTGCGATCGGGGCGAGGCGCCGATCGCACGGTCGATTTTCAGGCGAACCCACGGCGTCGTTCGACGCCTTGTCGCGTGCGTTTGCGTTGGACCATTCCAATCATTTTTCATCGGAGTATGAGCATGAACGTTAAAGGCATTCTGAGTGCAGGCGTAATCATGTTGGCGGGTGCTGCCGTGCCTTGCATCTCGCAGGCCGCCACGTACGCCTACGTATCGAATGCCGATAGCCAGGATATTTCGGTCTTCAATCTCGACAAATCGAATGGCTCGATGACGGCCGTGGAGACGGTGGGTGTCGGCGGAACCGTGATGCCGATGTCATTTTCGCCCGACCATCTCCGGCTCTACGCCGGGCTGCGCTCGAAGCCGTATCGCGTGGTGAGCTTCGCAGTCAATCCGCTCGACGGCCGGCTGATTGAACTCGGCAGGGCGCCACTCGCCGACAGCATGGCGTATGTCTCGACGGACGCGACCGGGCGCTACCTCTTTTCAGCGTCGTATGGTGGCAACCTTCTGGCGGTCAACCGGATCGGCGCAGATGGCGTGGCCGGCGACGTGCAGCAGACGATTGGCACCGGCCCCATGGCTCACGCCATCCGGAATGCCCCCGACAACCGCTACGTGTTCGCGTCCGTACTTGGCGCGGATGCCTGGCTGCGTCTGAAGTTCGATGCATCGACCGGACAGTTGACCGAGGACGCCGCGCCCGCGTATTCGTTGCCACCGAAATCGGGACCTCGACACTTCGTGTTCTCGGCGGATCATCGCTTTGCCTACCTGATCGATGAGCTCGATGGCAAGCTGCACGTGCTCGCCTTCGACGGTGCGCGCGACACCGTCAAACCGGTTCAGACGATCTCCATTCTGCCGCCCAATTTTTGGGGCGACAAGCCGTGGGGAGCGGATCTCCACCTGACGCCGGACGGGCGCTTCCTGTATGCGTCGGAGCGCACGTCGAGCACACTCGCGGCGTACAAGATCAGCGCGGCATCGGGCAAGCTGACGCGCATCGGAACGTTCCAGACCGAAAAGCAGCCGCGTGGATTCAATATCGATCCCTCCGGCCAGTACTTGCTCGCGGTGGGTCAGTTGTCGACGAATCTGAGTGCCTATCGCATCGACTGTAAGACGGGCGCCTTGAGTGCGATCGGGCAATATCCGGTCGGCAAGGGGGCGAACTGGGTCGAGATCGTCGAGTTTGACGGAACCGCTGCCCCTTGAAGTTTAGGTCCGGATGATTGTGCCGCGCGTTTGCCTGTTCGACGCTGCCTCGATATCGCCCATAATATCGGTCACGCGCTGTACCACGCGTATGACATCGGTGATCGTGTTGCCGGTCTTTTCAGCGAGCGGCGAGTTGTGCTGATTGAGCCGACTCGCAACCCTTTCAATGGGGTTATTGCTCGCTGGAGTCACGTATTGGGTACGCTATCTACTGCCAGGTCGCATGGAGCTTTGAGGCGCTTATGTCCACGGACGCAGACACAATTACGGATGAACGGGTCGCGGAAATCGCCGACCGCATGATCGAGGAAGGCCGGAAAGTGAGCCCGGTGACCATTTTGCCGGAGATCCCCGGCGGGTCGATTGTTGCCATTGCGGCAGCCTTGCAACGCTGGCGCGAAGCGCGACAGCCTGTCATGCCCCACGTGCAGGTCCATGCCGCCTTGCCGGAGCACATTTCCGAAACCATGATGAGCGCCGCGGATCGGCTCTGGATGGCCGCCCAGGGCGAAGCTGACCGGGCGGTCAGTCAGCACCTGAGCGTCTTGAACCAGCAAATCGATAGTGCTCGCGCGGAACGGGACGAGGCGCTTGCCGAGTTTCAAAAGACGCTGGCGGAAGTCGAAACCGGCCGTGAGCAGCATCTTGCCTTGACGAATGCGCTGAGCGCCTCCGAGGATACGGCGACACGTCTCGCGGCGGAACTCGCGACAGCGACTGGCCGAGCCGAGGCTGGCGAGGCGCGAGCGGATGAACTGGCGCAGCGTGTCGCGGTGGAAGAGGCCGCGCTGGCCCACACGAAGGCCGAACTCGACGAGGAACGTCACGCGCGTGGCGAGTTGGCCGCTGCTGTTTCCAGCCAGAACGACCAGATCGCCCAGATGAAGCAGGAACTCGACGAGGCGCGGCAGGAGGTCATCTCGCTGGGCTATGACTGTCAGGCGAAGTCGGCCGAAGCGGATCGGGCGTTGCAGGATGCCAGCGAAGCGTTATCGCGCGCAGATGCCGCGACGGCACTGGCGAGCGAGAGTGTCGCGCGGGTCGCCGGGTTGGAGGCTGAACGGGATGAGGCGCGCGCTATGCTCGAAGCAGAGAGGCAGACGAGTGCAGCACGTCGTGAAGAAGCCGCGATTCAGTTTGATGAATTGCAGCACGTCAGCCGTGAACTGGTGGCGACGCGAGAGCTGATCGGTGCTGTGACGGAGGCGCAAGCGGCTGTGAGCGCTGAACTGGCTCAGGTTTCGCAGGACGCGTCCGCAGCGACGGAGCGGGCAGAGGCCGCCGAACAGCATGCGGCGACGTTGGGCCAGCGCCTCGCGGAAGTCGAGCAGGCGAAGTCGGCCGAAGCGGAACGATGGTCGGAAGAATTGAACGCGGCTTCATCGCGTGCAGACGCCGCCACGGCGCAGGTGAACGAGAGCCTTGCGCGGGTCGCCGCGATTCAGGCTGAACGGGATGAGGCGCGCGTTACGCTCGAAGCGGAACGTCAGGCAAGTGCGGCGCGGATCGAAGAAGCGGCGATTCAGTTTGATGAATTGCAGCGCGTCGGTCGTGAATTGGCGGCGGCGCGGGAGCAGGTCAACGCCATGACGGTGGCGAATGCGGCTGTGAGTGCTGAGCTGACGCAGGCCTCGCAGAACGCGTCTGCCATGAATGCCGAACTGAGCCGGGTCTCCCAAGACGCATCTGTGGCAAAGGAGCGGGCAGAGGTTGCCGAACAGCATGCGACGATGTTGGGGCAGCGCCTCGCAGAAGTCGAACAGGCGAAGTCGGCCGAAGCGGAACGGTGGTCGCAGGAATCCAGTGCGGCGTCATCGCGCGCGGAAGCTGCTACGGCGCAGGCGAACGAGAGCCTCGCGCGGATCGCCGCGATTGAGGCTGAACTGAATGAGGCGCGCACTGCGCTTGCAGCGGAGCGCCAGACAAGCGCAGCGCGGAGCGAGGAAGCGTCAACTCAGCGCGACGAACTGCAGCGCGTCGGTCGGGAACTTGAGGAGGCGCGGACTGCGCTCGAAGCAGAGCGCCGGACGAGCGCCATGCGGGGCGAGGAAGTGTCGACTCGGCACGATGAACTGCAAGGCGTCGTACGTAAGCTTGAAGCGGCGAGGGAGCAGATCAGCGTCATGACCGCGGCGAAAACGGCTGCGATCGCCGAACTGGCCCAGGTTTCGCAAGATGCGTCTACCGCGAAGGAACGCGTAGAAGCCGCCGAACAGCATGCGGCGACCTTGGCGCAGCGCCTCGCAGAAGTCGAGAAGGCTCGCGCGGAAGAAGCGCGACGCGGCCATCTACTTGCCAATCAGGCGAGCGATTCTGCGAAGGCGGAGGAGGTTGTCGAGTTGCAACGCCAGATCGCGGCGCAGGCCAAAGCGCATGAGAAGGCCTTTAACGAGCTGCGCACGATTGCTGAACAGTGGGTAGAGCATGCGAAGGACCTGAAGGAACGACTCGGTTCGGCAAACGAAAAGCTATTGTTCATCGACTCGCGCAGCACAGGAGAAGTGGCGCTCATCCGGAAGCTCTCGTCTGAACTTGAGCGGCTTAAGCCCGATAGTGAGTTGATCTCCCGGGACATACAGCAAAAGCTTATTGGTGCGACGATGGCCGAACGACTTTCGCAGAAGGGTTATCGGTATGACCCGACGACGGCGGTTATGTCGAAAGTGGAGCGTTGATTGACGGGTATTACGGATCAAGAGACGGCGTCGTCACTTCGTTGAGCGGAGGCGGCGCATTGCCCGCCTCCAGTTGCGCTTACCCCGCGCTCTGCTCGGTCACATGTTGATGTGACACGGGGGCCGCGACGAATGGTTAATGCTCCACGGGAGCCGGCTTTGGGGCCGCGTCTGCTTCTACGCTCGTCTCGGGTTCGGCTGACGTTTGTTTGCTCAGGCTGGACTTCGTGGCTGCGGGTGTTTCCGTCGTCGCTATTTGTGATGCTTCTGCAAGAAGGCGCGCGGCACGATTGGCAGTGATGCGGCTTTGAGGGACGCCCTTCGCATCGAGCGCAATCACCTGGTACAGCTCACGGTCGCATTCGAGTTCCCGCTGATATTGCTCTGCCGTGTCGACAAGCAATTCAAGCATGGTCCGCTGACGTCGTCTTTCGTCGCTCGTGATGGCAGGATTCCTACACATTGAGGACGCAAGTGTGATCAGCGTGTTGAGTTGGCTCAACTGCCGGTTGCATAGATCGAAGGCCTGCAATGCAAGTTTCTCGTACTGGAGCGCGTCGACAGGCGGGCGCGAAGCGGGTTGAGTTTGTTTTGTAGGTTTGATGCTCATGGTGCGACCTCTCTGGTACTTCTTGGATCGCCCGATACTCACTCGCTTGGGTGGTGGTGAGCGGGCACGTGGCGGGTTTGGAAGACCGGTGTTCTAACGAGCCGGCGAGCCTTGCGGCTCCCCCACCACAGCCCGCCCATTCCAAGCGCGGATTCGAACAGTTGATTCGTCATGGTTGCTTTGTCTTGCGTGGCTGGTTGCCGCATTCTGCCGCAACCAGCCACGGCTCAGCCTATCAATTCTGGGCGCCTCAAGGATTCGCTTCGCCGGCCTTACGTCCGTCCTTGACCCGCCAAACCTACCCACTCAAAATTCAAAAGAGGCTAAAAAGTCAGGCTACCTCACACCTGCAGCGGTAGCCCCGTGATTGTTGTACAGAATCACCTTTCCACTTTTGACATCCGGCGAACGAGGCGCAGTCAAAATGTTTTGATCGTAGCTCTCTACGCTGCAGACGAGGCACGCGATGCCAATCAGCAAGCTGGCGGAGTAAACGAGAGAGACGCGCGGCTGTCCCAGAAGTAGGATCCGCGATCGCGCCGCACAAGGGCCGAATATGCACCGCAACCACTGCGTTGCCGCCGACGTGGCAGTGCGACACCGATGGCACGAAAACCGAATTGTTCAAGGGCGACTACGTACATAAGCGCCATTGCACACTCTACGGAGATTCGCTGAATTGCGTGCCTGTTACGGGTGATAGACTCCGCTGCACGCCTCAGCGCGTTGCTAACCGAACAACAACGTCGCCATCAATTCGGAGCCATCGCATGATCAATGAACGACATACGATCACCCGTGCCAGCCCGTTGTCCGCAGACGGGCTGTGGATCCCCGAGGGTCCGGGTAAGTGGTCGCGGCCGCTGCGCTTCCTGAAAGATGATCGCGGCTGGGTGGAACTGATGCGTCTGGCGCCAGGCATCAAGCTTGGCCTGCACCGTCATACCGGCGAAGTGCACGCCTTCAACCTTGAAGGGCAGCGTCGCCTTTGTACTGGCGAAACGGTCGGATCCGGCGACTACGTGCACGAGTCTGCCGGCAACGTCGACTGGTGGGAGGCGGTCGGTGACGAACCACTCGTCGTGATGGTGGTGGTGATGGGCACCGTCGAGTATCTTGGTCACGATGGCGAAACCAAACGCCGTATCACAACCGCCGATCGCCTTGCCGACTATCAGCGCTACTGCAGCGACGCGGGCATCGAGCCGCAGGATCTGCTCGAGCGCTGAGCGCGGCGCCCAGCCTGCAGATGCAGGCGCTCATACTCATCCCGGGATGATCACCGGCGTACGTTCGGCATCGCGTTCGCAGTGGCGGCAGCATTTTTGCAAATAGCAAAGAGGGTATCGCGCAGCCAGCGATGGGCAGGATCAGCATGGAGGCGAGGGTGCCAAATGGCCGACACCTTGATCTCGGGCGTTCGTACCGGGAGTTCAAAGAGCTGAACGCCCGCATTACCCGCATGACCGCCCAGCAAGGCACTGCCAAGGCATGAATGCGGGACGAGTCCGAGAAGATCCGAGTGGCGTGCGATCTGCATCGCGTTGGCATAGGTGAGCACGACCATGGCAATGGTCCTGCGTAGACCCAACTGGCCTAACGCATCGTCTACCGGGCCGGAGAATTGCCGTTTGCGCGACACCACCACGTGCTGGTAACTGGCGTAGCGTTTCGCAGTCACCCTTGTCAAAAGAGGATGCCCAGTTCGGCAAATACCCACGAACCGATCACGAAACAGCAACCGCGTCCGCAGTTCCGGCGCGGCCGTTCCGAGTACGCCGACCTCCAGATCAATCATGCCTTCCCGAAGTGGCCGGGCATCCTTGTCAGGCTTCGATACGAAGCGGATACGGACGTGGGGCGCGGTTTGGGTGATCTCCGCCATGAGCGATGCGCCAACCAGTTCGACGAAGCCATCATTCGCACGAATCGTGAACGTCCGCTCCAGTGTGGCAACGTCCAAGGTGTTGTTGGCGGGTTGAAGCACGGCCCTGGCGTTTCGGGCAAGTTCATGGACCTGCTCGCCGAGTTGCTCGGCATACGGTGTCGGAACCAGCGTCCTCCCCGCTAGCACGAGCAGTTGATCACCCGTCGCTATCCGCAGTCTCGAAAGCGTTCTGCTCATGGCAGAGGGGCTCAAGCCGAGTCGGTGCGCTGCCTTGGTTACGCTGCACTCGGCGAGCAATACATCCAGCGCAGTGAGGAGATTCAAGTCCACGTCTTGCATGTCAAGTCGCCCCCTGCATTGACTATTCGTTGATTCCAATGCAATCGATTATTGCATCCCACGCGTCTGGTGCAATGAACTTTTCTCCACCAGAATCGGGGCTGTCCAATCTCAAGGAATCTTGATGAAACACTCAAGTGGCGATAAGGCCCCCACCATTCTGCTCATCGGCGCATCGCGTGGCCTCGGACACGCCATGGCCGCCGAACTCTTGAAAAAGGGATGGAACGCCGTCGGCACCACGCGCCCGATCGAAGGCCGAACTCAACTGCATGACCTGGCCGACGAGAACCCGGGCCGCGTCGAGGTTGAGACCGTCGACATCTGCGAACCGGAGCAGATCGCGGCACTCCGTGCCCGCTTGTCGGGCCGGATGTTCGACATCCTGTTCGTGAACGCCGGCACCGCCAATGCGAATCCGAACGACACCATCGGTGAAGTATCCACCGAGGAGTTCATCCGCGTGATGGTCGCGAATGCACTTGGCCCTATGCGTATGGTCGAGGCGCTGCAGGATCTTGTCCCTCGCGACGGCCTCATCGGCGTCATGTCGTCGGGGCAGGGCAGCATCGCCAACAATACTAACGGTGGGTTTGAAGTCTATCGCGGCAGCAAGTCGGCTCTGAACCAGTACATGCGAAGCTACGCTGCTCGCCATGCAAGTGAGCCACGCGCCTTGGTGCTGATGGCTCCGGGCTGGATTCGCACAGCATTGGGCGGTCCGAACGCGCCGTCCGGCCTTGAGGAAACCATTCCGGACATTGTGAACACGCTGCTTTCGAAGCGGGGAAAGCCAGGCCTTGCGTACCTCGACCGCATGGGCCGCACTGTCCCATGGTGAACGGGGGCTCAGCCCTGCCACGTGAACTCAGCGCAGACTTCTAACCTGGCTCGGCGTGACATTTCCGGTAAATCGATTGCCGAAATGGGTTCTCGTGTAATTGACGACAGCAGCGACCTGATCGTCATTCATCTCGTCGCCAAAGGATGGCATCGCATTTCGGCCGTGCAGTACGTTGACGATGACGTAGGGTGCTGATTCGACTGCCGGGTTGTCAGCGAGCGCCGGGTAGTGACCCGCGCCCTGTGCGCCTTTTCCATCCGGCATATGGCACCCCGCGCAGGAAGCGTTGTAAAGCGCTTCGCCGCTTTTTTCGGTGAAGCGCTCGCCCGGCGAAATCGTGAAGGTGCGTGGTGCGTCCTGTGCCACGGCCTGAGCCGACGCCGTCGCAGCTCCCGACAGCCAGGTCATCAGCCAGGCCATCAGCATCGCGCTGAGGATCAGCGTCGGCCTATCCATTGACGATTCTCCGATGCAAGCGAGTGATCGCATCCAGCGACGACAGCACCGCGCCTTCCTGCCATGCCGGGATATGGGAAGCGTGCTCACCGGCAAGGACAATCCGTCCGTCGATCTGACAGAGATTCGCGTAGTGCGCGTTTCTCAACTCATCTGTCCATGCGGCGAAGCAGCCATTCGTGAACGGCGATCGGCTCCAGCTCATCGCGAAGCCGTTCTGGTACTCACGCGCGTACTGCGGATGAATCTGGCTGCCCTGGCTCAATGCCAACGCGATCCGTTCGGCAGGGGGCAGCGCACCCATCTCATAGCTGGCGGGCCCCCACATGTAGGCGCCGAGCAGCACCGCAGGACCGGTCGATCCGTAACCCGTTGCCGGATAGCCGATCGTTGAGATCGGCAGGTCCGTATGCGTGATGCCGCCGTAGATCTGCTCGTCTTCTTCCCAGAATCGCCGGCCGAATTGCAACCCGACTTTCACCGATGTCTCGTAGGGCACCGCATCGATCGCGGCGCGCATGTCGGGGCCGACCGCAATGTCGATCTGACTCAGAATCGAAAGCGGGATGGTGCACACCAGCCAATCCGCGTGCGCATTCCGTTCGGTTCGGCTGGCCGTATCCGTATAGCGCACTGTGACGCCTTGCTCGTCCTGCATGATGGCCGTGACTCTGGCGTTGAACACTACGGCGCTTGCGACCTGCGAATAAAGCGCATGGGCAATCCTGTCCATGCCGCCGACGGGCTGGAAAATGGTGCTCTGGAAGTCCTGCTCGCTTCCAGACGAGAGCCATTGCCACAAACTCGATGCAAGCAAGGGGTCGCGCGGGAGCAGATTCGACGGCACGGCCTTGGGCATCAGCCCACCGCCATGCGCGGTCGCGAATCCGCGGCGCTCACTGCTTCGCCAGCCCGCCTCATAGCGGCCATCCGGATCGAGCGCACCCCATTGGCGCAGGGAGTCAAGCAGCAGATGCGCATCTTCGACTGACAACGCATCATCGAGTGCGTCCTTGCGGATTGCTTTGGAAAGCAGCTCGGCGATATAGCCTTGATAGTCGGTCTGTACCGTCCGGAATCGTTGCGGCTTGCCGCCGAAAGCCTCCGTCGAATGCAGGTATGCGTTGTAATTGACCTGAATGAACGGCTCGAGCGGCACCTTCAGGCGGTTTTGCGTAGTCGAGTACGCCCTGGTGGTGATACGGAATGCGCCACGGCCCCGGGTTCAGATAAAGCCCGTCAGCGAAATCGCAGTATTGGGTGGCGCCGCCGAGCTCGGTATAACGATCACCGCCCCTGACGGTCCAGGCCCGACCACCTGCACGGTTGTTGTACTCGAGCACCTGCACGTGGTACCCCGCGTTCCTCAACTCAAAGGCGGCGACGAGGCCAGCCATGCCCGCGCCGAGCACGAGAACTCGCGTTCCTTTGGGCGCGCCATCGAGTCTGACCGGTCCGGCGTAAGTCGAGGTAGCGGCGAACCCCAACGTGCCCATGCCTTGCATCATGGCAGCCGCGCCGAGGTTCTTGCCGATCAGCGCCAGAAGGTGCCGGCGGCTCATCGCATTGGTGGTCATTCTCGACATAAGGACGTGGTGCCCCGACTGGAGAGAAACGTGATCACCACACGATTCGCGTTTTTGGAAGCGCCGCTTTGAGATCGTCGACGTTCCTGGCCTGGGTGCCATAGAGAACGAGCTCTCGCAGGCCAGTGAGCCCTTTCAGCGCATCGACGTCCTGGACAGGGGTGTTCGCAAGGTAGAGTTCCTGCAAACCGGTCAAACCTCGCAGTGGATCGATGCTTCGAACCCTGGTGCGAAAGAGATTGAGCATTCGCAGGCTTTTCAGGTCTGTCAGCGCCTCGATGTTCTCGACCCGTGTGTCGGCGAGATTGAGCCTTTGCAGACGGGTGAGCCCCTTCAATGCATCGATGTTCGTCACTTGCGTGCGAGCGAGCACCAGCGTGTCCAGCTGGAGCATGCCCTGCGCCGCGTCGATATCATCGACCTTCGAGCCGTCCAGCACGAGCGTCCTGAGCGAGGACATTCCTTTTAGTGCGTCGATGTCTCGCAGCGGCGTGTTCGCCAGATAGAGCGCTTGCAGACCGCCGAGTTTTTTCAACTCACTGATACTGTCGATCTGGGTTTCGTTGAGGTCGAGCGTCTGCAAGGAAGCGAGCTGGCTGAGCGCGTCGATGTTCCGGACGTTTCTCGCGCCCCCGAGTTTGAGCGTTTCCAGATGAGGCAAATTTTCGAGCGGATTGAGATCGCGAACCTGTGTATCCCGCAGGTCGAGGTCGCGCAGATCGCCCAGATTCTTGAGCGCGTCGAGATTCGAGACGCGGGTATCCCAGAGGTTCAGCGATTGCAGACCGGTCAGTCCTTTTAGCGCGACGATATTTTCGACTTCGGTGCGATGGAGCACGAGCCTTTTCAGCGAGTGCATGTCCTTCAGGGCGTCGATGTTCCAGACGGGCGTGTCCGTCAGGTCAAGCGATTCCAGATCGTCCAGTCCCTTCAGCGAATCGAGGTTATCGATCTGGGTGCCGGCCAGATTCAGTTCGATCTTGCGGTCGGAATTCTTTAGATGTGGCAGGGCGGCCGCGACCTGAGATGCCGTCATTGTCGGTTTCGCCCGCAACGCCAGGCATTCCGAGTCGGGCGTGGCTGTCGACGCGCCGCTGTCGCTGCAGGTGCCTTTGATGAATCCCAGTTCGCTCAGCGCCCGTTCATCCGGGCTCTTGCGGAACGGGTTGAAGATCAGCAGCACAATGCCGAGCAACAACACGATTGCGCCGCCGATGCCCCACGGCTTGATGATTCGCGGCAAGGACGGGTTCGGACCTTCGGCGGTTGAGTTCGTGGTTTCGGGCACGGCGGGCTCTCGTAGTACAGGCTTCCTCCTTTATACACGAAGAGCGGGGCGCATTCCGCCCAGGGAGGATCAGCTTCTGCTTGTCCGGATATCTATATCGTTCGGATACCTACCTATAAAATTATCGAACCCCATTATGCTGGGCTTCGCCGGTTCAGGTGGGATTCGAATGGAAACTAGGGACGGTTCGACCGCTGTACCGTCGTGCTGTCTGATGTATTGGTGCCGGATGGCGTGCAGGCAGAGCGTCTAGAAATGTATAGCGCGGCACTGCTATTCAGCGGTGGCATAAAAGAGATGCTGGCTGCGATCGGCAAATTAACGAAAAGAGGCCATAAAAAAGGTCTATTCGTGATGCGAAGGCACGCACATGATCGATAGAATTTCGTTACGCATCGTCGCGCGTCCGAACCCTGTCGGATCGCTTTCTCACATCGGATTTCCGGTTAATTCAGCATGACACGGCTTGCACGGCACTACGTTCCAGAACAACCGCAGCACGTTATCTTGCAGGGGCTCACGGGGCCCGTATTCCTGGACGAAGGAGACTACCTGTACTTCCTCGCCTGCCTGGCAGACGCAGCGCGCGTCGCCGATCTGGCAGTACACGCGTGGGTTCTCATGCCTGACGCGGTACAGTTCCTCGTCACGCCTTCATACGAATCGAGCGTGGCCATGGCGATGCAGGCAGTCGGCCGTCGCTACGTCGAGACCTTCAACCGCCGCCATGGACGGCGCGGTTCGGTGTGGCGTGGCGGTTACTGCGCAACAGTGATTGAGCCCGACCGGTATTTCCTGTTCGCGAGCCAGGTGATCGATCATGCGCCAGTGCGCAACCGCCTTGTGGCAGAGTCAGGAAACTACCCGTGGTCTAGCTTCACGCATCACATCGGGCTGCGTGTCGATAGCTTCATCAAAGACCATCCACTCTACCGGACGCTCGGCAATACGCCGTTCGAGCGCCATCAGGCATACCGCGATTTGAGCGCACAGCCCCTTGACGAACTCGAGGTCAATAACCTGATGCAGTCGACGCTCAAGGGCTGGGTGCTCGGCAGCGCCGCGTATTGCGAGTGGGCGGCGCAGACAGCCAACCGGCGTTTGATGCCCCTGCTGCTGCGCGACCGGCCGTCCAAGGTTCGCACGGCACGCGACCTCGCACACGTGGGCTAATCACAAGCCACGCGAAACAAGCCTACACTTATCCATGACCGGTGCTACCTAAAAACCGGCCTCTACGCCAGGTCAAAATTCGATCGACGTGGACAGTCATGCTCGTCAGGCAGTCGGCCATTGCGGTCACCCACACGATCGCAACCCGTACTCGACGAATGGCCATTGCTTCCGAGCCAAACCGCTCATTCCGGACAAAGGAGAAGCCATGGAAGAATTCGCAAATACCGCCGTCTTGTTCATCGCAGGCTTTGGCCCGATTGTTCGTGAAGCGGGGGCAAGCCGCAAGCTGTACAGTCAGACCTTCGGTATCCCCTTCAAGGAGAAGAAAGGCGGTTACCTTCATACGGAGGCGCTGAACGGTGCAAACAGTTTCGCCCTGTGGCCACTCTCTGAGGCAGCGCAGTCCTGCTTCGGAAGGGATTCGTGGCCTGGTGACGTTCCTGTCCCGCAAGCCTGGATTGAGTTTGACGTTGACATCGTCGAAACGGCTACGGCAGAGCTTGAGTCTCATGGGTATCGAATGCTGGTCAGGAACAAGAAAGAGCCTTGGGGTCAGACTGTCAGCCGGTTCATCGGGCCGGAAGGGCTATTGGTAGGAATCACCTTTACCCCATGGTTGCGAGAAGAGAAATAATGCTGGCCGCAATCAGGAGCGGGAGCACTGCAAAGAAGTGTGGTTCCTTCGTCGGTATGGCGAAGCACTTGTCGATCGACACGGCTCGCTTCGACACGGCAACGCCCGCCCTATGCGGGCGTTGCCGTGTCGGAACCCTCTTCCGCCGCCCAGAAATTCATTTGCTACACGTGATCGACAAGCAAATCTGTTTGGCGCCGCAATGGTCAAGACGGGCGATCCCGGGTTTTTTCCGCGAAGTACGCAATAGATTGACGTGAACGGTTTCCGGAGGCACGCAATGCAGGAAGAAACAATACGCGAAGCCCTGAACGCGCACTGGCAGGCGTCGGCGGCTGGCGATCTCGACGCCGAACACGATATTTACGACGACGACGCCGTCTGCGACTATCCCCAGTCAGGTGAGCGAATCATCGGACGAAATAATCTGCAGGCGCTGCGGAGCCATCACCCAGATAAGCCATCAGGTTTTGATGTCAGGCGAATTCAGGGAGAAGGCAATCTCTGGATCACGGAATACAGCATCGCCTATCAGGGGCGAGCGGCTTACACGGTAAGCATTATGGAATTCTGCAACGGCAAGGTCATTCACGAGACCCAGTATTTTTCGGATCCCTTTGAAGCACCGGGTTGGCGGAGTCAGTGGGTTCAGCAGATCGCGTGACGCCGCCGTTCCGGCAAAGGCGTTTGTCGGTCACGCAAAAAACTCAAGGCTATTTCGCCAGGCTAATTAAAGCGAACGCTCAATCGCCTGCCCGAGCAGTTCCAGCCCCAGGTCGATCTCATCCTCGCCGACAGTCAACGGAGGCGCGATCCGGAACACGCCGCCCATACCGGGCAACTGCACGATGTTCATGCTGAGCCCCAGGTTCATGCACTCACGGGTGATCTTTGCGCCAAGCCCGTCCGCCGGCTCCTTCGTATGGCGGTCCTTGACGATCTCCATGCCCAGAAGCAGCCCTCGTCCGCGAATGTCGCCGATGCATTCAAAGCGTTCCATCAGATCGAGCAGGCCGCGCCTGAGTCGCTCGCCCATCAGGTTCGCACGCGCAATTAGCCCCTCGCGTTCAACCACATCCAGCACCCGCAGACCGACGGCGGCGGGAAGCGGATCGGACACGTGGGTCGTATAGAACAGGTAACCCAATTCATGGGCCCGCTCCTCGATCTGTGCGGAGGTCACGACTGCCGCGAGCGGCAGACCCGCGCCCAGCGTCTTCGAGAGAGTGAGAATGTCGGGCGTGACGCCATCGTGCTGGCAGGCGAACATCGTGCCCGTGCGCCCGATTCCGGTTTGCGCTTCGTCGAGGATCAGAAGCATGCCGCGCTCCTCACACTTGCGCTTTAGCGTGGCCATGTAGCCTTGCGGCAGTTCGATGATCCCGCCGGAGCTGAGGATCGGCTCCGCAATGAACGCCGCGAGATTGCCGCTGGACTGACGATCGATGAGGTCGAAGGCATAGTCCAGTTCTGCAAGGTAATCGTATTTGCCGTTTCGCTCGAATCGCGGCCGGTACAGGAACGGGGCGGGGATCGCGAAGGAGCCGACGGCTGCCGGACCGACGCCCTTGCGGCCGGCACTGTAGGTGGCGGATGCCGCGCCCCCCGTCATGCCGTGCCAGGACTGCGCAAAACCCACGATTTCATATTTGCCGGTGACCAGCTTCGCCATGCGAATCGCGGCCTCGTTCGACTCCGCGCCCGTACTGAGCAACAGTGCCCGGTCGAGTCCGTCAGGCGTGATGTCGGCTAACCGGGTCGCCAGCTCGACCACCGGTCGCGAAAGCATCCCGCTGAAGAGGTGGTCTAGCTTGCCGGCATATTCGTTAATGACCGACACGATTTCCGGGTGGCTGTGCCCCAGCACGGCGCTCATCTGCCCCGAGGTGAAATCGAGGATCGCGCGGCCATCCGCGTCATAGACGAAGCTACCCTGGGCGCGCTCGATGATCATCGGCTCGAAGGTGCCGCCGTAGCGGATGAGGTGCTGCCTGGCGTTGCGCCAAAAAGTTGCGTCGTTGTTCCGGGACACCTTGCTTCTCCCTGGTTGGCCGCGAGAATAACTTGCAGTCTAGATGGCTCTCTGCTTTCATAGAATCGAATAGTTCTTATGGAAGATAGAAGCGAGCCTAATATCTTGAGTCTTTCACTCGAAATCGATCTGCTGCGCTCCTTTATCGTCGTGGCCGAAGTCCGGGCACTCAGTCGCGCGGCCAACCGGATCGGCCGAACCCAGTCCGCGCTGAGTCAACAGATGAAGCGACTCGAAGAAATCGTCGATCAGCCGCTGTTCCAGCGTACGGGGCGTGGGGTCGTGCTGACGAATCCCGGCGAGCGCCTGTTGATCCACGCCCAGCGCATTCTGCGGCTGCACGACGAGGCGATGGCCGACCTTTCGGGTAAAGGCCTGTCGGGGACGATCCGCTTCGGATGCCCGGATGACTACGCTGCGGTTTTCCTCCCGCATTTGCTGCGTCAGTTCTCAAGCCAGCATCCGCATGCGCTGGTGGAGGTCATTTGCGCTCCCACCCCGCGATTGCTCGAACAACTGGAAATGCATGCGCTGGACCTCGCCATGATCTCGTTGCCGGAAGACGCCCCGGATGACGACATCATTCGCCGCGAGCAACTGGTCTGGGTCGGCTATCCGGGACTGGATTCCGCGCACTTTGACCCGTTGCCGCTGGCGCTTTCCGATCCGGACACGCTCGACCACGTCGCGGCCTGCGAAGCACTGCAACGCGCGGGCAGGGCCTACCGCATCGCCTATGCGAGCAGCAGTCTTGCCGGGCTCACGGCGCTGGTCCGCTCGGGGCAGGCTTTTGCGGTCATCACACAGACTTGCCGTCGCCCCGGATCTCACCCTACTTAACGGCGATCCTGCGCTTCCGCCCTTGCCTTCGATAGGCATCACGCTAAAGTTCGAGCGGGAGCATCCCTCCCATCTGACCACGGTATTCGCGGAACATATCAGGCATACGTTGCCCTTGCTGTGATCGAACAGGCTCAGCAGAGGTCGTTGTACGTTCAGTAGATGCGGCAGGTCACCTCCGTCGCAGGTCGCACAACACTTACTTCACGGCACCCAACGCTAACCCCTTCACCAAAAACCGCTGCAACCACGCAAACACGATCGAAACCGGCAACGTTGCGCAGAGGGTAGCGGCCATCACCAGATGCCATTCGACGACGTACTTGCCAGCGACCATATCGGTAACCTGCACGGTGAGCGTCTTATTCTCCGGCGACCGGATCAACGTATAAACAACCGCAAACTCATTCCACGCGTTGATAAAGGTAAAGATCGCCGTCACAACAATCGCAGGCACGGCCAGCGGCAAGAAAACCTTAAAAACAGCGCGGGTTCTCCCACACCCTTCCAACCACGCCGACTCTTCAAGATCCCGCGGCACCGTCTGAAAGTAAGAAGACAACATCCAGACCGCAAACGCGATATTAAAAGCCGCATAAGAAACGATGACCCCGATCTTGGAGTCAACCAGATTGCCATCCCCGTAAGGAATCATCGCAGCAAGCCGGAACAAGCCAACAACCAGCAAAATCGGCGACAACATCTGGGTCACCAGCAGAAACTGCGAATACAGCCCTTTGCCGCGAAACGGAAACCTGGCCAACGCATAAGCCGCCGGCAAGCTCACCGCCAACGCCAGCGCGGTAGAAAGAAAGCTGATCACGCAGCTATTCCTCAGCGCCACGCCGAAATTGGCCGCAACCCACATGTCCGAAAAATTGCTCCATTGCCAATGTACCGGCAACCATCTTGCCGGATAAACAAAGATCTCAGTCGCCGGCTTCAACGCCGTAAACAACATCACGGCAAACGGAAACAGCACGGCCACAATCAGCGGCGAAAGTGCCAGCCAGCACCACAGCGAGCGCTTCATCTTGACGCTGAGACTCATGACGTCTCTCCTTCTTTCGCAGGCTGTAGGCGCAGATAAGCGATCGAGAAAACGAACAGCATGACGAGCATGATCAGCGACACCGCCGCGGCTTCACCGGGACGTCCCAGCCGGAAACCAAGCTCATAGAGATACGTGACGAGAATATGCGTGCCGTTGTCCGGGCCGCCTTGCGTCATCACCCAGATGATCGGGAAAGAATTGAACACGTAGATCACGTTCAGCAGAATCGTCATGTTGATGAACGGCCGCAACAGGGGCATCGTCAGCTTGCGAAACTGCTGCCACGCGCTGGCGCCATCCATTCGCGCCGCTTCATAAATATCGCCCGGCACCGACGACAACCCGCCGAGCAGAATCGTCACCGTAAATGGAATCGACACCAGAATACCGACGGCGATCTCCACGGGGAATGCGAGTTCCGGCGTCGCGAGCCAATGAATCGGACCGCTGATCAAGCCAAGCCGCTGCAACGTGACGTTGACCATGCCGTAGTCGTCGTTGAAGGCCCAGCGCCACACCACGGCGGTCATGGTCAGCGAGACGGACCACGGCAGCATCACAATCGTGCGCGCCACGCCGCGTCCATAGAAATCCTGATTCAGCACCAGCGCAACCGGCACTGAAATCAGCACCGTGCCACCCACCACGCACACGGTCCAGACAATCGTCCGTTTGGCCGCGGCGAGAAACGAGGGGTCCGTGAAAATCGTATAGAAGTTCTGCAGACCGGTGAAATCGCGGATCGCGCCGAAGCGCGAGACCTCGTGCAGCGATTGCCACACGATGTTGAAAATCGGATAGCTGATGATAAAAAGCGCCAACACCAGACTCGGCGCAATCAGCAACCAGGGCGCCTGAAGGCGCGAAGAAGCGGAACGGCTCATGCGTGCTCGATCGTAAGACGCGTCCACATAAAAACCGCAGGCGCGACGGGATGGGCCGGATAGTGCATTACGTATATGACAACCGAAACGCGCGCCGCCTTCGCAACGGCGGCGCGCGTTTCGTATTCAGCAAATCGCTACGAGACTACGCGATCACTTACCGAGCGACTTGTTCGCTTGCGCGGCCGCGGCATTCAACGCGTCAGCCGGCTTCGCCTTGCCCAGGTAGATCGATTGCATTGCGTCGGTCACAGCCTTCGCGGTGTCTTCCCAACCTGTCACAGTCGGTGCAAAGTGGGCTGTCGGCAGCAGCGCGACAAACGCTTTGGTGTCCGGATCGTTGAACGCCGGATCGGTCGCCTCAGCCTTGGTGGTCGGCAGGAAGCCTTCGGTCGTCGTGAACTCGACACGCGGTTCCTTCGTGAACAGATAGTCGAGGAACTTCCAGGCGGACTTCTTCACCTTCGAGTTCTTGAACATCACGATCGAGTCCGTCACCGCGTAGGTGGCGTGCGTTGTACCCATCGGGATCGGATCGATACCGTACTTCAGGTTCGGCGCTTCCTTCTTGATCTGCTTGGCGAGGAACGGTGCGGAGATCATCATCGCAACGCGGCCCTGCTTGAACAGGTTCTGCACGTCTTCGCGGCTGTAGCCGGTCACGCCAGGCTGCGTCAGGCCGTCGTCGATCATGGTCTTGTACAGCGTGGCGGCCTTGATGCCGGCCGGCGAATTGAACGCCGCCTTGCCGTCCTTGCCGACGACGTCGCCGCCGTTGGTCCACAGTGCGTAGTAATAGTAGACGTCGGTTTCGATTTCCTTGCCTTGCAGACCGAAGCCGGCAATGCCCTGCGCCTTCAGCTTCTTCGACGCGTCGATCACGTCATTCCACGTCTTCGGACCGTCGGGATAGCCGACCTTCGCGAGCAGATCCTTGTTGTAGTAGAGGGCGCGGGCAGAAGCGGCAATCGGCAGGCCGTACACCTTGCCATTGATTTCACCAGGCGCCAGGAACGGACCGATGAAGCGGCCCTTGAAGCTCGCGTCCATGTAGCCGTCGAGCGGTTCGGCAACGTCGTCCTTCACGAAGTCGAGCAGCCAGCGCGTACCGACAATCGCCAGGTCGGCGTTGGCGCCGCCGGAGATGTCCGTTTGCAGTTTCTGTTGCAGCGTGTCCCAGTTCACGTCTTCGATCTTGATCGTCGTGCCGGGATTGGCCTTCTCGAAGTTACGGGCCATCTTTTCGAAGTACGGCGCTGTCGCATCGCTGTAATGCGCGACCGTCACGCGGACCGTGTCGGCGTGAGCCGCGACGGCGATACCTGCAAACGCGAGCGCCACGGCAACTTTGCCTAGCGCGAGGGAAGCACGGGCATGCAACGACATTTCTCTCTCCTGAGTCGATCGGAGTTAGCGCTTTAGCACTGACTCCGGTCCCATCCAACGATGGTGGGGGTGGTCTGCTGCCGTCGCCGGCCGCTTTGGGTTAAATTGTTTGAAAAAATCCTACATGACGCAAAATAGCTTGTCACGTAGGGTCTGCCATATTTTTTCCCAGCGAGTTTTGTGCATAAGATGCTGTAAAGCAGGGGTGTTCTGTGTAACGCGAAGTCACGGATACCCAATCTTCGGGATGACTAGACAACTGTGCGGTGTTGGTTTTGTAGGAAATTTACACGCCAGACCGGCGCTGCAACGAGGTTGAGGAACGAGGGTAGACATGAATCGTGTGGTCCTGGTGACGGGCGCTTGCGGCGGTATCGGCAGCGTCTTGTGTAAGCGCTTTGTGGAGCAGGGCGATACCGTGCTGGCGCTCGATATCGACGCGGTCGCGCTTCACGGATTGGTGGCGCAACTCGGTGCGGCGCATATCACGCCGATCACGGTCGACCTCGGTGACGCTGCCGCAGTGCAGCAGGCGGTTGCCGAGGCGGTGAAGACGCGCGGTCCGGTGGACGTGCTGGTCGCCAACGCGGGGGCCGCCAAAGGTCTGACGCTTGCCACGACGGATGCCGCCAGCTGGCAGCGCGACATTCATCTGAATCTGAACGGCACGTATCACACGGTGGAAGCGGTGCGCGCGTCGATGATCGAACGGCAGAAGGGCGTGCTGGTGCTGATCGGCTCGGTGAACGGCATGGCCGCACTCGGGCATCCGGCGTATAGCGCGGCGAAGGCGGGGCTCATCAGCTATACGAAAGCGCTGGCGATCGAACTGGGGCGCTACGGCATTCGCGCGAACATTGTGTGTCCGGGTACGGTGAAGACGCTGGCGTGGCACGCGCGCGTCGACAAGAATCCGCAGGTCTTCGAGGATCTGAAGAAGTGGTACCCGTTGCGCGACTTTGCGACGCCCGACGATATCGCCGATGCGGTGATGTTCCTCGCGTCGCCGATGGCGCGCGTGATTACCGGCGTCGCATTGCCGGTCGACGGTGGACTGATGGCCGGCAACCGGTTGATGGCGGAAGAACTGACGCTGGAATCGTTTTGAACAGCTTTGAATGGTTTTGACGAGATAGCGCGGCGTGTTCCTTGCTCGATGAAACCGGGCAGCACGACAGCACGACGATGCAGCATGACGATGAGGACAGCATGGCAGCAGTGCAACTGAGCGGCATCTTCAAACGCTATGGCGACACGCAAGTGGTGCACGGCATCGATCTCCACATCAACGACGGCGAGTTCGTCGTGCTGGTCGGCCCGTCGGGTTGTGGCAAAAGCACGTTGATGCGCATGGTGGCGGGGCTCGAAGAAATCAGCGGCGGCGATCTGATGATCGGCGGCACGCGCGCGAATATGCTCCCGCCGCAACAGCGCAATATCTCGATGGTGTTTCAGAGCTACGCGCTCTATCCGCATCTGTCGGTCTACGAAAACATTGCGTTCGGGCCGCGGATTCGCAAGGAATCGTCGGCGAGTTTCAAGCCGCGAATCGAAGCCGCCGCGAAGATGCTGAACCTCAGCGGCTATCTGGATCGCTTGCCGCGTGCGCTCTCGGGCGGTCAACGTCAGCGGGTGGCGATGGGCCGTGCGGTGGTGCGCGAGCCGTCGTTATTTCTGTTCGACGAACCACTCTCCAATCTCGACGCCAAACTCCGCGTGCAGATGCGCACGGAAATCAAGGCGCTGCATCAGCGTCTGAAGAACACGGTGATCTACGTCACGCACGATCAGATCGAAGCGATGACGATGGCCGACCGCATCGTTGTAATGAACGCGGGGCGGATCGAACAGATCGGCCGTCCGCTGGAACTGTACGACCGTCCGGCGAATCTGTTCGTTGCGAGTTTCCTCGGCTCGCCGTCGATGAATTTCGCCGAAGGCGTGTTGATCAATCGTTCGCAAGGGCAGGGCCTCGCATTGAAACTCGACGACGGTGGCGAGATTGTGCTGGAGGGGGTGCCCGCGTCCGCGGTGGTTGGAGCCAATGTCACGCTTGGGGTGCGCCCCGAGCACATCGAGACCATGGCGCCAACGCCGGACGCCACCATGGAAGTCGAAGTGGTCGAGCCGACTGGCGCCGAGACCCATTTGTACGGGAAAATAGGCGGCACCACGTGGTGCGTGACGACTCGTCAGCGCTCGAAAATCGAACCCGGTCAGCGCGTGACGCTGCGCCTGCCGGCCGAGCATATTCATCTGTTCGATACGGAGAGTGGACGCAGGCTGGTCTGAACCGCGTGTTGCCGCTTGAGGCTGATTCAAGCTGTTTGAAGCTGCGACGCGACGCGGATTCATCTAACCCTTAAGGAACACCGGGTGTCCGCACCGAACTTGATTCCCCACATCCGCGGCGCACTGGCCAATTTGCGGCCCGCCGAGCGCAAAGTCGCCGACATGGTGCTGAGCGACGTCGACTTTGCGATGCGCGCGAGCATCACCGAACTTGCGCAGCGCGCGGATGTGTCCGAGCCTTCCGTCACGCGCTTTTGCCGCGCGATCGGTGCGCATGGTCTGCGCGACTTCAAGATGCAATTGGCGCAGAGCGTGGCGGGCGGGGTGCCGTATGCGTCGACGGCGGTTGCGCGTGACGACGATGCGCAGACCTTGATGGAGAAGGTGGGGGAAGCAGCTGTCGATGGGATCACGCACGCGTGTGCTGCGTTGGATCCGGCGGTGTTCGAGAGCGCGGTTGCGGCGTTGTCGAGCGCGGGGCGGGTTTTCTTCTTTGGCGTTGGCTCGGGGTCGGGGCTCGTCGCGCAAGATGCGGCTTTAAGGTTTTTGCGGCTCGATATTGCGGCTACTGCGTTTACCGATGGTCATTTGCAACGGCTTTACGCGGGCCTGATGGAGCCGGGTGATGTGGCGTTTGCGATTTCGCATTCGGGGCGTAGCGTCGAAGTGAACGAAAGCATTCAGATCGCCAAGGAGCGTGGCGCGACGACGATTGCGCTGACTAATGTGGGCTCGCGATTGGCGTGGTTGGTCGATATTCCGTTGCTGCTGCGCGTGCCGAGTCCGATCGATCCAAATACGCCAGGCGTGTCGCGGCTCGTGCATCTGTGCATCATGGACGCACTGGCGATCGGTGTCGCACTGAAGGCGGGGCCGAATACGCTTGAAAAGATGCGGCACGCGAAAGCGCGGCTGTCGTCGAATGAGCCGGAGGCGGCGGGGGATTGACCGGAATGGTTTCCTTGTGAGGAAAAGGTTGACTCAAAAAAGCATTGCGCTTTATGTGCGTCAAAACTAACATTTACTTCATGAAAAGTGAAAATGTTAGTTATGGACCACATTTTTAGGGCGGCGATGACGCCCGATGAGTTCGGGCGTCTGTTTCGTGCGGAGCGTACAAAGCTCAAGAAGTCGCAGGAAACGATTGCACAGCACGCTGGCGTGCGCAGGGAAACGATCGTGCAGCTTGAGCGAGGCCAGAACGTGGGCCTGCACGTCATCATGCGCGCGCTCGGCGCGCTTGGCAAAGGGTTATCGATCGTGTCGGATCGACCGGACTACGACCAGATGAGA
This sequence comes from Paraburkholderia sp. BL23I1N1, assembly GCF_003610295.1. Taxonomy (NCBI): domain Bacteria; kingdom Pseudomonadati; phylum Pseudomonadota; class Betaproteobacteria; order Burkholderiales; family Burkholderiaceae; genus Paraburkholderia; species Paraburkholderia sp. BL23I1N1. The sequence goes on from NZ_RAPV01000001.1 coordinate 4,182,696, forward strand.
GACATGCTTCGCGATGAATGAAGGAAAGATCAAGCGGCTGATTGTGGGCACCCCACAGGGCGACGCAGGCGATCTGACGAAAGAATCCCGATTCGCGTTCAACTACACGACGGCGGAGCGCGCTCGCGAGGTGTCGCTGCTCATGCCGATTCGGGCTGAAAGTTACGCGGAGACGGTGTTGCCGTCGGTCTTCGCGATGAACCAGCCGGAGGGCTTCCTGCTGGATAAGCTGCGGGAACGGTTCGCTAAGGTGGTCGATCTCGACGACATGCGGTTACTGGCATTGACAGGGGAAAACCAGATTGGTCGGCTGCGCTATCGGGAGCCCGACGAGAAGCCTATGCCGATACGCGCCGAGGTCGGACTCAATACGCTTTTGCGCTCAGGGGCGAGCGATGAACTGTTTGATTTCCTCGTCGACGTGTATCTCCGCTCCGGAATTAGTGGTTTTCAACCGAAGATCATGCTGCCTGACGCGGATGCACTGGCTGATGCGGCCGAGCCCGTGGCAACTGCGTATCGGGTCGTAGAGAAGGCGACCGCATTCACGCCGGACCTCATCGTGAAGGCTGCGGGTGAAGGCTATCCAGATCTCGCGCAGAACGAGTTTCTCTGCATGGATGCGGCCCGGATAGCAGGCATTGAGGTGCCTGACTTCTGGCTCTCCGATGACGGAAGTCTGTTTATCATGCGGCGTTTCGATCTGCGTGGACCTGAAAAGCTGCAGCTCGGTTTCGAGGATATGGCTGCGATGACACTGCGGTCGGCTGACAGGAAATACGAGGGGTCGTATGAACAGCTGGCAAAGGTGATCGGTTGGTATTGTGGAGAGAATCGATCCGAAAGCCTGTCGCGTCTGTTTGAGTATGTCGCGATGTCGGTCATGGTCCGAAACGGCGATGCACACCTGAAGAATTTCGGCCTGCTTTATGAGCATCCGCATTCAGCTGTGCCCAGGCTCGCGCCGCTCTTCGATGTTGTAACGACCTCCGTTTATCCGGTCCGCGACCCGCAATCTGGCCGCACGCTGACTGACCGGACCATGGCGCTGAAGCTGAACAAGGACCGTCAGTATCCGATGCGCAAGGAATTGGTCGAATTTGGACGAAACGTCTGCCTGGTACAGCGTCCGGAGATCGTGCTTGACCGGATATCATCCGCGATGCGCCAGTCGCTTGATACGCATCGTGAACGTATCGAGCCGCGGCTCTTCGAAAAGATTTCCGTTGAGTGGGATAGCGGCATGATGTCTGTTGAACCGGCCAAGATATTCACTGGGCGCGCCCTAAAGGCGATTAAAGGAGATGCTGATCCGGGCCCCATCCCTGATTAAAATCCTGAAGCGGGGCCTACACCCAACGATTGGTAGACGCTCCGGAGCACGAGTCACCTCTTCGTTTGATGACCACTCACATCATCGAGCCGGCCCTTGGGGCCGAGTCAATAAGATATTTGCGGCGCGGCATTTCTTTCGCGTCATCGTTTTACAACGAACAGCGCGCACCATAGAATCCGCCGGTTCAGCCGGACCCGCAAATGCGCCGCGCATGGGCAGAAAACCCTCGAAGAGAAAATGAAAAAACTACTCGCCTCCGCCGTACTCTGTCTGCCTTTGTTCGCCCACGCCGGTACTGACGCCACCGCCGACTGCCAGGGCCACCTGTCCACGTGGATGAAAACCCTGCACCCCGGCCGTCAACTCGACACCGAGCATGCCGCGTGCAAAGTCTGGCCCGCCGACCCTTCTCTGACGCTGGCCGTGCAGGCATTGCCGAAAGCCGGCAACACAGATGACGAAGGCGAGTACGACCTCGAAGTGCTGGTCGCTGACAGCAAGTCGGGTGCAATCATCGCGCATGAATATGAACCGGCTGCTATCAGCTCAGACGCGATCCGGTTCAGTCAAATCGATCTGGATACGGCTCGCTATCAACTCACTCCGCAATTGCGGGCATTCGGCGTTCGCGTGACCTACGAGGGCGCGTCGCGCGTCAATCCATACGAAGGCCAGGCGCTGAGCCTATATGTGCTGGACGGCCATACCCTACGGCGCGTGGTCGACAATCTGGCCGTCCAGAACAACTCCGGCGAATGGGACGGCAATTGTGCCGGCACATTCTCGGCCACTACGCGTACGCTTGCCATCGGTCCGGCCAACGGCGCAGGTTACGCGACGCTGCGTGTCGGCGAAACGTCGAAGGAAAGCGTCAGTAAGCAGACGAGCAGCAACTGCGTATCGACCGATCATCCGTTGAAGCGCAACACCACAACGCTCGAGTACGGCGGCACGGCTTACCGCGTGCCCAAAGCATTGCACTATGAATGACGGCGGTTCGGCACCCGCGCGGCGGCGAGTGCGTGGCGGGTTCGCTGTTTGGGCCGTGCCGCTGCTGGTGTTGACGCTGACGCTCGTCGGCGCCTGCGGCAGGCCGTCAACACCGTTGTCGAACGACGCCTATATCTGGCAACACAAATGGACACCGTCCGTCACATCCGCGATTGAATACAGCAGCGGCTTCGTTCAAACGTGGCATGTGCTCGCCGCAGAGAAAGACTCCAAAGACGATTGGACCATCGTCTCGCCCGATTGGACGAGTCTCCACGCGGCGCGTGCGCCAGTAACGGCCGTCATCCGGGTCGACGGCCAACTCGACGATCTGCACGCGCTGCCGGTCGCGCGCATCGTCCAGCTCGCCGCCGATTGGAAGCAGCACGGCATCACACTCGCGGCCATCGAAATCGATCACGACTGCGCGACATCCAGGCTCGCCGCGTATACGCGTTTCCTCGCCACGTTACGCGCGCAACTCGATCCCACCGTCAAACTGACGATCACGGCACTACCCACCTGGCTCGACAGCCCCGCGCTCGATGCGCTGCTGGCCCAGGCCGACGAATCCATCCTTCAGGTGCATGCGGTCATGAACCCGGCGCAAGGCCTGTTCGACCCGGCGCAAGCGCGCGCATGGCTGGGCGCATTCGCGCAACGAACAAGGCATCCGTGGCGCGTCGCATTGCCGACCTACGGCTCGCGCGTGACATGGGGCGACGATGGTCGTGTGGCCGGCATCGAAAGCGAACGTCCGATGTTGCTGGCGAACGGCTTCACTCAAGGGGTATCGCATGAACTCGTCGCGCAACCGGAGCAGATCAGCGCTTTCGTGACGAAGATTGAACGCCACGCGTTGCCCGGACTCGAGGGCATCGTCTGGTTCCGGCTGCCCACCGACACCGACGAACGCGCATGGAGTCTCGCCACCTGGCGCGCCGTGCTCACGCGTGCACCGCTAACCGCCGCCATTTCCGCCGACGTGCGCAAGAGCGCGCAGCAACCAGGGCTCTTCGACGTGTCGCTTGTCAGCGGCGGCAATGCCGACGCGCCATTACCCGCTGTCGTGCGCACCGATTCCTCGTGCGAAGCCGCCGACGGCATCAACGGCTACGCACTCGACTACGACGCGCGCGGCATGCTGCTGCGGCGCGTTCAAGCTGGCTTGCTGCACGCGGGCACGCGTCGCGACATCGGTTGGCTTCGCTGCGGCGCAGCCGATAACAATAAGGTCTCCGTTCATGTTGAACCGTAAATATTTTGCGCTCGGTGGTGGGATCGCGTTGTTGGCCGGCGCTGTCATCGTCCACGCGTGCGGACCGTTTTTTCCGCTGCAATTGCTCGACAATCGCGCGGGCACGCTGTCGGGTACGCCGAACAATTCTTTCGCGTATGAGGCGTCGCGTCTCGTGACGCCCGGCGACCACCTGCTGGCTCCGGAAGCCGTGCGCGTTCCGGCCGGGCAGCAGCCCGTTGATCCCGCCAAGGCGGTGTTGGCGGGTCTCTCGCCAGAACAGATCGCGACGCTTGCCGCGATGGCCAAGGCCGCCGATGGTGACGCAGCCTATGCAATGGGGACGGGCGTGCCGGCGACGCAGCGGCTCTATGCAGCCGCCGACGTCGATTTCGGGCATGCGCTGGCGAGCTGCGCAGCGGCGTCCAGTGCCTCGCCAGCTAGCAGCGCGGCGGGCACCACGGCGCCAGCCGCTGCCACCCCGCAATCCGCCTGCGCCGCACGCGAACCGCTACTCAGCCGCGCATCTGCGCGACTCAACGAGATCCTCGCATTGCCCGCCTCAAGCGGCGCACCACGCGCGGTAGCCGCCGCAACCGAACTCGCGGCCATCGCCCAAGCCCGTGCGGACGACTGCACCGGCAGCGACGCTTGCGCCTCGCTCACAGCAGCGTTGCCGGCTGCCTACGCAAAACCGCGCGCGCTCGCGGCAAACGGCGCCGCCGATCCGGAAGGCCTCGCGGTAGCGAGCTTCGGCGACGAAGCACTCACCTATCTGCACGACAAGAAGACCGGCAAGCAGTGCGACTACCGCAGTTTCCTGAACGACACACCGTGCGCGGCGGCAATCGCGTCGGGGAATCTGAAGCAGGCCATCGGCCTCTACGCGCAGCAGGCGGCACGCGGTGGCAACAGCGGCTTGCAATCCCTGCGCTTCATCGCTGCGTGGACGCTGGCCGACAAGGCCCGGGTCGCGTCCCTGATCGACGATCCGGTCGCACAACGCCTGCTGGTGTCCTATGCGCTCGCGCGTGAAGGCGACATCGTCAAGGACCGCCCCGAGAGCGCGTTCGAATACTACGGCGGCTACGACAACAGTTACGGGCCGACCGGCTATGCCGATACCGCCCGCGGCGACAAGGGCATCAAACCGAACCCGTCGTTAGTGTCTCTTGTCGAGGCAATCCGGCAACGTGGCATCGATCATGTGGCGGGCGCCGATCGCCTCGCCGCGCTCGCCTATCGAGTCGGGCGCTACGATTTCGCCAGTGAGCTAGTGGCGCGTGAACACAGCGCACTCGCAAGCTGGGTGAGCGCAAAGCTCGCATTGCGCCGCGGCGATACAGCCGCTGCCGTTGAGGCCTATGCGCAGGCCTCCAAAGGTTTCCCAGCCGTCGATTCGAGCCTCGAACCTGCCCGCGCTCAGTTGATCAAGGGCGAACAGGCGGTGCTGACGCTGTCGCGCGGGCAGTACGTCGAGGCGCTCGGTTACCTGTTTGACGCGGCGTCGTGTCAGGACAACATCGGCGTGAATGACGACTCCGTCTCCGATGTCGCTTATGGCAGCGACATGGCCTACATCGCGGAACGTGTGCTCACCACGGACGAGCTGAAGCGCTTCGTGGATTCACGCGTCCCTGCATCGGCGGTGCCGCCGGCACCATTGTCCGATGCAGGCGCGGACGCCTACTATGCCCTGCATCACACCACCGCCGATGCATTGCGTTATCTGCTCGCGCGCCGCCTCGTGCGCGACGGCCGGATCGACGAAGCGCTGCCGTATTTCCCCGCCGACGACGATCCGCGCTACGGCTCCTTCAGTTGGGAAGGTGGCCACACCATCCGTAAGCAATTGCAGTTTCGTAAGCTGGCGCGCGACTATGCGGCCGCGTTGGACGAGGCGCAGCACGCGTGGACACGCACGAACCGGGCGCGCGGATGGTTCGCCGCGGCGACGCTCGCGAAGCAGTCCGGTATGGAGTTGATGGGTTACGAGCAAGGACCGGATTTTCACGACATCGACGGTGCGTTTGCCGGCGGATCGGGGCGCTCGGGTGTCGTGAGTGCGCGCGTGGATCGGGCTTCCGATGCTGGCGCGGCTAGTGCGGCTGCAGTACCGGACACGCCGGAAGCGCGCGCAGAGGCGGATCTGGCTGGACCGTTCGTGACCGTCGACGAGAAGCGCCGCTATGCGGCCAGCGAGAGCAGACCGCTGACGCGGTTTCACTACCGCGAAATCGCCGCCGACTACGTCGTCAAAGCGGCGGATGGGTTGCCGCCGCGCTCGCAGGCATTCGCTGCTGTGCTATGCCGCGGGACGGACTGGATGCGCAACGACGATCCGGCGCGCGCGCGTGGTTTTTATCAGCGCTATGTCAAGGAGGGGGCTTACGTTGACTTCGGCGGTCCATTCGGCACGTTGTGCCCGGAACCGGATTTCCGGGCCGCGGCGACGTTCACTTATACACAGGCGTGGCACGACGTGAAGCGCGATGCTGGGCGCAATAAGAAACGCGTGGCGCTGATCGGGTTGCTGATCGCCGCGGGTGTGATCGGCATGGGGGCGTGGCGCTATCGGAGAGTGAAAGGGCGGCGGGTTGAGGGCCGCAGCAAGTGAGGTGGGCGTCGGCGGGATCTAGCGGTTGTTCTCGTCTGAAAATGCATCGGTAATAGCCTGCACGATTTGCGCGCTCAACTCCGGCCGCTCGTCAAACAGCGGATAGCGCTTGCGCAAGTTGTTCGACACACTGTTGCCGTTCTGCCGGACGCTGCGAATGATGCCGTCCAGATCGTTGTCCGGCGCTTCGAGAAAATCCTTGATCGCGCATCGTGCTGAGTCGTTGGCGTGCAGAAAGCGCGCTTCGGTGCGCATTTCATGTGTTAGCGTCATGTCGATCACGTCAGCCAGATAGATGACGTGTGCGGTCAGATCGGGATAGCGCCAGGCGGGCAGCGCGTCGTCATAGGCGCGAAAATGCAGGTTGTATTCGACACCGTCGTCCGCGATCTCGGTCTTGCCGAACGTGTACTGGTCGGCATAGTGTTTCATCAACGGACGCGAAAAGCGTTCGAGCACTTTGTCGTAAGCGGCACGATCGCGCGTGCTGTGGGTGATTGTGGCGGATACCGGCAAGATGATTGGCGCAGGCACCGCGCCGTCGCGACGCAGAATGTCGTTGATCAGGAAGCGCGAAATGCGGCCGTTGCCGTCGGCCATAGGGCGCACGTAGACGAAGCCGAACGATGTCGCTGCGGCGCGGATGATCGGGGCTCCACCCTCGGTACGTTCTAGAAAGCGGGCGAGCCCCAACAGCATCGGTTCGATGCTTTCCCAAGGCGGCGCAATGTAGTCGACCACCGGTTGATAGCGTGCGATATGTCCCACATACACCGGCGAGGGGCGAATGCCGTAACGCAGGGCCGACTGCCCGAGGATGCCGCGTTGCAAGACGTCGAGCGTTTCAGCGTCGAACGGATTCGCATGCTGTCCGCATTCGCTTTCCATGACCGCGGCAAAGCGGCGGATTCGATCCTCTTTGTCCTGCTCGTGCTCGATCAGAAAGCTCGCGCGGCTCTCTTTGACCGTCAGCCAGACGGCGCTTCGCAAGATCAGATCGATGCCATAGGCCGCTTCCAGTTCGGCAAGCGGTGCGGCAAGGTCGTAAGCTTCGGCGCGCTGAACCGCTTCGACACGTCGAATCACCGGGCAAAAATCGCGATTGCCCGGCAGATTGTCGCGCACGCGCCAACGCGCGTTGTTGACCGTCGTGCCTACGATGAAGTCATCGGGATTCAATGCATCGACATAGTTTCCCCGGGAGACGCCAGGCGCGTCTAACGGCTTCGGCATCAGCCACTCGTAAAAGAAGCAGGCACGGCGGGCATACGCGCCTGTGGGTTCGCGGGCGATCCACGCCTCCAGTTCGTGGCGCACCGGTTGCAGCGCATAGAGTCGCGCGAGGAATTCCAGGTGAATGCCCTCGTGCCGGAAGGCGAAAGTCAGGTTGTCGATCAGGCTGGCGGCCGGACGATAACGTTCGGGGTAAACCTCGCGGCGGATGTCGCCGTCGGTGGACGTTGAGCGAATCCGGCCGATTTCACTTTGAACGGCGAACGGGTGGACCGGTACGACGCCGTACGTGTTGGATAGCCATTGATAACCGATCTGCGGCATGATTTTCGATCCGGGGTGGCGGGACGCGCGCGAGGACACGTTGTTTCGCTCAGTTTTGCGTAGTTTCGATTACTCGGCTCGCAAAACGATTACAAAACGCATGTTTTCTAGAAAAACGATTATACGGCGTCTTCGCTTCATTTCGATTACTGGGCGCGTAAAACGATTACAAAGTGCCAGTTTTCTGGAAAAGCGATTACTTTCCCCCTGTTGAGGTAGTCTTTCAGGCTCCGCCTGCTGCCGCCATCCACCCAAACCGCCGCGACAACCTCAGGGTTGCCGCGCGCAAGGTTTGCGCGGGACCGCCCGCGAGCTCGCTGTCGAAGCTGCCGCCTGGCCCCATCACCGCGAGCACGAGACAGATGCTGCCGGTATGGTCCAGCACTGGCGCGGCCAAGGTGTCGATGCCTGGCACGGGCCGGCTCAATGCAGTATCGATGCCGTCCGCGCGGATTTGCGTGAGGCGCTGTGAGTAGGCTTTTGTTAGCTGCGGTAGTGATGGCGCGGCGTCTTTGCGACCTGAGGCCGTTGCTGGACCTTCAGCCGCTGTCGCCGCCCCCACAAAAATCTCCCTCGCCTCCGCCCCCGCCAGTCGCAAATGATCCTGCGCCAGCAGTCCAATCCGCACATCGTCCGCGACAAAAGCAGCAAACACCCGCCCGATCGCCGTATTCACCAGCGACATCACCGTGCCGACCCGCAAGCTCACATGCAGCGGCCGCGCCGATTCCTCCAGGCGCACGACGGTCGGCCCGAGCGGCCCGAGCACCGCCATCGCGACGCTCATTCCCGTCGACGCCGCCAGTTCGACCACTTCCGGCTCGGCTTCCCGGGTCGGCGATAAACGCTGCAAGCCGATCAATCCCAACTCAAGGGCTAACGGCCCGGCTTCGAAACAACCAGAAGCGTCCCGATTGAGCAAACCGATCTTGAGCAGACTCACCAGATGCGGAAACGCTTTGGCCGGCGGCATGCCCGCAGCCGCCGCAAGGTCACGCAAGCTCAATGGCCGTGCGGCCGCAACCAATGCGCCAAGCAACTCGCCGGTGCTATCGAGCGACTGGATGCCGCGCTGCGGTTTTGCATCGGCGGAAGCGGCAGAAGATGCGAAAGAAGTGTCGAGAGAATCAGTCACGATGCGGAAGAAGCTAACAAGGAGGGCGTTGCCGCAAGTTCAGCGCTGATTTCACGAGCGGCCGCAACCAGAGCGCGAGCCGTCGGGCCATTGGCGGCGACGTCGATCGCACCGGTCGACCCGATCACCGTCAGCGCGAGACACAAGTGGCCGTTCGCATCGAGTACCGGCGCGCTCAAACTGCTGATGCCCGGACTCGGCGCATCGACGCTGCATTCCAACCCGCGCGCGCGGATTGCATCCAAAGTGGTCTCGAACGCGGCGCTCTCATCAGGCGGCGTCATTGCACCATCCCCCGAGCCCGATTGATTCGCCCACATGCCCGCCAGCGTCTCACGCGGCAGATAAGCGCAAAATACGCGTCCCGTCGACGTGGCTGGCAGCGACATCACCGTGCCCACATGCAGATTCACATGCAACGGAAACCCCGCATGTTCATAGCGGACGATGGTCGGCCCTTGCGGCCCGGCAATACAGATCGCGACGCTGAAGCCGATCGCCTCGGCCAACGCCGTCACGCGCGGCACGGCGGCGCGAAACGCCGGTTGGTTCTCGAGATGCATCAATCCCAGCCGCAACGACAGCGGACCGGGTTCATAGCGGCCCGACAGCTCATCACGTTTGATCAGACCTAAGCGGCTCAAGCTCACCAGATAAGCATGCGCCTGCCCTGGCGCGATCTGCGCAGCGGTGGCGAGATCGGACAAAGCGAGCGGGCTGCGCGCCTGGGCAAGCGCAAGCAACACGCGGCCGCCGACCTCAACGCTCTGAATCCCGCGCTGCGTCTTGCCGCCGTCTGCCGTCTCGCTGCCGCCCGCGCCTTTGCCGGTGGCCGATTTCGCTGCTTTGCTCACACCCGCGCTCGTCCGTAAAAAGGGTCCATGTTAGCCGAAGGCCAGCGCGAAAACCGCACCTTCCTGCCCTCATCTTAGGCGCTCTTGAATTTGTGTATAGCGATACATTTCGCTATTGACAAATAATCTGAGACGGCCATAAGATGCATTCACCCCGACATACCGGTGCAGTCACAGAGTCAAAACGGGGCGAGACAACCCCCAATACCGTCGGCCCGCGCATCCGAAATCCGGGCGCGCAGCCGGCCGTCTCGCCTCACGTCCAACTTTTGAGGGAGACAAGCATGGCAAAGGCATTCGCATCCCAGGCCGACCTGGAAGTCAAGAAAGTCACGTGGACCAAGCTGTCCGAGAACGCCTACGCGTACACCGCTGAGGGCGATCCGAACTCGGGCGTGATCGTCGGCGACGACGGCGTGCTGATCGTCGACACCACCGCCACGCCGGCCATGGCGCAAGACCTCATCGCGAAGATTCGCAGCGTCACCGACAAACCGATCAAATACGTCGTGCTGTCGCACTACCACGCCGTGCGCGTGCTGGGCGCGTCGGCGTATTTCGAAGAAGGCGCGCAGCAGGTGATCGCGAGCCGCGGCACGTACGAGATGATCGTCGAGCGCGGCGAAGCAGACATGAAGTCGGAAATCGAACGCTTCCCGCGCTTGTTCGCCGGTGTCGAAACGGTGCCGGGCCTGACGTGGCCGACGCTCGTGTTCGAAAAAGAAATGACGCTGTTCCTCGGCAAGCTCGAAGTGCGTATCGCGCATCTGGGCGCGGGTCATACGAAGGGCGATACGGTGGTGTGGTTGCCGTCGCAGAAGGTGCTGTTTTCCGGCGACCTGGTCGAATACGACGCAGCCTGCTATTGCGGCGACGCTCAACTCGAACAATGGCCGGCCACGCTCGAAGCATTGCGTGCGCTGAAGGCCGAGAAGCTCGTGCCGGGCCGCGGGCCTGCATTGACCACGCCGGAAGACGTCAACAAAGGCCTCGATTACACGAAAGACTTTGTGACCACGTTGCTGCAGCAAGGCCGCGAAGCCGTCGAACAGAAGCTCGATCTGAAAGCCGCGATGGCGCACACGCGCAAGGCGATGGACCCGAAATTCGGCCACGTGTTCATCTATGAGCACTGCCTGCCGTTCGACGTCTCGCGCGCCTTCGACGAAGCGAGCGGTATCACGCATCCGCGCATCTGGACCGCGCAGCGCGACAAGGAAATGTGGGACGCGCTGCAAGCCTGATTGAACGCCCGATAACCGCATAGAAACGCCGGAAAGCGTCAAGCAGAGCAGAGAAGGACGGAGACACAAGATGAGCATCAACTACCAGACGCTATCGTTCGACTATCAGCCGTGCCGCGAACAAAGCGGGCAAAGCGCTGCGAATCAGGCGCCTTATCCCGTGATCGTGGTGGGCGCGGGGCCGGTGGGCCTCGCTACCGCGATCGATGTCGCGCAGCAGGGCGTGCCGGTTGTCCTGGTCGACGACGATTGTTCGTTGTCCACAGGTTCGCGGGCGATCTGCTTTTCGAAGCGCTCGCTCGATATTTTCGATCGGCTGGGTTGCGGACAGCGCATGGTGGACAAGGGCATCAGCTGGAATGTCGGCAAGGTGTTCCTGAAAGATGAACTGGTATACACGTTCAATCTGCAGCCGGAAGCGGGCCATCACCGTCCCGCCTTCATCAACCTGCAGCAGTACTACGTCGAAGGCTTTCTGCTCGAACGCGCGCAGGAACTGCCGAATCTCGAGATCCGCTGGAAGAGCAAGGTGGTCGGCGTGCAGCAGAACAGCACGCCGGGTACCCCTCAAGCGAGTGTGACGCTCACCGTCGATACACCCAACGGTCAGTACCCGTTATGCGGCCGCTATGTGGTGGCCGCCGACGGCTCGCGCAGTCCGTTGCGCAATCTGATGGGAATCGACAGCAAGGGCGTCACGTTCAAAGACCGCTTCCTGATCGCCGACGTGAAGATGGAAGCGGAGTTTCCGACCGAGCGGTGGTTCTGGTTCGATCCGCCGTTCCATCCGAATCAATCGGTGCTGTTGCATCGTCAGCCGGATAACGTCTGGCGGATCGATTTCCAGTTGGGCTGGGACGCCGATCCGGTGCTGGAAAAAACGCCGGAACGGGTGATTCCGCGTGTGCGTGCGTTGCTCGGACCCGATGCGAAGTTTGAGCTGGAATGGGTCAGCGTCTATACGTTTTCGTGTTTGCGCATGGAACGTTTCCGCCACGGCAACGTGTTGTTCTCGGGCGATTCCGCGCATGGCGTGTCGCCGTTCGGCGCGCGCGGTGCGAATAGCGGCGTGCAGGATGCGGAAAACCTCGCATGGAAACTGACGATGGTGCTCGAAGGCAAAGCCGCCGACGCCTTGCTCGATACGTATTCGAACGAGCGCGAATTCGCCGCCGACGAAAACATTCGCAACTCCACCCGCTCGACCGATTTCATCACGCCGAAAAGCCCCGTTAGCCGCGTGTTTCGCGATGCCGTACTGAAGCTCGCGCGGCATCACCCGTTCGCGCGACAGTTGGCGAATAGCGGCCGCCTCTCGGTGCCGGCGGTGTTGCGTGATTCCCCGCTAAATACACCGGACAGCGACAGATTCGAAGGTCCGATGGTGCCGGGGGCATCGTGCGTCGATGCGCCGGTTCAGGCCGACGGGCAAGCGGCATGGCTGTTGCGGCAACTCGGCCAGCAATTCACGGGCGTGTTGTTCTGCGGCTCGCAAGGCATCGATCCGGCAACGCAGGCTGCGCTGGATGCCTTGCGACGCGGACGGGTTCCGCTGAAGCTCGTCGTGGTGACGAGTGGCGATGCGCAGGCCGCTGCGGCTTCAGGAGCAAAGGTGGTGCACGACGTCGACCGTCTTGCGGCCGCTCGTTACGACGGCAAACCCGGCACGTTCTATCTGATCCGCCCGGACCAGCATGTCTGCGCGCGCTGGCGGCAACTCGACGTGAGCGTGGTGGACGCTGCATTGAAGCGGGCGTTGTGCGTGGAAGGCACGGCCTTAGGCTCAGCGCATACGGCACACGCAGCCTGACAGCAAAACGCAGCACATCGGCGAAAGAAAATAGCAGGAGACAGTCATGGCATTGAACACGCAACCCAACCTCGCCCGCCCCGACGATTTCTACGAGGCGCTGATCGACATGCATCGCGATCTGGACGATGCGCAGAGTCAGTCAGCCAACGCGCAACTGATCCTGTTGCTCGCCAATCATATCGGCGATCACGCGACGCTTCTCGAAGCGATACGGCACGCACGTGAAGGCGTGAGCGACATTGCGATGTGTGGAGATAACCGATGAGCCAATCTTTCGCCCCCACGCTCGAACCGGGCGCATCCGCTGCGGGACACGACGACCTGTTGTATCGCAAGGTCTCGATGCGGATCATTCCGTTTCTATTCCTGTGTTACGTGGTGTCGTTTCTCGACCGCATCAATATCGGCTTCGCACAGTTGCAGATGAAGCACGACCTGGGTTTCAGCGACGCCATGTACGGGTTGGGCGCAGCGGTCTTTTATATCGGCTACGTGCTGTGTGAAGTGCCGAGCAATATGCTGCTGGCGCGCTTCGGCGCGCGCCGCACCTTCACGCGGATCATGCTGCTGTGGGGCATCGCATCGGTTGGCATGATGCTGGTGTCCAAGCCCACGCACTTCTACCTGCTGCGTTTCATGCTCGGCGTGTTCGAAGCGGGTTTCTTCCCCGGCATCGTGCTGTATCTGACCTACTGGTATCCGGCGCGGCGGCGCGCAGCCGTGCTGTCGATCTTCTTCGCGGGCGTCGCGGTGGCGGGTGTGCTCGGCGGCCTGGTGTCCGGCTGGATCATGCGCGATATGGGCGGCGTGATGGGCCTGTTCGGATGGCAATGGATGTTCGTTATCGAAGGCGCACCGGCCATCGTACTCGGCTTGCTTGCCGCGTTCTATCTGGTTGACGGTCCGCAACACGCAACGTGGCTCAACGCCGAGGAGAAGGCGCAACTGATTGCACAGCGTGATGAAGACCGCCGTGCTTCATCGGACGCGCATTCGTCGCGTTCCGTCATGCAAGCGCTGCGCAATCCGCGGGTCTATCTGTTCGCGTTCATCTATTTCTCACTCACCTGCGCTTCGTTGACGCTGAACTTCTGGATGCCGCTGATGATTCGCGACTTCGGTGTGCACGATGTGCTGGCGATCAGCCTGTACACCGTGATTCCGAATGCGGTCGGCGCGGTGGGCCTGATTCTGATTGCGCGCAACTCGGATCGCCGTGGCGAACGACGCCGGCACTTTGCGGTTTGCACGATCGGCGGCGGCATCGCGCTCTCGTTGCTGACACTGCATCTGAGCAGTTTCCCGGCAATGCTCGCGATTCTCTCGCTGGCGGCCGTGCTGATCTTCGCCGCGTTGCCGATTTTCTGGACCGTGCCGTCGGGCTATTTGTCCGGCACCGCGGCGGCCGCCGGGATTGCGCTGATCAGCAGCATCGGCATTACGAGCGGGATTGTCAGCCCGTGGGTGATCGGGCTGATCAAGACGCACACCGGCAGCATGGACAATGCGTTGTATCTACTGACCGCGCTGCTGTTCGTCAGCGGTGTCGCATTGCTGCTTGGTGTGCCGAAAGAAGCGAAACGTCTCTAAAGATCGAATGGGTTCGGACGTCATGTTGGGTAGCGTCGCGCATATTCCAGGCGACCGCCGCGTGTGAGGCCCGAACCTGCGATGCATTTCCCACAGGCGCATGACTAGGCGTTCGATTCGCCAAACACCAACGCCTTCGGCCATCCAAACGCATGTACTAACGTGACCGGCTGCGCGAGCGCAGCCGCCGCGCAAATTTTGCCCGACATCGGCAAATCGAGCACATGCCAGCGGCCATGCTCCGCGAGATCGAACGCGCCGACTGCCGCATCGCTCGACAGCAGATCCAGATCGATATCGAGCGGCGCAAAGCGCAACGCATTGCGCAAGCTGCCATAACGCGCGCTTCGGCGTGAGTCGTCCGGCGTGTCGTCGATCGCGGCGCCCGGCGAGGGTACGACGATGCTCAGACCGAGCGCCGCCGACGCAATACCGATCACGATCCAGATGCCGCCGTACGCAATATCGATCGTGATGCCGCGACCGTCATGCGGATGACGCGCACGCAGTTTTTCGTTGCCGTCGTCCTGCAAATCGACGGCACGCGGCTCGCAGTCGAACAGATTCGCGACGATCCAGCGCGTCACCACGTGTGCGGTGACAAAGCGTTTGCGCAACGCCGAGTTCGGGTGAAGCCGTGCGCGTTCGCGCTCTACCTTCGAGAGCCACGCCTCGCCTTCCTGAACCGGTACCGGCAGCCATTCGCAACGAAATCGCCACAGATGCAATTCACCCGCGCATGGCGCGACGACGCTGCGCGGATGGTGACGGGTCAGCGAATGCGAGACGAATTCCGGCGCGACGGCACCCACGTTAGCGTGATTCGTCGCCTGCGAGCCGGCGCTGTCGTGCACACGCGAGGGCGCGGGAGAAGTGACATAAGCGAGTTCCAACGGCATACGCTCGGGTCCTCAGTGCATATACGTGACGCGGCGCGCTTGCACGTCGAGTTCGACACCGGCGTCGAGCAGGTCGATGGCGAACCAGCGGATCAGCTTCAACACGCCGCTGACGGCCGGTGCCGGCAGCCATTCGTTCAGCATGCGCAATGCGGCGCCGCTGTGCGTTTTTTGCAGCAGGGCGATGGTTTGCAGAATCACGGCTTCGTCCTTGCCGAGATCGCTGGCGCAGCGGCATCGCATGTCGAGCGGACGATAGGACACGTGCACCAGCGAA
Source organism: Paraburkholderia sp. BL23I1N1 (assembly GCF_003610295.1). Classification (NCBI taxonomy): domain Bacteria; kingdom Pseudomonadati; phylum Pseudomonadota; class Betaproteobacteria; order Burkholderiales; family Burkholderiaceae; genus Paraburkholderia; species Paraburkholderia sp. BL23I1N1. Next base: position 4,198,245 of record NZ_RAPV01000001.1, read on the forward strand.
CGCATCAGCAGATCGAAATGTTCGATGCCGCCTTGCCGCAAGCCCACGCCGCTCAGGATGTCGCGCCATTGCACGCCGCCGCGCGCCGTTTCGCACGCCGGCCGCAGCCAGGTGCGCACGGCGCTGAGGACCGTGCGATCGGGCGCGTCGGTGGTATCCGTGACGTGATCGTCGACCAGTTCGGGACGGCTGCTGTATTGAGAGCGAAAGTTCATCGATGCTCCTGAATGGACACGGTCCAATAAGTCGCGCCGGCCTGATCGGATGAGGGCGGCGTCGCAGGGCCCATGATGAGCCAATTTCGCAGTAAATGCAAATCGTTCGCATTTAGAAAATGAATTGGACAGGACGTCGTCCTGCGGATTGGCGCAGACTGCGAGCGGCCCGAAGGCCTTGCAGTCTGGTATCGGATATCAGGCCCGCAACTAACGGTCAGCCGCCGTGGGCGCCCCCAGATATGATGGCGAAACGCCGCAGCAAGCCTGTCGCATCCTTGTCGACCCACGCTAGCCAATGCCACCAAAAACTCTCGACGCCGCATCGACCTCCCATCCCTCCGAAGCGGCGCAGCGCCTGCCCACCCTGATGCTGGCCGCCGGCCTGTCGTTAGGCAGCGCGATTGCACTGGGCCTTGCCCGCTTTGCGTACGCGTTGCTGCTGCCGTCGATGAAACTCGATCTCGGCTGGAGCTTCGCTCAAGCCGGCGCGATGAATACGGCCAATGCGCTGGGCTATCTGCTCGGCGCGCTCGCTTTTCCGCGGCTTGCGCGCCACTGGTCGACGGGGGCTTTGTTCGGCGCGGGCTGTGCGGCCACCGCGGTTCTGATGGCCGTCAGCGGATTGCTTGCCGATACGCACTCGCTCCTCGCGTTGCGCGTGATCACCGGCGTGAGCAGCGCGGCGATTTTCATCAGCGGCGGCGTGCTGGCGGCGCGGCTTGCATCGGCAAGACCGCACGATGCGGGACTCGTGCTCGGCTTGTATTACGGCGGGACCGGATGGGGCATCGTCGCCTCGTCGGTACTCGTGCCCCTGACGATTCTCAACGCCATTCATGGCTGGCAGTTTGCGTGGTTCGCACTGGCGGCTGCGTGCGCGGTGTTCGCCGCGATCGCCGTCGGTGCCGCGAGGAGAGTCGACAGCGTACATGCGGCAGCGTCGTCTGCCGCGCATGCGGCCGGCGCGGCTGACACGCCGCGTTGGCCGCGTTTCAGCCCCGCGCTGGCAGGCTACGGATTGTTCGGTGTCGGCTATATCGGCTACATGACGTTCATCGTCGCGCTGCTGCGCAATGCGGGCATCAGCGCGGTGGTGGTGACGGGTTTCTACCTGCTGCTCGGCGTGGCGACCGTTGTATCGGCGCGCATATGGTCCGGTCTGCTCGACCGCATGCGTGGCGGTCACGCGCTCGCGATACTCAACGCGCTGCTTGCGGTGGCGACGCTGCTGCCTGCGTTGTTCACGCAACCGTGGGTGGCGTTCGTCTCCGGCGTGCTGTTTGGCGCGACGTTTCTCTCAGCGGTCGCGTCGACCACGGCTTTTGTGCGCCACAACTTGCCGGTGAGTCACTGGGCCAAGGGCATCAGCGCATTCACGATCGTGTTCGCGTTCGGGCAGATCGTTGGGCCGATGGTGATCGGCTGGGTCTCGGACGGTGCCGGTCTCGCTCGCGGGCTGGTTTATTCCGCGTTGCTGCTGGCGGCCGGCGCGGTGCTGGCGGCTTGCCAGAAGCCCTTGCGCGGCGCCTGATTGTATTGTCCCCAGGAATTTCCGCTATACCGGGCGACTGTCTGAAGCACGTACACTCACCGCTTCTTCCCAGCGCTGAGAGAAACCGTGTCTGCCATCACCTGCATCGAAGATTTACGCGCGCTTGCCCAACGGCGTGTGCCGCGCATGTTCTACGACTACGCCGACAGTGGTTCGTGGACGGAAAGTACCTACCGTGCCAATGAAAGCGACTTTCATCGCCTGAAGCTGCGCCAGCGCGTGGCGGTCAATATGGCGGGCCGCAGCACGCGCACGGAAATGGTCGGTCAGGACGTTGCGATGCCCGTGGCGCTCGCGCCGACGGGCTTGACCGGCATGCAACATGCCGACGGGGAAATCCTCGCCGCGCGCGCGGCGGAGAAGTTCGGCGTACCGTTCACCTTGTCCACCATGAGCATCTGCTCGATCGAGGACGTTGCTGCCCACACCAGCAAGCCGTTCTGGTTCCAGCTTTATATGATGCGCGACCGCGATTTCATCGTGCGCTTGATCGAGCGCGCTCGCGCGGCACGGTGCAGCGCCTTGATGCTCACGCTCGATTTGCAGATCCTCGGTCAACGTCATAAGGACATCAAGAACGGGTTGTCGGCGCCGCCCAGATTGACTCCTGCGAACCTCATCAACCTCGCGACCAAGCCGCGCTGGTGCCTCGGCATGCTCGGAACGCGGCGGCGCACCTTCGGCAACATCGTCGGCCATGCGAAGGGCGTGGGCGATCTGTCGTCCCTGAGTTCGTGGACCGCCGAGCAGTTCGATCCGGCGCTGAGCTGGGCGGACGTCGAATGGGTCAAGAAGCAGTGGGGCGGCAAACTCATTCTGAAAGGCATCATGGATGTCGAAGATGCGCGCCTTGCCGCTGATAGCGGCGCTGACGCGTTGATCGTCTCCAACCATGGCGGCCGCCAACTCGACGGTGCGCCCTCGTCGATCTCGGCGCTCCCCGAAATCGCACGCGAGGTCGGCTCGCGCATCGACGTGTGGATGGATAGCGGCATCCGCAGCGGGCAGGACGTGCTGAAAGCGGTTGCGCTCGGCGCGAAAGGCACGATGATCGGCCGCAGTTTTCTTTATGGCCTGGGTGCAATGGGCGAAGCAGGCGTCACACAGTGCCTGCAGATCATTCAGAAGGAACTGGACATCACCATGGCCTTTTGCGGCCACACTGACATCCGCAAGGTGGACGAGCGAATTCTGCTGCCTGAGCGACGTTGACGGCAGACGCCAGGCGGGAGTCGATTGACTGCGTGCCATGTCGTGAGCACACGCTCACGCCTGCGCCTGGCTTGGCGCATGTCGTTTGCGGAAATAGAACGCCGCCACTGATGCGGGGTAAGGGGTCTCAGCTCTTTCGGGACGTCTTGGCGACAAACGGCGTCGGTACGTGCTGACAGGTCTCGCTGCCGCACTTCGGGCAACGCGGATGAGCGGCCTCATGTTCAGCGAGATGTTCAGCGTGCTCGAATAACTCGCCACACTTCTCACAACGATATTGGTACGTCGGCATGACTGTCCTCCAAACGAATCTCACGTGCGCCGGCTGGATACGACTCGCCAACACGATCCAGCAAGGTGAGAATTTATTCTAGTGCAGCAAATGGGCAGTCATGTGTCTCATCTCGACCCGTGCTCACTGCCGACGACGACGCCACCCGCGACCCGCGCTTTCCCTGATGGCGGGTTCGTACTAGGCTTGATTGTGGAAGGCTGTCGCCGGCAGGCGAAACTTGACGAACCGCGATCCGCTGACGACAGCCGCTTCTCCCCAGGGTGTTCCTAGGGCTACAGCGCGAGGTCCGATATGCAACTGCTTACGGTAACAATCTCCAAACCCGAAGCGACGAATTTCATCTTGGGGCAAACCCACTTCATCAAGTCTGTCGAGGATTTGCACGAGGCAATGGTCGGTACCGTTCCGGGTATCAAGTTTGGTTTGGCCTTTTGTGAAGCGTCGGGTAATCGCCTTGTGCGCCGCTCCGGCACCGACGCTGACCTGATCGAGCTGGCGTGCCAGAATGCCATGGCCATTGCTGCAGGCCACTGTTTCGTGATCTTTCTGGGCGATGGTTTCTACCCGGTCAATGTGCTGAACGCGATTAAGGCCGTGCCGGAGGTCTGTCGGATTTTCTGCGCGACGGCGAATCCCACGCAGATTCTGATTGCCGAGACGGATCAGGGGCGCGGTATCCTGGGTGTTGTCGATGGGTTCCCGCCGCTCGGCGTGGAAAGCGAGGAGGGCGTTCAATGGCGCAAGGATCTGTTACGTGCCATCGGTTACAAAGCGTAGGTGCGGTTGCTTTTATTCCGCGACGTGCGCGTTTGCGACATGCGCGCCGGTCTGCGTGAATCATGGAACATCTGCTTCTCCAACCCGGCACACTATGGCCGGCGATCCTGCGCCAGACTGAGCATGCGCTTCGTTGTGGCGCACTGCGGCCGATTGAGACTGTTCAGGCGCTGATCGAAGACCATGGCATACGCTTCCTGGTCCGTCAGGTCTCCAGCATCGCTCGCAAGGAAGCAACGCGAAAAGCGCGTGGAGTTACGGCCGGAACGTGCAGCGCGATCAATCCGTTCCTTCCTTATGATCCGGACCTCTTTGTGTCCGATCTCTCGGACACGCACGTCGCCTTGCTCAACAAGTTCAACGTCATCGACCATCATCTGCTGATCGTCACCCGTAGCTTCAAATCGCAGGACACGCTGCTCGATCTCACGGACTTTGCTGCATGGATCGCCTGCATGGCCGAGTTCGATGGGCTGGGTTTTTACAATGGCGGCGCGCAAGCCGGCGCGAGTCAAAACCACAAGCATCTGCAGATCGTGCCGTTGCCGCTCGGCGACTCAGGTCCACCGCTCCCAATTGAATCCGTTCTTGAATCCGCGCGCATGGAAGGTGCGATCGGCGAAGTACCCGGTCTGCCTTTCAGGCATGCGTTCGCCCCCTTGGAACCGGCTTCTGCCGGCTCAACACACGCCGCACACGCCGCGTTCGATTGCTACCACGCGTTGCTCGAAGCGGTTGGCCTGCGAGCGATCGAAGTGAATGGCGAACTGCACCATTCGGCACCGTACAACCTGCTCGTCTCCCCGCGATGGATGCTGCTCGTGCCGCGGACTTCAGAACGTGTCGAGGGAATTTCGGTGAATGCGCTTGGGTTTGCAGGATCGCTTTTCGTGCGAGACGCAGCACAGATGCAAGTCATCGAGAGACTTGGTCCGATGACTGTGCTGCAACGAGCCGCGGTCCCCGTCGTCATGGGGCAATAGGGAGTATCAGGTCAGATGGTTTGAAACCCATTGAGGGCTGCCAATTTCCAGCACGCCCGTGCGAAAGAGGATTAACGACAGTGGGTGCTATTTCTCCTGTCACCTAAAATAAAGGCATGGTTTTGACCTCAAAGGAGGTTGCCATGACCCAATCCATGATGAGTTTCGTAGTGGGAATTGTGGTGGTGCTATGCCTTGTGATATTCACAGCGGCACGCTACAGGCGGGAACACAAAGATCAGTCGGTCGCCCGCTGGCTGCACGAGCATCCGCTCAAGGACTGGCTGCACCATAAGCACTGACAACCTGGGCGTTCCGTTGCGCGACGGCAGGCACGCGATGTATCGCGGGCGTGGGTCTCGCGCGGCGGACGATTTCTCCAGCATCTCCAGCAAACCGAACTAGATCGCAATCGACGGAATGCTCTTCATGCACCGCAGGGCAAACATCGAACGGCTATGGCGGATGCCCGCGATCTTATAGAGCTTCTCGCGCAGAAACCGCTCGTAGCCCGCCGTACCGTCGACTGCCACTTTGACCAGATAGTCGTAGTCGCCCGACACCAGGTACGCTTCCAGCACTTCACTCAACGTTGCCAGCTCGGCGCCGAAACGGGCGAGGGCGTCTTCGTCGTGACGGTCGAGCCTGACTTGGAGCAGCACCACGTCGGTGAAGCCGAGCTTCTGCTGATCGAGCAACGCGACATAGTCGCGGATGTACCCCTCGGTTTCCAATTGACGCGTGCGGTTCCAGCACGCGGTGGTCGACATGCCGACCAGATCGGCGAGTTCGGCGTTGCTCAGGCGCGCGTTCTTCTGCAACTCGCGCATGATCTTCCGATCCTGGTTGTCCAGTGGACGATTTCGTGCGGTCATAGCATTGTCGGAAGTTTATTCAGATAAATGCCATTCTAAAGGAGGATTGTCCTGCAGTCCGTGGGTCGGTGCATTGCTTTAAGAAGCATATCCAGCTTGCGTCCGGGTATATTTTCAGGGTGCATTCATGCCCGGGACAACCGTCCGGGCCGCCGGCCTCGAGCTTGCGGTCTTGCGCGGCCACAAGCTGCCATCCGGTGTCTCGCTGCCTTCACAGGAAGGCGGCACGCGGGTGAATTCCGGCGCCACTAGCGCCGGAATTCACCCGCGTGCCGGGCATGGAGCATTTTCTTAACCGAATGCTTGCCAGCACCGACCGTCCGTACGCCGTCCTCGAACGATCTTCGAGTGCGGTGGCGGCGCGCCCGGCTGGCAAAGCCGCAACCTGGCCCACCGATGTCGATCCAGCTGGTCGTTTCATTTCTCCTCGCTTCCCTTGTACTCGTTTATTCCCCTGGTCCGGTCAACGTACTGACTGTGGCATCGACGGCGGTGTTTTCGCACCGCTTGCGGACGGTGTTGCAACGGCCGAAGCGGCTGCGTGCGGTCAATCGTTTGATGGGCAGCTTACTGGTTGGCATGGGCGCGTTGATGGCGGCGGTCCGCTGATCGAGTGAGCGGAGTACCGCCGCCATCAGCGGCCTATCGAGGGGCGATCAGCCAGATCGCTGGCGAGACGAAAAAAAGATCGCGTTCAACTGGATTTGGTCGGCGCTTTAACTGCGCTTGGTACCGCAACATTGCGATAGACGTCGCGACAGAATTGCATGCCGCGTTCATGTGTGCCGTTCACGGCGGCCGCTACATGCACCGCGCCTTCAACACGTTCAGGCACCGTCGGATTGACGAGGGCGGCGTTGACGGCGAGTGGATCGGTAGGCGAGGCCCGCATGATGCCGATGCCCTTAATCGTCACGGCGAGACAGGGATCGGGCACCTGCGGGCCATGAGTGGCGGCGACGTTGAAATTGATGTTCAGCGTCCAGAAGCCCTCATGAATGTTCTGATGAATGATCACTACCTTCACCACGTCCTGGTGTGACAGTGTGTATTCGTTGTTTGCCATCGGTCCCTCCTTGCTCGTACGCAGCCTGCGCGTACGTGTGCAGATATGGCAATTTTCGCGGGCTAGGGGAGTTAGTTTTACGCGCCGTTTTGTACAGTGCAAGTGAAAAGCGCGTGCGCCGTCGCGTGGCTTTCTGCTGACGAGCGGAGGGCGAGATCGAGGTGCGTTGCGATGTCGAACACGCGGCCGCCGGGGTAGGCAGGGCCGCGCGGAATGATCTTCAGGTGAACTGCTTATGTGGCAAGAGGTTGATGGACCAAGAGGCTAATGGACCAAGAGGCTAATGGAAAATGAGGTACAGGATAACCAGTACGATCAACGGGACGCCAAGAAGCCAGCCAAGAAGGTAAGGCATGATGTGATCTCCTTTCGTATCGACGTTTGAATACGAGGGTGATTCAGCATCCGGTGTGCCTGGATGGTATTCACCCGTATTCAGGGGGCACTTTTCCAGTGTGTTCTTCGGCTATATCACGCCGGCGACGACCAGAACAATCACGACGATCACAATGATGCCGATACTGCTGGTCGGTGCGTAACCCCATGAACGACTATGTGGCCACGTCGGAAATGCACCGATGAGGAGAAGGATCAGCACAATCAGAAGAATAGTTCCCAACATATTAAAACCTCCGCTTGAGTTGACAGAACCTGCCTGTCACGACAGCCATGCAGCGCGCGATTGGGCGCGCTTGCGACAAGGCAGTATCGATGCCTTGGTTCAGCAAGCCATGTACCCAAATTCGAACGTCCGGTGCGAATTGTTTGAAACGGCCGTCCGTCTCGATGCGCGTGTTGTTCTGGTTCGTCACAAGCGGGGCGGTTCGACCGCTATCCCAAGACCTGCTTCTACTGCCTTAACGCACTTCTCCACACGGACTTCTTCGGCGTTTTAGAGCGCTGCAGAGACCTCGCCTCTGTTCCTGATCGAGCGTGGCCGTTACGCGCGACGTTACGTAACGAGCACGTTACCGGACACGGTTTCGCGTTTTATTTTCCGGCCTTCTGAAGGGCCGCGTCGAAGAAAAAACGTATACCCGACAATGGTTTGCCCCATATGTTCAGAGTAATTGTGAAAAAAATCTAACGATTGGCACGCTTGCTGCTTTAAAGGTTGCGCAGCACACAACACAGACAACACAAGCAGTAAGTGGTTTTGAAGTTCGAGTCAACGACTGGCCTGGTCGGGGGTTATCAGGTCAGTCACCTCAACGCACATGCGATCTGATCTTTTGTTCGGATCTCTTCGTGGCGGCGTTTTGCCTGAGGACCCAGGTTAGACGGGTGCGAGCGGCTTGCAGTCCATCCCCCAACGTTGTTCAGGAACGTCCAGCCGTCTGGCTTTGCGCTGGATGAGTGAAGTCCGGATTGCTTTGCTTTGCATTGCGCGCCTCTTCGCGTGCCGGGGCAGTGTTGTGGCGTGAAGAGCGTGGTGGTTGAAGAGCGAGATGAAGAGCGAGATGAAGTGCGAGATGAAGTGCGAGAGACATGAGCCGCTAAAGCGAACATAAGTTGAGCAGCTCGACAAGCACGTTTGGCGTGAGAGACCAGCGCGGGATAAGAATGGATACAGCGAATTTTGAGCTGCAAAGAAGAACGATTCCGGGGTTGCAGAGCCTGATCGCGCGCTCGGTCGACGTGATGCTTGTCGTCCTTGGGGCGTTGGCTGCATCGCAAGTGCGATTTGAAGATATTACGCAAAGCCGTATCGATACCGCGTTCGTTGCGTTTGCAGCGGCTTTTACGCTGGTTCTATTCCCCGTTTTCGGCGTCTACGCCTCATGGCGCGGGCGGGCAATGTTGCGCATGGCCGGCCAGGTATCGCTGGCGTGGTTCGTGGTGCAAGGCTGTGGTCTCGTGTTGATGTTCTCGCTGCATCGCACGGATTTCATCTCGCGTCTCTGGTTTGCCTATTGGATGGCAATGACGGGCGGCGCGCTGATTGTTTCGCGTCTGGCTGTGCACGCCGTGCTCGCACGCGTTCGCCACGCAGGGATGAATCTTCGCCGGGTTGCAGTGGTGGGATGTGGGTCGCATTGCCATCAGGTCGTGCGCAATATCGAGGGCTGCACAGCTAGCGGATTTCGCGCGGTGGCGGCCTTTGATGTGCGGCCGGTGATGGGCACGATCGGTTCGGGTGTACCGGTGTACGACGATATCGCCAAGTTCGCCGCCTACGTGAGGTCACACGATGTGCAGGAGTTGTGGCTCGCTTTGCCGCTCTCCGAGGAGCGCACGATCTCGCGCTTTGTGGCTGAGTTTCGCGACGATCTCGTGAACGTGCGTTTTGTACCGGATATGCGCAGCGTTGCGCTGTTCGACAGCGGCATGATCGATCTGATCGGTATGCCGGCAATCAACCTGGTTGCGTCGCCGGTGCCAGCTCGCGCGCTGGTGAAGAAAGAGATCTTTGATCGCGCATTCGCTGCTTGCGCACTGGTTGCGCTTGCTCCGGTGCTGATCGCGATTGCGGTTGCCGTGAAGCTGTCTTCGCGTGGACCGGTGTTTTTCACGCAGAAGCGCAAGGGTGCGGATGGACGCATCTTCAAGATCTACAAGTTCCGCTCGATGCGTCCCCACGCCGTCGAAACCGGCGTGGTGAAGCAGGCTACGCGAGGGGATCCGCGTATTACACGAGTGGGTGCGTTTCTCCGGCGCACCAGCCTGGATGAGTTGCCGCAGTTCTTCAATGTACTGCGCGGCGATATGTCGGTAGTAGGGCCGCGGCCTCATGCGATTGAACACGACGAGCTTTATCAGAAAGTGGTGAACGGCTACATCCATCGGTACCGGATCAAGCCGGGGATCACAGGATGGGCGCAGATCAACGGATTCAGAGGAGAGACAGACCAGATCGAGAAGATGCAAGGACGCGTCGAACACGATCTGTACTACCTGCGCAACTGGTCATTTGGGCTCGACATGCGGATTGTCGTGGCGACGATAGCGAAGGGCCTGGTTCATAGCAACGCGTACTGACACCTGCACATAATAAAAACACATGGCCATGAAATTACGCGGACAAGTACTCCGATCGGCACCGAACGCGCTTGCGCTTGCTGCGGCTTTAGCGTTCGCTGCTTCGGCACAAGCGGCCGACCCTGCGCTGAATGCGCTCGGGCAGGCGGGCGGTTTGGTGATTCCGTACGCGTTTGCACTACCCGAAGGGACGGTGGAGGCGCAGTACAACAACTACATTGATCCGCGCTACGGAAAGAAAGCGACGGATGCGCAGATGTATTGGGGGGCAGTGGGTTTGCTGCCTTATGTCGAGGTGTCCGGTGGGCTTGCCAATTACCCGGCCAATGTCCCGGCACCATTCAGCAATGCAGACCACTTTTTGTTTCGTCACCTGATGGGCGACGTCAAGCTCGAAGTGCCGAAGTTCTTCAAGTATCAGCCGAGTATTGCATTCGGTGTGACCGACATTGGCGGCCAGACGCATTTCTTCCGTTCGAAATACGGTGTGGTGTCGCAAGCATTTGGACCTGTGACGCTGACGGCTGGCTACGGCCAGGGAGATCGCCTCGATGGTTTGTTCGGCGGCGCACAAGTCTCGCTATGGAACACGGGGTTGTCGTTGCTCGCGGAAGACGATTCGAAGACGCCGTATGCCGGTGTGCGTTATCAGTCTCCGCGGGTTAGCTGGCTAGCGGATGCGAACGTGATTGGCACGGTCATGCGGTCGATCCGCTCAACGGATGGTGTATCGCCGCGTACGTCGTTCTCGGTGGGCATTCAGATCCCGCTGGGCAAACGCTTTAGCGGTGCGCGTTGTGCAACCGGCTTGTGCGAGGGCCCGCAAGTGCCGGCCGCCCAAACCGCGAATGCCGACGACGATGGCCCGATCCGTCTCGCCAGCCTGCAACCGCTGGACACACGCGCCCTCGCTGGCAACAACAACGCGCTGGCCGCCGCGCCGATTACGTATGTGCCGCCACTGCAGTCGTATGCGTCTGCGATGCTGAGTGACGTGACGGCCGCCAGGTCGTCAGATGCGCAGTCTCCCGCCATTCCGGAAGCGCTGGATACCTCTGCGCTCGACGAGATTGCCGCGCAACTGTTTGCCGCCGGCCTCGAGCGTGTGCGTGTGGGGATGAGCGGTCGCGATCTGGTGGTCGAGTACGAGAACCATCGCTACAACCAGAACGAAGCCGACGCACTCGGCATTGTGCTTGGCGTGGCGAGCGTGAATGCACCGCATGGCACCGCCAGGATTCACGTGGTTATCAAGAAGGCCAATGAGCCGTTGGGCGAAATCATTGTCGATCGTGATGCATTTGCGCAGTTCGTTGAAGGCGGCGCGCCGGCGGCCGCAAGCGCGTCAATGACGATGCGCACGCGTCCGACCTACGACGCGGATTCGATCGCATGGCATGGCAATGAGCACACGCATGGACTGACGCGTATCCAGATCGAGCCGATTGTCAGCTACCTGTACGGCACCGAGTACGGCAATTTCGACATCTCGCTCGGCGCCAACATTGAAGGGTTCGTGCCGCTTTGGCGTGGCGCGGAGTTGTACGCGAGCTATATCGCTCCGATCTACAACACGAAGAACATGGACCAAGGCCGCGTGTTTAGCGATTACCGCTTGCGTGGCGGCCTGAATGCAGTTGCATTGGCTCAAAGCTTCTGGATCGTGCCGCAGGTGTTCAACGTGGCATCGGTCGGCAAGTTCGATTACTCGTATGTCGGCGTGCAGAACGAAACAACCGTGTTCGTGCCGGGGCGCCCCGATCTGATTCGCCTGCGACTCGCCTATCTGCACCATGAGCCGGGTCATGACCAGTTGCCGAGCGAAAAGAATGCCGAGCTGACTTACCGTTGGGTGCAACCGTCCTGGAAGCTCTGGATCGAAGCGGGGCGTGGCGCGCTTTGTCGGCGGCGACAAGGGGCCGGTCGCAACGCTGACGCGCTGGTTCGACGACGTATCGGTGAGTGTGCACGGCGAGCATAGCGGGCAGGGCACGTTTGTGGGCGCCGCAATCAGCTTCCCGCTCACATTGCGCCAGGGGATGAAACCCGGGATCAGCCAGGTGTATGGCTCCGAAGAATTCGGGCTGGATTTCCGCACGCGGGTGGGATCGACAAATTACCTGACGGCCAATGCGGACCAGAACATGAGCTTCCCGTATAGCACGCAGCAGTACCTGTTGAATCAGGGCCGCTTTAGCGGCGAGTACTTCTCAACTCAGCTCTACCGGATGCGTGATGCGTATCTGCGTTACGGGCGGCCTGGTAATGACGGAACGAAGCCGAAGCCGCAAGTAAGTGTGCCTGCTGTATCGACGGGCGCCGCGCTTTCACATGGCGTCTGCGGCAACGGTTTGCAGGGTGTAAGCGACGGAAAGGCGTTGGTGCCGGTCAATTGTGAATGACTTTCTCTGGAGATAGGCGATGAAGCTTCTAAACGGCGCCACGCTGCGCACGCTGCAGTTCGGATCGATGGTGCTTGCGACCAGTGCGCTGGTTGCATGCGGTGGCGGGTCCAGTAGCGGTAGTTCGCCGGGTGCGACGGTGAGCGGTACTGCCGCTGTCGGCGCGGCGCTGGCTAACGCGAGTATCACGCTGGCTTGCAAGAACGGTTCGGGTAGCGCAACGGCTAATTCCAATGGTGCGTATTCGGCGACGTTCGCGTTTGACGGCCCTTGCACGATTACGGCGACTGGCGGCGCAGTCACGATTCACTCGCTTGCGGCCGGCGCGGGTACGTACAACGTGACGCCGCTGACGGAATTGTTGTTGGACTACATCGCGGGGCAGTTGGGTACGACCGTTAGCGGGTTGCTCGCGGGGATTACTTCCAACGCGTCGTATCAGAACGCGCTGTCGAATAGCACGGTGATTGCGAATGCTCAGGCGGCCGTCGCGAAGCTGATCAAGGACACGTACGGGATCACGCTTTCTTCCTCGTCGTTCCTGACGGTTTCGTTTACGCCGGGCGCTCCGGGTGCAGATGCGGACCTGGACACGTTGCAGACGGCTGGGGCAATTACGAGTAACGGGCAACCGGCGGCTTCGTTGGTTACGGCGGCGCAAGCGGCTGGGGCGGCAGCGCCGATTGGGAGTGGGGGGAGTGGGGCGACCGGTGGGACGGGGGGAAGTGGCGGGACAGGGACGACGGCGAAGTAGTGAAGAAAGGGACGAGGGGGCGCAATTGCCGCACCCTCGTTCAGTGGGATGAAGCGTTTTTCGAAGTGGCAGCGGTTGAGAGTAGGTACCGATCCAACAGAAGTAGAGGCGGTCCGACCCATTTAGAGTCTTTAAAAAAATTAGGAACGTGTGCGTCATACGAGGGAAACAATGTCAATCAAGGACGGATATTCGCGCGGCGTCGCCGCTACCTTAAAAGAAAAAGCAACGCGTGCAGTGATGCTTGTGATCCTGGGCTCCACACTGGCGGGATGTGCCGCTGCGCCGGGCATGAGAATGCGACCGGCTCCGACAATCGCGGCGGCGCCCGCGGGTCCTAATGAGCCTGAGCAGCAATTCCCCGTTCCGCTGACCAGTATCGACCTGGCATTGATCGCGAAGCTTCGCCAGACCAACACGAACTCGAATGGCGAACTTGCGCCTCTGGAAGCGGCGGCGGGGTCGTACAGGATTGGAATCGGCGACGTACTGCAAATCACCGTTTGGGATCACCCGGAGATCGCTGCCGCGCTGGGCGCGCAGCCTACCTCAACGACTCGCTCCGCCGATGCGCCTTCGGGTTTCGTCGTCGACGACAAAGGCGACCTGGTTTTTCCTTTCGCGGGAAAGATCCACGTGGCGGGTTCTCGTCCGGACGAGGTACAAGCCGTTCTCGCGCGATCCTTCGAAAAATCTTTTCGTGATCCTCAAGTAACGGTTCGCATTGCGTCGTTCCGGTCGCAGCGTGTCTACATCGAAGGCGAAGTGCATGCCCCGGGCACACAGGTGATCAACGACATCCCAATGAATCTGAACGATGCCATTAGCCGCGCAGGTGGCTTTGCTGCGACAGCAGACCAGGGGCACGTCGAGCTACAGCGAAATTCCATTCACTACACCATCGATATGTCCGGAACGCGCGTCGCGACTTCGGATCTGGCGAAGATTGTGCTGCGCAACGGAGACGTCTTGCGTATTCCGCCGCGCGACGAGTTTGGCGTGTTCGTCATGGGAGAAGTCAACAGGCCAGTGACTGCCGTTCCCAAGACCACCGGCGCATTGACCTTGAGCGAGGCTTTGTCGCAGGCCGGCAGTCTGAGTTCGACATCGGCCGATGCGGGTCAGGTGTATGTGATCCGCGGATCGCTCGACGGCAAACCGGAGGTGTTCCATCTGGACGCCAGTTCTCCCGTGGCAATGGTGCTGGCAAACGAATTTCCGCTGAAATCGAAAGACATTGTTTATGTGGACGGGAATGGCCTGGTTCGCTTCAGCCGCGTGCTAAGCCTGCTGCTTCCTGCGCTTAATGCAGGTCTGACCGCGGCGATTGTGACCAAATGATCAAACACATTCTTGTCGTCTGCGAAGGGAATATCTGCAGAAGTCCGATGGCCGCAGCCTTCTTGCGGTCGCAACTTCGCGACGTGGTAGTGACGTCGGCCGGACTTAACGCCCTTCTTGGCAGTCCTTCACCGGACTGCGCTCGCCAGGTCATGCGCGAGCGAGGCTTACCGATCGACAGTCACAAAGCACAGCAGATCACGGACGCTGTCTGCACGAACGCCGAACTGATTCTGGTGATGGATAACGTTCAACGCCGCGAGGTGGAGAAGAGATTCCCGTTCGCGAAGGGCAAGGTTTTCCGGGTCGGTGAACGTGGTGACTTCGATATCGACGATCCATACCGCCAAGGGCGATCCGGATTTGAGCACTGCGCTCAAACAATAGAAACAGGAATTTCGGACTGGGTGAAACGCCTGAATATGATCGCAGGCGGATCTGGTACGCGTCCCGCCACCGTTGATAAGAGTCGCTCATGAATCTCATAGACACGCCACCGATGGAAGCCGTAGCGGAAGACGAAAACCGCGAGTTTTTCGATGTTCTCGACACCCTGCTCGAGAACCGCAAGATGATTGCGCTCGTTACCGCGCTGTTCCTGATCGCCGGGATCGCGTTCGCAATACTTGCGAGGCCGGTGTACGAAGCCCGGATCATGGTCCAGGTCGAGGATAGTCCCGACGCGTCGGCCGCCAAAAGTCTCCTGGGCGACATATCGTCCATATTCGATGTCAAGTCCAGCGCCGCGGCCGAGACACAAATTTTGTCCTCCGACCTTGTGGTGACTCGCACGGTCAATAACCTTCGGCTTTACATTCAGGCGGAGCCGATACGCTTTCCATTAATTGGCGATTTCATCGCACGGCATACCGATGGCCTCAGCACGCCTGGAATCTTCGGGTTCGGTGGCTATGCATGGGGTGATGAAAGCGTCGATGTGCCGCTGTTCAATGTCCCGAAGCGTCTGCTGGACAAGAAGTTTACATTGACCATCTTGCCGTCGGGGCGCTTTAGCATTGACGCCTGGGCGTTGGACAAGCGGCTGGAAGGTGTGGTCGGCGTCACGCAGCACGTTCGGACCGCGCAGGGTGACTTCGACATTCTCGTTGCGCGAGTGGCAGCGAATGCGGGTACGGCGTTCTCGTTGATTCGCACGTCGCCCGTCGAGGCCGTCTCCGATCTGCAAAAGATCCTCGACGCTGAGGAGAAGGTCAAGACGTCGGATGTGGTTGTCGCCACGTTGCGCGGCAATGACCCGGTTCTCGTGGCGAAGACGCTCAATGAAATCGGCACGCAGTACATCAAGCAGAACGTCGAGCGTAAATCTGCTGAAGCGGCACAGTCTCTCGACTTTTTAAGGTCTCAGTTGCCGCAGTTAAAAGATCAACTCCGAGATGCCGAGTCGAAGCTCACGAAACTGCGTGATCAACACAAAACCGTCGACCTCACTGAGGAAGCCAAGTTGGCCCTCGCTCAGTCGGCCGATGCGAAAACACGGCTATTGGAGCTCCAGGCGAAGCGTCAGGAGCTGGTTTCACGGTTTGCCGATACGCACCCAAGCGTGATCGCAATTGATGCTCAGATTGCATCGCTATCGTCATATCGGGGTGACGCAGACGTTCAACTGCGAAAGTTGCCCGAACTGCAACAAGACCTGGTTCGTCTCATGCTGGACGTCAAGGTCGATACCGACTTGTATACGGGGCTGTTGGGCAATATGCAGCAGCTCGACCTGGTTCGGGCCGGCAAGGTGGGGAACGTCCGTCTGGTGGATGTCTCTGAGGTTCCGGAGATTCCTGTCTCCCCCAAGAAGCCCCTCGTGATCATCATTGCATTCACTTTCGGTTTGCTGGTGAGTTGCGGGATCGCAATTGGACGGTCGATGCTTTTCCGTGGAATCACGGATGCCAACGACATTGAGCGCCGCCTCGGATTGGCAGTTCATGCAATTGTTCCATTGAGCCAACAGCAAAAGCGCGTCTCCTTCTTGTCAAAGAAGAGCGGAGAGTCGGAAGACTTGCTGAGCGTCGTGTTCCCCAACGACCCTGCGATTGAAAGCCTTAGGAGTCTTCGGACGGCAACGCAGTTTTCGATGCTCGATGCAAAAAACAATGTACTTCTGGTCGCAGGACCGGCACCGCATGTCGGAAAGAGTTTCATCGCAAGCAATCTTGCTGCTGTGCTAGCGGCAGGCGGCCAAAGAACACTGCTCATTGATGGCGATATACGCAAGGGACGACTGAGCGATGTGTTTCATGTTAGCCGCGAACGAGGTTTGTCCGAGTTGATATTAGGATCCACTGACATTAGCGATGCTATCCATCAAAACGTTATTCCCGGACTGGATCTGATCACCACCGGAACCCTTCCGCCGAATCCGTCTGAGCTCTTGCTGAGTAAGCGGCTTTCTCAGTTGATCCAAAAGTTGAGTGGGCTCTATGACATCGTATTGATCGATTCGGCGCCGGTGCTAGCCGTCACCGACTCGACGACGCTTGGTGCATTCGCAGGTACCGTATTGCTAGTTGCATACTCGGGCACGACAAAGCTCGGGGAGCTTGCAGAGTCGAGGAAACGTCTGACTCAAAGCGGGATTCGCGTGAATGGCGTGATTTTCAACGGTGTCAATCCGCAACTCGGCCGGTACGGCTATGGCTCGCGTTACGGCAACTATCGCTACACCGCGTACGAATACGGGGCGAAATAGTGTGTTCATGCGATGTTCCACCGCATCCTCGAGTGTGCGAATGATCAAGCTTAAAGATTCTGCTATTTCGCTGGTCGGGGTGATGGCGGGCCAGGTTACGTTCTTTGCCTGCGTGACCTTCCTGGGGCGCCAGTACGGGCCGTCGCCGCTTGGGCATTTCAACGCGTTACTGGCAATCGGTACGCTCGCTGGCACATTATTGGCGATGCGCTATGAACTCGCATGTGTGTCGGACAACGCGGCGATGTCATTCGATGCGCTTGTCCATGCGCTCGCGGTGGCATCTGTCACGACGATAGTAGGTGCGACCGCTGTAGTGCTGTGGGGACATTACGCCTACTGGAATGTGTGCCTATTCGCTCTCGCCTACTTCATACAGACGATAGTTGGGCATTATTTCAACAGCCTGAGGCAATATGCATTGATTGCCCTGTCGCGCGTGCTGGTCAACCCGGTGTTTGCGGCTTACCTCGCTTTTGCACAGCACCTCCACGGCGGCTTCGACGTATTTTCCTGGTATGCAATTCTGAATGCCGTCGCGGCCGTGTGTTTCCTTAGCGGAGTATTTCTTCATGGGGCAAAGCGCGGGTACCTCCGCCGACCCAGATTGGAGTTTTTCAGAGAACACGTCCGCTACGCGAAGTTCATTCTGCCTTCAACCTTGTGTTC
The DNA here is from genome assembly GCF_003610295.1 of Paraburkholderia sp. BL23I1N1. NCBI lineage: Bacteria > Pseudomonadati > Pseudomonadota > Betaproteobacteria > Burkholderiales > Burkholderiaceae > Paraburkholderia > Paraburkholderia sp. BL23I1N1. The sequence continues at coordinate 4,216,075 of NZ_RAPV01000001.1, forward strand.
GTCGGTTTTGCTTTACGCGCTATCCATCGCGATTCCTGCCTGGTACTCAACCGAGCAGGCCGGCTACTTCGCCGCCGCTTATCGATTCGGTTTTTTTCCAGTTTCGCTCATCGGGCAGAGCATCGGAGGAGTATTCCGGCGCGATGCCATTCAAGCTGTCTCTGAGAGTCAGCAAACCAGCGCGTTGAAATACGTATTCGCTTTCTATGCGCGCTGGTTGTTAGTGATCGCTTCATGCTACGCAATTTTTGGCAGCCTTCTGTTTGGTTCCGTTATCAACATCGTGTTCGGCGGTAAATGGGATGGCGCCGTGGCGTTCTTCTACATCATGCTTCCCTTATTCGTCTTGCAAACGATGTATGTGCCGCTATCGCAAATATTTTTGGTAACCAGGAAGCAGTTTCTGGATTTCTCAATCCAACTCGGTCTTGCCGCAAGCCTGCTGAGCACATTGTTTCTGGTGCATCTGTTCAAAATGCCAGTTCAGAAGGCCGTTGCCGATTTTTCGATGGTTGCTTCGGCGGGCTCGCTGGTCGCAATCATTCTGGTTGTCAGGGCTGCGGGTTTCGAAATCAACCCAGCCAATATCTTCGGGCTACAGAGCGGCATGCGTGGCGAACGTGGTGCCATCAGGTTGCATCTCCCGGGCGCTGTGAGCGAGGAAAAAAACCAATGAATAATTCGACTGTAAATTCAAAGGCCACGGACTCTGTACTTTTGCCCTGGATAAACGGGAAGGGCGCCGCATGGGTGGTGGTGCTCAGCATTGTGATTTTGAGTGGATTGTTCCCGTTCGCTTCGTTTTACCTGTTGTTGCTGCTAGTGACATTGCTGTCTAGCGCACATTCTCCTGTACGTGTAATCGTGTGTCTGCTCTGTATCAGCTCGATCATTGTGTTCGGTCCGCTAATCGCGTTGAAGCTTCCCATCAACAACGGTGGGAATGACAAGATCCAATACCTGGATTTCATGCGGACCATGGATGCGTCTGGGCTGGCCTACTATCTCTCGACGCAGCCTGAGGTACTGTCATTTTCGACAATGTACCTGGCATACGTATTGTTCGGGCCGACCGACCTCGCATTTTTATTCATATTCATTATTTCCTATTCCCTGCTGCTGTACGCCGTCTGGAAGATCGAATATCGCGCGCTGCCGCTTTTTATTTTGCTGATCACTTCGTCTGGGGCCTTCTATTCGTCTTATGCGAACGTGATAAGGCAGGCCATGGCATTTCCGTTCATGTTTCTATTCCTCACCGCTGATCGACCCCGATGCAGGATGCTTTTTCTGACACTTTCCAGTCTCGCTCATTTACCAAGTTTTCTCATTATGGCGCCGTATACCGCCTATCGATATTTCAAGAAATGGGCGGTGCTGGGTGCCATCCTGGTGGCAGTTGTGGTCTTTGCGGTTTCTAAATATAACCTTAACGCACTCAGTGCACTGAGTGGAGACGATGGCGGCTATGTCTCCAAGAAAGTTGGACTGTACAGCACGTGGGATGAATATAGCGTGGTACTTGTTGCGCTTGCGGCGCTCGCCCTTTTCGCTGTGAACAACTACTTGTGGCTACGTTCGAAGAAGAATGACGCGAGAAAGAAAGAGCAGTCACATAGCAGAGAGACAAGGGAGCTGCTGATAGCGTCGAACTTTGCCTTCATTTCGCTGATGGCAACCTACAATCTCTCTAAAGTTTTTGAAAGAGTTTATATCTATTTCTTCATTCTCTCCATTGCCTACCTGGCTGTTCTACTTGCCCGGATGCGGCCGGGTCCGAGTAAGGCGATCATCATTCTTGCCGGGATCGCCTATTCAATATATGGATTCTTCAAAAATCTTTTCATTGCGGAATTATTGTTTGCGGGTGATCCGTTCGGGTTTCTGACATCCAGTTTTCTGGAGCTGTACCGCAGTTTCATTTGAAATTGGATATTTAATAATGCTTCACGTCACGGGGCAAAAAATGACGGACCGGCTGAGAAATTGGTTGCGCACGGGAATCATATTGGTCTTGCTAGCGCAAGCTGGCCAGGTCGGTTTGGCACTGGCGCAATCGAATACCTATCGTGTACCCGGAGTGGTGATCGCTCACAGCTATGCCAGAACTGGGATCTACCTCGGCTCACCCTCCCTGGTCATATTGGGAGATGGGACGCTTGCGATGTCGCACGACACGTTCGGCCCCAACTCCAAAGCAAACGCGGAAGAGGTATTTAATTCTCACGATGGAGGAAGAAGCTGGTCCAAGGTCGCCACAGTCGGCGATCAATATTATTCGTCACTGTTTGTCCATCGAGGCGCGCTTTATTTGCTCGGTACATCGAAGCTTCTCGGCGTTGCAGTGATTCGCCGTTCGGCTGATGGCGGCAAGACCTGGTCCGATGCTCGCGACGCCGGAAGCGGCGTTCTGGCGACAGACGGCAAGTATTTTTCTTCCGCGTTGCCGGTTGTCACGGCTCGGGGCAGATTGTGGAAGGCAATTGAGGTGATCGACCACGCTGGAATCATCGTGAAAATGATGTCCGCTGACGTGAACGGTGATCTCCTTAACGCATCAAGTTGGACTTTCTCGAATGGACTGACACCCGATAAGAATTGGCTCGACGGAAAATTCGGAGGCTGGTTAGAAGGCAATGCTGTGGCAATGCCGAGTGGCGCCGTCGTGGACGTATTGCGGGTTTACTACAATTTTCTGCCGGAGAAGGCAGCAATTGTCTCGTCGAGTGACGACGGGTCACACATTAGCTTTGATCCGGAGCACGGATTCGTTGACCTTCCGGGAGGAGGCAAGAAATTCACGATTCGCTATGACCCGTCCACGAAGCTGTATTGGTCACTAACGAACGCCGTGCTTCCCGGTAGTTACAACGGAAATAACCTGGAGCGGGCGCGCAACACGCTTGCACTCGTGTCGTCAACCGATCTGCGCAACTGGAAAGTTCGACGTGTCGTTCTTCACAATGACGACGCCGACAAGCACGGCTTCCAGTACGTCGATTGGGTGTTTGACAAACACGACATCGCCGCGGTGGTTCGGACCGCTTTTGACGACGACGATGGCGGCGCACATTCCCAGCACGATTCCAATTTCATCACCTTCCTGCGAGTGCCCAATTTTGCAAGCAATTGATTGCCAGTGTCTTGGTGCCGTGCCGGCCATTGTGGACCAATCCGCATGTCCACGCGCCAGGCGACCAGCTTGCGTTGGATGCCGCCTGGTTTGAATTTATCTCGTTACTGGAGCCGTTTTATGATCCTGGTTCTTGTCGATTCGATGGAGCGATACAGTTTCTTCCGTCGCCTCATCAGCCCTATACAAAGTGAAGCTCGATTCCTGTTCGTGACAACCGAGCCGCTTGCTCATCTTCTATTGATCGCCAGAGGTTTCCGGTCGGTATACGTCAACCGGAGACAATCAGTTGCGGACAAGTATATGGAAGAAGCCGAAGCGACGAATTTTCGACGAAGTATCGAAATCCTGAGCGGTTGCCTTTCGGAAGATCGGGCGAAGAAGGACGCCGCATCGGTAATGGGGAGAATCCTTCAAATTCTTTCTGAACATGAGATCGAAGCCTGTTTGCTCTGGAATGGCCAGCAATTGGCTGGTCGCGTGCTGACCTACCTGTGCAACATTCATGGAATCCGCAGAAGGGTCATGGAAATCTCCAATCTTCCAAACAAGCTTTTTGTGGATTCGCAGGGCGTGAATGCACTTTCAACTATTGGAGGCAATCCTTCGATACTTGATGCTCTGACAATGCCGGACGAGCAAAAGCATGTCGACTGGTTGGCGGAGTACGAGCATTACAAGGCATCCCCACTGCCGCAATCGACTGTTACGTTTTCGAAAAAGGCTAAGCGCCTGGTCAATTACGCGCTCAAGTATCCGTTTGGCGGTGCCTGCCGCACCGAGTTTTCACAGGTGCGTAGACGTGGTCGGGGGAAAACCATGTTCGTCACAGGACCTTGTTCGTTGGAAGAACTGAAGCAGCGACGTTATATGTTTCTGCCGCTTCAAGTTTCTAGTGACACGCAAATAAAGCTGCATTCGGATGTCGACAACATCGAGGCGATTCGTATTGCAGCCGGGAAGGCTAAGGACGCGGCGCTCCGGTTGGCCGTTAAGATCCACCCTGCCGAGACGGATGTGCGTGCTATCAACGAAATCGTGTCGATGCAAAAAATTCCGAATTCGAGATCGTTACGCTTCCCACAATCGACCTGATTCGATATGCCGATGAAGTGGTAACGATAAATTCGACGGTTGGATTGGAGGCACTTCTGTACGGGAAACGGGTAACGTGCCTTGGCCGTTGTTTCTATGTGAACTTCGACAGACCGAGGCTTCTGAAGTATATCCATGGGTACCTGACCGATGGTATCGACTACTTTGGTGGAGGACATATATCTGCTCGTGCGGCCCGCAGTGTGTGTGGTTTGTTGGAGAAATCATCATGAACAAGTGTGCCGTACTTATTCCTCACTACAACGACCCCACAGGGCTCAATGAATCTCTCCGGTCCATCACGCCGGATGAACGCCTGTGCGTTTTCGTTGTGGACGATGGAAGCAACATCAAGCCTGACGAAATGAAGGCGAGGGATGCCTACAGCGGCGAGCTGAAGTTTGTCTATTTACCGTCGAATCAAGGCATAGATCACGCTCTGAACGCTGGCCTGGATCATATTGGACAATCCTATGCCTTTATCGCCCGGCTAGATTGCGGGGACACGTGCGCGAAAGATCGGTTCTCAAGGCAGATTGAATATCTGGAGGCGCATCCTTTTGTGATGCTCGTCGGCAGCGCTGTGACCTTCGTCACGGAAGAGGGCGAAATATCCTTCACGCTGCGTCTGCCAGCGACCAGCGATCTAATTCGCCGGGCAATGTTTTCGAATTGTGCGTTCATTCATCCAACAGTCATGTGGCGGTCGTCTGTAATGAGCGAGATCGGGTTTTACCCGACCACGTATCCGGCTGCAGAAGATTACGCGCTGTTCTGGAAATTCGTGGAACGTTATAGAACGGCGAACTTGCCTGAGGTGCTGGTGTTTTCAAAGCTTTCACCGAATGGTATTTCGGCACGCAGGCGGGCCGTGCAGCTCAGATCCCGGCTGCGACTGCAACGAGAGCATTTGACTTTGAATATCGCTTCGCTACTGGGCGTCGCGAAGACCTTGACGCTGATGTTGATCCCGCGCGATATCGTCACGACTATCAAGAGATTCCGACTTGGAAAAGACGTACTGAACGACGTAGCCTGACGACGCGGGTCGTTTCATCGACACATGAATGTTGTCTTCCCGTGTGATGGCGTGCTCGAGGCAACGCGGCTGGATGATCATCGCTTTTAAATTGAAGTCCGTAACACGCGCTTCGCGACAATTTTGTAATCAGGATAGTCAAGAACATGATGCATACCAGAATCAGCGATAAGGTTAGAGCAGGAAATGACCTCCCCTTCGTTTTGTTTGGCGGATTGAATGTAATAGAAACGTTGGATCTCTCCCTTCGTACGTGTGAACACTTCGTCAAAGTGACGAAGAGGCTGAACGTTCCGTTTGTCTTTAAGGCTTCCTTCGACAAGGCGAATCGTTCGTCGATCCATTCCTATCGAGGCGTAGGTTTGCACGCAGGTCTGGAAATTCTGGCTGCGATAAAAGCCCGCTTTGATGTGCCCGTGGTTACCGACGTACACGAGATCGAGCAGGCGTCTTGCGTAGCGGAGATAGCGGACGTGTTACAGGTCCCGGCTTTCCTTGCGCGCCAAACGGACCTGTTGATCGCTATTGCCAGGACGGGGCGGGCAATTAACGTGAAGAAGCCGCAGTTCATGAGCCCGGCGCAGATCAGGCACGTCGCCAATAAATGTGTCGAGGCGGGTAACGACCAGATCATTCTTTGCGAGCGTGGCAGCTCGTTTGGATATGACAATCTCGTGGTCGATATGCTCGGATTTCGCCAGATGGCAGAAGCATCCGGCGGGCACCCCGTGATATTTGACGTTACTCATAGCTTGCAATGCCGAGATGCACTGGCATCTGCGTCTGGTGGCCGTCGGCGGCAGGTTCTAGACTTGGCGCGAGCAGGTATGGCGGTGGGTATTGCGGGCCTGTTTCTCGAAGCACATCCGGATCCGGATTCCGCTCGTTGCGATGGGCCGAGCGCGCTGCCGCTGGCGCTGCTTGAGCCGTTCCTTGCGCAGGTCAAGGCAGTCGATGATCTGGTTAAATGCCTGCCGGTCTTGGAAATCCATTAAAGCCCGATCATCGCTTGCAGTGAGCGTAAAGGGACCCCGCGCAGAGAGCGGAAGGTTATGACTTTGTTAATCTCGAGGGTGTCGTTACGGGACGTAACGTAACGAGTCTCTCTCGCAGTGGGAGCGCTTACTGACTGCTCTGCCGCAGAAAGCGTGCTCCGCGTTGTCGTGCTGCGCGAAAACGGTGTCTTACGTCATTGCTGATACACGTCCTTTTGTTGGCATGTTTGCTGCTTAAACATTGTCGGCATGTACTGCGCACAAATGTTATTCGAAGTTAAACGGAGCAGAGGTTCGCAGGCCGTGCTGCCGACCGGAGCATTCACCGGATGACCCCGAAGAGGGACCCGGCGTGGTTGTGACCAGTAAATAAATCAAAGACCAGTTCTTTAACAAAATAAAACTTGGGGTTCGGGATGAAAATTGCTCATGTCGTCGAGACATGGATCGGCGGGGTTGCCAACTATGTCACCTCGCTGATCGTCGAGCAGCGCGCGCGTGGTCATGAGGTCGTCTTGATCTGCGATCCAGGAAATATCCCGAACCTGCCACTAGCACTGGACGGCGTCACTGTCGCCAACTACGAGTCGAGCCGCAATCCGCTGCGCTTCGTTCGAATTGCGCGTCGGGTGAAGAAACTGGTCGATGAGATCAACGCGGACATCGTGCACTGCCATAGTTCGTATCCTGGTGTGTATGTCCGACTGCATCGTATGCACGGGCAAAAAATTCTGTACACGCCGCATGCGTGGTCTTTCATGAAGAAGGACATTTCCCGCTTCACTGCGCTTGGTTTCGCGCTTGTCGAACGTCTGCTTGCACATCGAACAAACCGGATTCTCTGCATGTCTTTCGATGAAGTGAGAGCGGCGAGAAGGTACGGCATCGACATGGACAAGATCGAGCTTCTCTATACCGGCATTTCATCTGAAGCAGCGCGCGAGCAGAATGCTCTCAGCGGCCAGCCGCTTGCGACAACCGCGCGACCCATTCAGGTGGGGTATTTTGGCCGTCTCGATTATCAAAAAGGCTTCGACGTTGTAGTCGATGCCGTTTCAATGTTGAACGAAGACATCCACGTTCACGTGTTTGGTGTCAGTGTGAGAGGCGGCGTCGACGCGCGCGGGCACGAATCACGTATGACGCATCATGGCTGGATGGATCCTGGGGGCGCTCGCCGGGCGATGCAGCAGATGGACGTAATCGTCGTGCCTTCGCGTTGGGAAGGCCTCGCGTTGGTGCCGATCGAAGCAATGCGCGCCGGCAAGGTTCTGGTGGTTTCGTGCGAAAGCTCTCTGCCAGAACAGGTGATTCATGGCTACAACGGTGTAATCCTGCGAGAACTGACGGGCGAATGTCTGGCCCGTGAGCTGAATGCACTGTCGATTGATGAATGCCGCCGGATGGGGCAGAACTCGCGTCATGTGTTCGATCATGCTTTCGGCGCGGACAAGTTCTTTAAGACTTTGATGACTTGCTACGAAAACGCTTGACGATTTTGACCGCAGCAGATATTCCGTATGCGGGAATATATTTCGATTTAAGCGCCGTGTGAGCAGTGCCGGCATGCCGTCGGCACACCGTGACTTCGGGAACCGGCATGTCGTTTATCGACTTTCCGCCTCAAACCGATCCAACTCCCCAAGCAAATTCTCGATCTGGAACATCTGCAATTGGTTCAGGGGGAATTCATCCTGTATGCGTTGCAGCCGTTTTCGCCAATAAGCCGGCGACAGCACAGGTTCACCACGAAAGGCGCGCAGCGACGGCGCCATTACACGCGCGACGTGCGCGATGTCTTCATCCATTGTCATGCAAGAGCCCCGAAAGACCTCGATGTTTAGCTTTGGTTTTTTTATGTGCGCGCTTTTGGTGAGAACAAGTTCTTAGTGGCTGCGCAAACGTCGAGGCTCATAGTAAGAAATCAGAATCTTCGGGTCAAGGTTTTCGACTGAATTTCGTATGAACGGTTCTTCGAATCTGCCTTAATTTGCGGGCTATTTCGATCGTGGCCGGATTCCAAGGTGTAGCTTGGCGGCATCTCCGATGTGAGTGCATTTACCACGAGATCGCTTCTCGAGACACGTGTCAAACCGCACAAGTGAGTGCCTCCAAACCTCAAGACGCAGGCAGAAAAACGGAGGCCCGACCATAAAACCCCTCAAAGCGCCTCCCCCCGCGGCGGAAGCGCATCAGCTTGCGCCGCTCCGCCGCCAGCCAGCAACTCCGCTTCCGGATAACTAATCCGCACCGGCGGCACAAACCACGCAAGACACAACCCAATCAACGCCGCCGCGCCCGCCACCAGAATGCCAATATGAATCGACTGCACGAGCGCATCCCGTGCGGAATTCATCATCGCATCGCCCGCGTGCCCGGCGCTCACCAGACGATTGATCAATGCCGCCTGCTCCGCGCGGTCCACCAGCAGCTCGGGGCTCGCAAACGATTTGAACCACTGCGTCGCCTGGTACGAGGTAAGCGACCGATGCACACCCTGCGTATAAAGATGCCCAAGCAACGCACCAGTAATCACTGTGCCGAGCATCCCACCGAACGTACGCAGCGATTGCAGCAGCGCAGTCGCCGCGCCGAGCTGGTCGCGCGCAACGATCTGCTGCGAACACACCGTCAGGCTGGTCGCCACCAGACCGAGCCCGAGACCGCTGACGCCCATGCACGACATCCACACCAGGTGCGGCTCGGTCCCTCTGAGCACGATCACGCTCAGACACGCCAGCGCGGACAGCGCGAAACCGACATACATGATGCCGTTCGCGCGGCGAATCCGTGTGACGATACGATTGTTCACCACGCTGCCAACCGTCGTGCCGAGCAGCAGCGGCGTGATCAGCATGCCGGAGTCGTGCGCGGACATCGCATAGCCGCCCTGAAACAGCAGCGGCACATAAAACACCAGCGAAAACAGCGCGAAACCGCCAAGCACCGACATCGCGAAGAGTGCGGAGAGCTTGCGGTCCAACAGCATATCCACCGGCACGATCGGATGCGCAATGCGCCGCTCCCATAGCCACAATATCAGTGCAAAACTCGCCGCTACGACGGCCAGCAGGATTGTCATCGTGTCGACGCCGTGCTTCGGAAGTAGCTCGATCAATAATTGCAGCGCGCCGAACGTGACTGCGATCACAAACGCGCCAAGCCAGTCGAGTCGCACGGGGCCCTTTTGCCGCAAGTGACGCAGCGGCGGCAAAAAGCGCTGCACGAACAGGAGCGATACGACGCCGACCGGCACGTTGACGAAGAACACGAGCCGCCAGCCGCCGTATTGGGTGAGCATGCCGCCGAGCGTCGGCCCGACCATGTTGGCAACCCCGAACGCGGACGTGACGAACACGAGCCAGCGTAGCCGCAGCTTCGGGTTGGGGAACAGATCGGCGACGGTGGCGAACACCGTGCCGATCAGTATGCCGCCGCCTATCCCCTGCAAACCGCGTGAAATCACGAGAAATAGCATGCTGGTGGCGAACCCGCACAATACCGACGCGCCGGTAAACAGCAGAATCGCGGCGACCAGAAATGGCTTGCGGCCGAACAGATCACCCAGCCGTCCAAAGATCGGAATGGTGATCACTGAAGCCAGCATGTAAGCCGTCGCGACCCACGCGTACAGATCGAAGCCCTTCAGATCGGCGACGATTCGCGGTAGCGCGGTACCGACAATGGTCTGATCGAGCGCGACCAGCATCGAGACGAAGGCGATGCCGAGCATCGCCAATAGCGACTCGCGAAACGGCAGGAGCTGTCCGTTGGGGGGAGGGAGAGGCAGAGGCGCGTCGAGACCGGGCGTCATGACCATCCTACTTGCGCGCGGCCTGATGCGCGCCCAATGCCGCGCCGAGGTCCTCGTCCGTCATCGCCGGGAAGATGCTCATTGTCAGCAAGTCGCCCCATTCGAGCGCCAGCGCCGCCAGCCCACGCGAATCGTCTGCCTCGACGACCGCAAAGCCATGCAATCCGCCGATCGCATGCCAGCGCCCCAGCAATTTGACACCTTCGGGCGCCTGGCCGCCGGTTTTCATGAAGCGCTCGATGACGGAGTTTTCCGCAGTCGGAAGACCATTCCATTGCACGATGAATTTCATTGCGTGTCTCCAAGATAAAACTACGTGGCATCCTAAGCATCATAGGTGAACGCAAGGTCGCAAACGTCGCTGCGTACGGACATTCACCAGGTAAATCGAACATGTCGGCCGCTGCCGGGAAAGCGTGGCGGCCGCTTATGTTTCCAATTGCAGGCATCTCGTGCGTCCTACAAGAAAGACATTCTTGATAGGGCTGTCGACGATGCCGGTATCGATCTGTTTCGAAGCGCGCCATGCGGTGTGCCGGCATGACCGGCACGACCCGCACGCGTGCGCATGGCAAGCGGAACAAACGCAAATGCATCAAATGAAAACGGCACGCGCGTCAAGTGCGTGCCGTCGCGGCGAGTCTGTGAGCCCGGGTCTAGCTGCGCGGCGAATTGCGTGGTGCAAAGGTGGCAGGTACACCGGTAAGGGGCTGATGCGCCGCGGGAAAACCCGGCGGATAGTCGACGACGCGTGCGGAGACCGGCACGGTCTGCATGGCGATGCTTGCCCTGGCACCGATTCGCGCACCGCCGACAATGGCGGCCATTGCCTCCCGATCGAGTTCGACGCTCTCGGTGAGGTCTTTAATGACAAGCTTTGCCATGGCGGCTCCAGGGATGCAATCGAGCCGGCGGCTGGTGCGATTTTCCAGTCGCGGCCCGGGTGTGCGTTTACGTATACAGCGGTCTCATCGCACTATCAGTATAGGAAATCTGCCTGCAAATCGCCTGCCGGATGCGAACAGGCAGCAGTAGGGAAGTCCCCAGTCCTCCGCTACCGCGCGCCGTTAAACGTTGGCGTAATTGGCGCCCCACAGCGACGGGCTGACATTCAGATGCAACGGCACGAAGCCCGCGCCGATCACACCGATGTTGTTGAGGGCGGCAACGTTGACGGTTTGAATCTGGCTGAGATTCTGATTCACCGAGACGTTGACGTTGGCGATGCCTTCAAGGCCGGCAACCGAAGGCAGGCCGGGCACGCTGCTGCCGGTGCCGCCAACCACCGCCGACATTGCGCGGTGGTCGAGCTCCCGGGTGCGGGACAAATCTCGAATCATGAGGGATGACATGGTGATTCTCCAAAGGTGCGCGGAAGACGGGCGTGATCGGAGCGAAGCGGAGGTTGCCGAGGGCCTCTCCGCTTCGCCGAATCAGGCTTTAGACGTGGATGTTGTTGCTCGACGTCACGCAGGGGTTGATCGACGAAGTGAGGCCTGCCGCGAACGCAACGTTGTTGCCGTTGGCGCTCTGGATGTTCATCTCGTTGCTGATCAACTGCGTGGCGTCGACATTCTTGCTGTTGTTTGGTGCGACCACCGGGCTGAAGTTGAAGTACGACGTGCTGGGGTAGCCGTAGCCGCCGCGCACGGCGCTCATGGCCTTGCTGTCGAGTTGTTCGGTGATGGACAGATCTTTGATCATCAGCGTGTTCATGGTAAATCTCCTGGAAGGGAATATCACAGTCTTGCGGTTGGGTTCGAGCATCTTGTCTGCTCGAGTGTCACTAACGCATGGGCTGTGCCAGTTTTATTCGCGGCTCCTAAGAAAATTGGTGGAGGCTTGATACACAAGGCTTTCGCGCCATATCGCCGCGTCGGAGCTACGGTACGGCCACCCGCAGACGATCGGCGGCTGACGGCGCGTACCCAACAACGCACCGGATTCTGTTGGATACCACAAGACACTGGCCGGCAGCGCACGCAGCGGGGCATTCCTGGTTTGCGAAAGCGCGGGTCGGGAGCTAGTATCGAAGCGGCACATGTAACTGGTTACGACAGGTTTTCTATCAGCCCGAAAGGCTCCGGTCGCATGCGATCCGGCCCAACGGCAGCGGGGGCGCTTCGCACAAATGGCTAGCCTTGCGCATGTGATTCGCGACTATCAGATCGGCGAGTTGTCACGTGACGAGTTCGTCGCTCAACTCGACAGCACGTTGACGACCGAAGGGCTCGGTCCCACGCAGCTGCTGGATATGCTCGGCGTAGCGCATCGCAAATCCCCCTTGCCCGATGATCTCTACGCCGAAGTGCGGCGGCGCATCGAACAGTTGCGCGTGTCGAACGTGGCGGCCGGCGGCGAGGAAACCGGCGTCCAGACCACCGTCGAGATACCGTCGGTGCGCTCGGTGAGCGGACCAGGCTCGGCAAGCGCAGCAAGCGCCGCTGGCGTGCCGGACCATGACCAGATCAAAGGCACCGGCGACACGCTGAACAACCGCTTCGTCCTCGAGGAATGCCTGGGCGTGGGCGGGATGGGCACGGTGTACAAAGCGCTCGATATGCGCAAGCTCGAGGCGTCGGATCGCAAACCCTATGTCGCGATCAAGGTGCTCAACGTCCAGTTCCGCGGCAACCCGAATTCGCTCGTCGCGCTGCAACGCGAGGCGCGCAAGGCGCAAGTGCTCGCGCACCGCAACATCATCACGGTGTACGACTTCGATCGCGACGGACCGATCGTCTATCTGACGATGGAGTACCTTACCGGCAAGCCGCTCAGCCAGCTCTTGCGCACGCCGGGCTATCAGGGCATGCCGGTGCGCGCCGCGTTGCCGATTGTGCGCGGCATGTGCAATGCGCTGGCCTACGCGCACGAACACGGCTTCGTCCATTGCGATTTCAAACCCGCCAACGTCTTTCTCACGACGAATGCCGAAGTGAAGGTGATCGACTTCGGCATCGCCCGCGTGTTCCAGCGGCCGGAGGAGGAGAGCGACGCCACCGTGTTCGACCCCGGCAGTCTCGGCGCGTTGACGCCCGCGTATGCGAGCCCGGAGATGATCGAGCATCGCGAGCCGGATCCGCGCGACGATATCTACGCGCTCGGCTGCATTACGTACGAGTTGTTGACGGGCCACCATCCGTTCGACCGATTGTCGGCGACGCAGGCCCGCAATTCGGACTTCAAGCCGCAGCGTCCTCCTAATCTCGATGCGAAACAGTGGCGCGCGTTGCGTGCCACGCTTTCATTTGATCGCAATACGCGCATGCCGAGTGTCGTGCGTTTCATCGCGGAGTTCGACAACGAGGCGCGCGCGGAGAAGTCGGGTACGTTGGTCAAGGCGGGGTTCGCGGGTTTCGCCGTGGTGTGTGCCGCGGCGGTCGCTGTGTTTGCCCTACGGTCAGCACCGAGTCGTCAAAACGGCACGCAGGAAGCTGCGGCGGCTTCGGAGGCGTCAGCGGATCAAGTGGCTTCGGCGGCGGCGCCTGGTGCTGCTGCAGCGGTAGCGAGTGCGCCGGAGTCGCCATCGACTGCCGCGCCAGTCGCATCCGCCCCGGGGCAACCTCCTGCACCTCCGGCGCCCAAACCCGCGCTGACCTTAGCCGCCGTCGCGCCGGTTCTCGCACAAGTGCCGTGCTCGGCGCTGTCCGCTTCTGCACAAGACCATTCGCTGACGGTACGCGGCTACGTCTCGCAACGCTACGGCGCGGCGCATCTGAAAGATACGCTGGCGGCAGTGCCGGGCGTCGACACGCTGACGCTCCAGGTCGAACCGCTCGCCGACGACAAATGCGACACGGTCAAAGCGCTCGCGCCCTACTGGACCCGCAACTGGCAATCAGGCCACTTTGCGTCGCTGCATGTACGGCCGCCCGGTGGCCAGTTGAGCGAAGGCGATCCGCTGGTCGTCGACGTGACGACGCCCGCCTACGACTCGTACGTGAACCTCGATTACTACCAGCTCGACGGCAGCGTGGTGCACATGGTGCCGAGCCCGCGCGCCAAAGACAATCAGGCGCCCCCGCGCTACACGGCCACCATCGGCAGCGCGGGTGACTGGATCATTTCGAAGCCGTTTGGATCGGAGATGGTGGTGCTTCTGATCACGCCGGTGCAGCTATTCGACAAGCCGCGGCCCGAAAGCGAATCACGTGCCGATTATCTGCACGCATTGGATACGCGACTAGCGCAGATCGCCGGCAAATACGGTCAGGACCATATCGTCGCGGATTTCGCGCCGATCACGACCAAGCCGCGCACGCCATAAGAGACGCGCGGCCCGGTCTCACTTCAAATCCTTGACCACCCTGAAGCCATCCTGCGACTGGCGCACGCTCGCACTGTATTTGAAGCGCGTCGCGCTCAGCATGTAGCTTGCGCCTTCGCGCCACGAACCGCCGCGAATCACCCGCATGTCGCAGCCGGGACTGTCCCACGCGTGGCCGTCGGCGGGCGCGCCCTGATAGGAGTTGTGCCAGCAGTCGGCGACCCACTCCCAGACGCTGCCGTTCATGTCGTACAAACCGACCGGGTTCGGTGCGAAGGAGCCGGCAGTCTCGGGTCCTTCCTTATGCCAGGGATCGCCGCAGTCCTTGCAATTGGCGTTGCCCTTGCGCATCTGATCGCCCCACCAGTAAGCCGTCGTGGTGCCGCCACGGTCCGCATATTCCCATTCGGCTTCGGTGGGAAGGCGGTACGGTTTGCCGGTCGTTTTACTGAGCCATTTCACGTACTGTTGCGCGTCGTCCCAACTGAGGTCGCGTGCAGGCTCAGCTTTGTTCGTATTGCTGTCGGGCGTCAGTTTCTGGCAGGCGTTCGCGGCGACGCACGCGTTCCATTGCTCGACGCTCACCTCGTATTTGCCGATCGCGAACGGCGCGCCGATGGTCACGTGATGAACAGGTTTCTCGGAGGGGTCGTCGGTGCTACTGCCCATCGAGAACGCGCCCGCAGGCAACGCGATCATGATCGGGCAGGCGGTGCAATCGCGGCTTTCGCCGGCGCTCGGTGGATGCGTCGTGGGCTTCTGCGTGACTGCCGGCGTGGCTGGTAGGGCCGTTGTTGCAGCGGGCGGCGCTGCCGCATGCGGATGCTCTTGCGGCGCGGCGCTGGCGGGTGGGGTTGGTCGTGCGACTTGTGGCGACGGTGCAACCGGCGGTGCAACAGCGGGCGAAGCAGACGGTGCGCTCGCCGATGCCGCGGCGCGCAGGCGATCGATACGTGCGTGGGCGAGCGTGGCGAAGCGGCCGTTCGGATAGGCCTTCAAATAAGCCTCGTAATCGCCGGGGTAGTTGCTGTCCCTAATGGAATTCCAGAAGGTGATTTCATATTGCTCGCTGCTGTCCTTCGGCAGAATGCCTCTGCTGTGCAGCGCGACAATCGAATCGTCACCGCTAGCGCCGCGAGATACCGGCTCGCTCAGGCTCGCGTCCCTGGCAAGCGATGACGCAATCCACGGCGTCTGTTCACCGCCTGTAACCTCGCTAACCCTCGTCGCGACGCGTTGAAACAATCCCGCAAGATCGCGCGATGAAGAAGCGTCGGTGAGCACGCGCAGCAAAGTGTTCGTATAGACGCCATGACGCAAGCCGTCCGCGGCAAACCCTCCCGGCGCCGTTGCATAAGCAATCACCGTATGAGCAGGCAACGCGGATTGTTCGAGCGATACGTCGTGGGAGAACGGGTTGTTCAGGCACGTATCGAGAATCACGAGATTGAGTGCGTCGGCACGCGGCGCGCGCATCGCCTGCAATACGGTATTCAAATCAACGCCCTCGCTGACCAGCCGCGCCGGCGCGCGCGTGTCGAGTCCGGCAGGCACGAGCAGCGTCTGTCGGCCGATTTGCAAACCGTGTCCGGCGAAATAGAAGAGCCCGATGCCGCCGCCTTGCAGACGTTGACCGAATTCGCCGATGGCCTGCCGCATTTGCTGCGGCGTAGCATCGGTGCGCATGATCACGTCGAAGCCGTGCGCTTGCAGCGTGTCGCGCATGGCTTCAGCGTCGCGCGGCGCATTATCGTTAATCGCGTCTGCGCGGTGGCCGTATGCGCCGTTGCCGATCACCAGCGCGATGCGCGCAGGCTGCGGATTGTCCTGTTGCAGGGTGAGCGGCGCGATGAACGCAGCCGTCGTATGGGGAGCGGAAGCACCAGGCGCCATGCCGTCACGTTGCGCCGCGGCATAAACACTGCCCCAATGCGCCTGAATCGCTCCGGCCATGCACACCAGCAGGAATGTTCGCCACATATTCGTATCCTGTTTGTTCCGGACAGAACATAGGGTTTCGACGACCGCGGCATCGACACCGCTATCGATTCTCCATCGACACCCTATGAACAACGATAGCACGCAGTTTGCGCGTCACAATCATCCGCGCATCGTCATTGCGTCATACGGTTAACGAGCGTGGCGTATCTTTTTGGCAAGTTACGTCCTAAGCTAATTCACAAGGTAGCGCGGTACGCCCGTTTTAATAATGCCGCTGCTCATCGACGTTCATCGACGCTCATCGACGTTCGTCAACGCTCATCAATGTAAACCCGCGACGAAAACCCGCCACGTGAAACGATGCGAGTGCCCGCGACGTCGAGCCGGAGCATCCGGCCTGCGCTCTGCGCAGCCGAGGCAGCTATGACCATTCTTCGGGAGAGTGCGCAATGCGAAGAACCCTCACACCCGGCGTGCTCGCTATCCGTCATGGACCGAAGCCGATGCTGGCAGCGTTCCGCACCGTCTGGTACGCCTCGCTCTTCCTTCTGCTCGGTATCGCGTCACTGCCTGACGCCGCGCTTGCCGAACAAACGCCTTCGCCGCCCGGGGCCGAGGAATACATCATTTGGCCGTCGGATGGCGCGGTGATTCACGGCGGCAAGCTGTGGGTCCGTATGGGTCTGCGCAACATGGGCGTCTGCCCGAAGGGCGTGGCGGTCCCGAACACCGGGCATCACCATCTGTTGATCGACACCGACCTGCCGCCGCTCGACCAGGAGATTCCGTCTGATCGCAATCACCTGCATTTCGGTGCGGGCGAGACCGACGCGCGCATCGAGTTGCCGCCGGGCAAGCACACCTTGCAGCTCATTCTCGGCGACCATAACCACGTGCCTCACGTGCCGCCGGTGTACTCGAAGAAAATCACCATCACCGTACTAAAAGACTAGTTGTCCCGTTCATTCAAAACGGGTCCGTCAGGACGGAGAGACCACCATGTACAGAATCATCGCGCTCGTGGCACTGGCGACATTGGCGTCACTGGCCTCGCCGAATTTTGCCCTCGCCGGCACGACGCCCTCGCCGGCCGGCGCCCACCTCTATATCGGCTATCCAAACGACGGGCAGGTCGTGCCGGCCAATAAACCGTTCCGGGTGTGGTTCGGCTTGCGCTATATGGGCGTGGCGCCGAAAGGCGTCAAGTATCCGAACACGGGGCACCACCATCTGCTGATCGATACCGATCTGCCGCCGATGGACCAGGAAATTCCCTCGGACCGCAACCATCTGCATTTCGGCGCGGGTGAAACGGAAACCATGATTGAACTGCCGCCCGGCAAGCACACGTTGCAACTGCTGTTGGGCGACGATATGCATATGCCGCACAATCCGCCGGTGTACTCGAAGAAGATCACCGTCATTGCGCGTTGAAACGGGTCAGGGGGTTCTCCGCTTCACTGTCACGTCGCAGCCAACACCGTCGCGCGCGTTGTTGGTTGCGATCCACCAGCTTCAACCGGTCGTTTTTTAGTCGCCGTGCTGCATCCAACGGCCTACCATCCCCGAAGTCCTTTATCTATCGCCGTTCAGAAGATTTCTTAGGATCGGAAACAAAAACTGGCACAGCCCATGCATTAGTGACACTCGAGCAGACAAGATGCTCGAACCCAACCGCAAGACTGTGCTGTTTCCCTTCCAGGAGATTTACCATGAACACGCTGATGATCAAAGACCTGTCCATCACCGCTCAACTCGACAGCAAGGCCATGAGCGCCGTGCGTGGCGGCTACGGCTATCCGTCGTCGTCGTTTTTCAACTTCACGCCCGTGTACGCGCCGAACAACAGCAAGACCGTCGACGCCACGCAACTGATCAGCACGACGATGAACATTCAGAACGCCAACGGCAACAACGCAGCGTTCGTCGCCGGCGTGACCACCACGATCGATCCGCATGTGAGCTCGAGCAACAACATCAACGTGTATTGAACGGCGCAGGCCACCGCGGAGGCGCTCAGGCCTCCGCGGGACGCGAACCCTCAACGCGTCAAAAAAATTTCGCATCCAATCGTTCTTTCCACACGACCCCAGCGTCACCGCTCGATCCCCGCGCCGACCCTCCTGACCCGTTTCGATGGTGAAGCCGGGCAGGACATGCTTTACTTAAAACAGCGCGTTCTTCTCGTGCAGCGTAGCCGGCGTCATCGGAGAAAATCGTGTCAGCGTTGCTTGATTCAGTGGTTCGTCAGCGCGTACCTAACGCTTCGGCGCGGCGTTGTGTGGATCGTCGGCCGGCGGGTACGAAACTAACAACCGCGGCGTTGCGCGGACTCTGCGCGGCAACGGCCTGCGCGTTGTCGTTGTGTGCGTGTGTCGACGTCAGCATGCCCGACTACAAGCGCCCGGATACACCCGCCAAAGCGTCGTGGTCGGATCAGAAAGGCTCGCCGGTATCGGCGGCCGCGACCATTGAGCCGGACTGGTGGAAAGGCTTCCACGATCCGTATCTGGACACGCTGGTCGCCAAAGCGATCGCAGGCAATTTCGATATCAAGGTGCTGGCCGCGCGGATCGACGTGGCCAGCACGCAGATCGGCGAGGCCAAAGCAGGCGCGTTGCCGACCATGGACCTTGGCGGCGGCGCCGATTTCGAAAAGAGTACGGGCCAGACGTTTTCCAAACAGTACAACGTCGCGACGCAGGTGAGCTGGGACATCGACATTTGGGGCAAAGTTGAGAAGGGCGTGCAGGCGCAAAAGGCCGAATTCCACGCAAGCGAAGCGGATTGGCGCGCCGGTTATCTGGAACTGGTGGCGAACGTTTCGAGCACCTACTTTCAGATCCTGCAATTCGACGATCAGATCGAGCAGCAGCAACTGACGCTCGTCACGAACCGGCAGATTCTCACCATTTACGACGGCCAACGCCGCAGCGGCCTCATTCCGCAAACTCAGGTATTGCGCCAGCAGGCCGAGATCAACCGCTTGACGAACCAGTTGCTCGAACTGCGCCGCTCGCGCGATCACGCGAACAACGCGCTATGCACGCTGCTCGGCGTGCCGGCGGGCGAGTTCCAGTTGCCGAAAGGACATTTGCAGCAACGCGTGCAACTGCCCGTGGTGCCCGACGGCTTGCCCGCGCAACTCCTTGCGCGGCGCCCCGACGTGGTGGCCGCCGAGTTCCGGGTGCTGGAGGCCTACGATCTGGTCGGCCAGGCCAAGCTCGCGCAACTGCCCACCATCAACCTCACCGGGCACGGGGGCACGGCGAGTTTCGCGCTGACCGATTTGCTGAAGTCGTTCACCTACGGGTTCATGCCCAGCATCAATATTCCGCTGCTCGATCCGGGCGTGCGGGCTCATGTGAAGGTCACGCAAGCGCAATCGACGGTCGCCGAGCAGCAGTATCGCGTGGCAGTAATGGGCGCGTTCGAGGAAGTGGAAAACGCGCTGGTCAATCTGAATTCGCACAAGGCGCAGCGGCTGGAATTGCAGCAGGAGGTGTCGCGTCTGCAGATCGTCGCCGACCAGATCCAGTCGCAACTGCGCCTCGGCGTGGTGTCGCAGCTGGAAGTGTTCGAAACCGAACGGACCTTGCTGGAAGCGCAGCAGGAACTGCTTGCCAACCATCAACTGATTCTGTCCGACACGGTGTTGCTTTATAAGGCGCTAGGCGGCGGCTGGCCGACTGTGGATGTGCAGGCGGAAGTAAAGGAACACTGAGCTAATCGCAGCGTGGCGCGCGCGCGGCGTATTTCGGCTGCGGATGACGCATGAATGGCCCTTACAACCGACGATCTGAAAATTGACACTTGCCATGCGTGACTTAAAATCTGTAAGGAGCCAGGTTCGGCACGGCTCACTGGAACATCCGCTATTCGCCGTAGTTCTTCATTCCGTTCCTGTTGCGCGTTCTACGCAGCGGGTAAACGATTAGTGATCCAGATAAAATGACCGCCGGCGAAGCTCCGATTGCTGAGATGCGCGCGACACTGGACGCCACGTTCGACGTGGTGCTGTCGCCGGTTGCGTCCGCGCAGCGTCCCGCACTGGACGCGATCCGGATCGTCGACAACCTCTTCGCGATCGGCCGCAGCGAGGTGCCGTTCACCGACTACCCCGCCGAGCACATTACCCGCCTGTCGCGCCGCCATGCGCGGATTTTCACGGAGCACGGCGCCGTCTATGTCGCCGACCTTGGCAGCAAGAACGGCACGACACTCAACGGCGTGGCCGTGCGGCAAGCCCCCGCACGGGTGCGTGCCGGCGACGAATTGTGCTTTGGCGGCGAGCTCTGCTATCGCGTGGGTATCGAGCCGCGCGCGCGGATCGTCGCCGCTGCTAGCGCGACGCCCGCACCGGGTTTGTTGCTGGTACCGCAGCGCGACGACCTCGGGCTTCAGCCGATCGAGGTGCAGGCGTTCCCGTTTCTCATCAGCAAAGCGGATGAAATTTTCTCGCGCTACAAGGATCGCTATCCGCATCAGGTTAACTACATCTCGCGGCGGCACGCGCACATCTTTCTGAAGAGCGGTGAATTCTACCTCGAAGATCTGGGCAGCACCAACGGCACATTCGTCGGGGGAAAGCGGCTCGACGAAACCGCGCTACCGCTTGTGGAGGGGGATCTCCTTGCATTTGGCGGCGACCACTTCGTCTACAGGGTGACGTTGCAAAAACCTCCTGAAGTCGAGCCGACCGTGACCCAGCTATGCCTTAATCCCGCTGCCGACGAAGCTGCCGACGCCGATAAAACCACCTTCGTTGGCGCCGCGCATTCGTTCCTCGATATCTTTTGCGTCGACCCATGGCTGCAACGCGAAGACGAGGTCAACGAGGCGGCGCAGGCCGCCTCCGCGCATGCGAAGCGCGACACGCCGACAGGCGGTGCGAACGTCGCGAATGGCACGAGCGGAACTAGCAAAACAAACGGCACGCACGGCGTAAATGGCACAAACGGCTCACATGGCACGAACGCAGCAAAGGGCCGATCGCAGCGTTGGCGTCTGCTCGCGGGCGAACTCCGTAACGCCTTTGCCGGTGGCGATCACATGATGGAGCGTCGCGCCGCGTGGTGGGGTGGCGCGGTCTTCGCCGTTCTGGTGGCCATCGCGCTGACGCTTTACCTGCGCGGCTCATCGGAGCGCGACTTGAAAAACATGCTGGCAAGCGGCGATTACACCAGTGCGGTGACGGCGGCAAATGGCTATCTGGCGGACCATCCCGCCGACACAAAAGTCAGCGCATTGGCGAGCGAAGCGCTTCTGAAGGCGAAACTCCCTAACTGGCTGAACGCGCTGCAAAAAGCGCAGTTCGACCAGGCCGACGCGCTGCTCAAGGAGATGAGATCGTTGAGCGCGACCAACGCAGACGCTGCCTCTCTCGTCGGCGAACTGCAATGGGTGGGCGACCTGGAGCGCTTCGTGACGCGGCGCGGCGGGGTGGACGCGCCGATCCGCATGTACGCCGACGAGGCCACCATCAACGGCCTGCTGCAACGCTGGGACGACGACGCGAGGAGCCATCAGCGCGCACTCGACCGCATCGCCTCCTATGTGCCCGTTTTTGCGGAGCCGTACGCGCAGGCGCTGAGCCATTTGCGAAAACTGGAAAGCGATGACTCGGTGTATCTGGCCGCCATCGACCGCCTGAACGGCACCATTCGCACCGAGCTGGCACGCGACAAGCCAGACGCGCTGCCTGCTGTCCTCGACGATTATGCGCAGCGCTATCCGCGTCTCGCCGGGCTCGATCGCGTACGGGAAGATTTGCGCCACTACGCCGACGTGCTGAACGCCGCGCTCAGCCGGCAATTGACGCCGTTGCTCGTCTTGCTGAAAACGGTGCGTTTTAGCACGCCGCCATTTCAGGCGCAGTTTCAGCAACTGGCCGCAAGCCGCCTGCCGTCGCCGGACGTCATTCAGCGTCACGACGCGGCGAGCGCGGCGTGGCAGCGCGGCGATACCCAGCAGGCGCTGGGCGACTTGCAGGCCATGCCTGCCGGGCCGTGGTCCGATGTGATCGCCGCGGAACTGGCGCACAAGAAAGCGTTGCTCGAGCAGTTCGCCGACTTGCAGAAAACCCGCGGTGGCAAGGATTACGACGAACGCTTGCTGTCGTTCTACGCCAGCCTCGATCCGACCGCGGACGCGTGGTTCGTGCAATCGATCCAGAAAGACGTCGCCGCTTTGCACGACAAAGCGCTGGCCCGCGCGCAAGACCTGCTGCTGCGCGCGCAGAGCCTCTGGAAGCAGTATCGGGCAAGCGGTCCGATCGGCGGCACACAACGGCTGGAAGCGGGAATATCGCCCGGCTTTCGTAGCGAGGCGCGTCTGCTGTCCGACGCGCAGTCCGCCGCGCAACAGGGCATGCGGATCTACACGCAACTGAAGGCGGATCATCCCGCCGACTTCGACCGTCTGCTCGCGGATATCGAAGCGGAAGCGGATTTGCAGCGTCGCTCGCTCACCGAGCTGCGCATGGTGCTGGACCCAGGGCTATTGAAGGCGAAGCTGGCGTTGATCGGAGGCGAGCAGAGTGAAACGCGACAGTCACCTTAAGCCCTTGTCGGAGGCGCTGGAGGACCACAGCGTCGAAGGCATCGCGATTCTGACCTCCGAGCCGGTGCGGCTCGCCCGTGCGCTGATCTGGGCGATGGTCGCACTGGTGGTGGCCGGCTTGCTGTGGTCGTTCGTGGGGCGCGCGGATGTGATCGTCAGCGCGCAAGGCACGCTTTCGCCGGAATCGGAGGTGCGCCGCATCTATGCGCCGATCGACGGCGAGCTCGCCGATCTGTACATCGCCGAGGGGCAGCCGGTCTCGAAGGGTGACGTGCTGGCGCGGCTGAATGCGCGCGGGGCGATCGAGGCGGCGAGCAACGCGCTGCAGGCGCAGCTCAAGCTCGAAGACGCCGAGCGCGACTGGAAGCAGTTCCCGGCGAAGAAGGCGCTGATGGAGCGCAAGGCGGCCGCACTCAACTCGCAGATGGAAGTGGAAGCGCATCTGCACGAAAATCGCATTTCCGAAGGCACCACCAAGCTCGCCGAAGGCCAGAAGGCCGAACTCGACGAAGCCCGCAGCGCGCTCGACAACGCGCGCCGCGTGCGCGAGGCGGCGCGTCAGGAACTGGACCGCTACTCGCAGCTTTTCGCGCAGCCGGGCGGCGGCGGGATCGCCGAGTTGCAGGTGGAACAGAAACGAACCGCTGCGATGGAAGCGGATAACGCCTACCGGGTCGCGCAATCGAAACTCGCGGAGCTGGATTTCCGCCTGAGCCACGAATACGCGCAGGCTAATGCGCAACTCGAAACCAGCGGGCAGCAGACCACCGACCTGCAACTCCAGTACGACTCGGCTGTTCGCGACATCACCGACGCGGAAGACAAGCTGCGCCTGCAATTGCAGACCGCGCGCCTCGTGGCCGAAGCCGCCGCGCGCATCCGTTTCGAGAACATCGACAAAGACAATTTCCTGCTGATCCTCGCGCCGGTCTCCGGCGTTATCACCGACGTGACCTCTACGCAGCGGGGCGACAAGATCCAGGCGAACGCGCCGCTCGGCGGCATCGCGCCGAAAGATGCGAAGCCGGTACTGAAGATCGAAATCGCCGAACACGATCGTGCTTTTCTGCACGAGGGCCAGCCGGTGAAGCTGAAATTCAATGCATTCCCGTACCAGCGCTACGGGTTGATCAACGGCACGCTCGCCTATATTTCGCCGGCTACCAAGCCGTCCTTGCAGGACAAGCAGCCGGTGTACGAAGGCCGCGTGACGCTCGATAAGAACTACTACCAGATCGCCGACACCCGCTATCCGCTGCGCTACGGCATGACGGCGAGCGCGGAGATCGTGGTGCGCGAACGGCGCCTGATCGACCTGGGCCTCGATCCGTTCAGGCAGGTGGCGGGTTGAGCGCGCCGATTACACGTCAATCAAAAAAGGAGCGGATGACATGACCGCGATAGTGCGAATCGATGACGAAGTCGTGGACGTTGCCGAGTTCATTCGTCTGCTGAAATTGACCGGGCAGTTCGATAGCCTGATCGAGCAGATCGTGCGCGACAAGCTCACGGTGCATGCGGCGAAAAAGCAGGGCATTGCCGTCACCGCGGACGAAATCCAGCAGCGCGCCGATCAGTTCCGCCGCGTGCGCGGGCTGCATCGCGCGACGGATATGAATCAGTACCTCGACGCGCTCGGCGTGAGTCTCGACGAGTTCGAGGCGTTCATTACCGACGGGCTGCATCAGGAAAAAATGCTCGACGTGGTGGGCAACGAGGCGGCGATCAAAGATTACTTCGCACTGAATTCGCCGAAGTTCGACGCGATCGAAGTGAGCCATATCGTGCTCGACAGCGAGGGCAAGGCGAAGGAAATGATCTCGTACCTGCACGACGATCCGGACAGTTTCGCCGACATGGCGCGCGAGCATTCAATCGCGGATACGCGCGAAGCGGGCGGCGTGATCGGCAAGGTGCTGCGCGGATCGTTGAAACCTGACACTGAAGCGAAGATTTTCAACGCGGCGGTGGGCGATCTGCTCGGACCGTTTCCTTCGGCGGATCGCTCGTGCTTCGAGATTTTTGCCGTGACGGCGAAATATCCGGCGACGCTCGACGCCGATGTGGCCGCCGAAGTCAGGCGCCTGCTGCGTGAGAGCTGGCTGATTGCGCGCGCGCAGGAGCATGTGATCGAAGCGCGCTAGCCGCGTGTTTCGCATCGCAACGTAAAACCGAACCGAGGTCCGCAAGCACATGGATGCACCCCAGACCGCGCCCTCCGCTGCCGAGTTTCTCACCTCGGTGGAAATCCTTTCGCCGTTTTCGCGCGATGAGATCGAGCGTCTTGCCGAATATGCGCAGGCCCGTTTCTATTCGTTCGGCGAAACGGTGTGCTCGACAGGCGAGACGGC
Source organism: Paraburkholderia sp. BL23I1N1 (assembly GCF_003610295.1). Classification (NCBI taxonomy): domain Bacteria; kingdom Pseudomonadati; phylum Pseudomonadota; class Betaproteobacteria; order Burkholderiales; family Burkholderiaceae; genus Paraburkholderia; species Paraburkholderia sp. BL23I1N1. Next base: position 4,241,271 of record NZ_RAPV01000001.1, read on the forward strand.
TGACGGTCTTTACGTGGTGCGTTCGGGCTCGGTACGCATTTTCACTGAGGAACATGGCAAGGAGACCAGCATCGGCGTGCGCAAGGCCGGCGAGATTTTCGCCGACATCGCGATGTTGCGCGCGTATGTGCATGAGGCCTCGGTGCGGTCGTCGGCGAAAACCGAGTTGCTGTTCATTCCTCGCGCCGCGATCGAGCCGGTGCTCGCCGGCAATCAGGCCGCGTTGGCATTTATCGCGAGTTATGTGGCGATCAGTTCGGCCGGCGGTTTCGTCGCGCAGTTGTTCGATCTGCGCGGCAAGCTCAACAAGGCGGAACTCGAAGAATATGTGCGCAGCGTCGGCGTAAAAAGGGTGGCCGCAGGCAAGGAAATTCTCAAGCAGGATGGGCGCGACGACCGGCGGCTCTACGTGGTGCGGCAGGGTGGAGTGCGTATTGTCCGTCATGAGGAAGGTCACGACTACACGCTCGCAACGCTAGGTGAAGGCGAAATCTTCGGCGAGAAAGCGTGTTTGATGCGGCAGGAGCAAATGGCCTCGGCGGTGGCAACGACCGATACGCGGCTCCTGGTGATCCCGGAGCGCACTGTCCATTTCATTCTGGAGCGCAATCCGAAGCTGCGCGAAGTTCTGGATGAGCGGATTCGTTACGGCGACCGCGAATTGCAGCGGCAAAAGCGCCTCGAACAGCGGCGCAAGTTGCCGCTGATGCTCGACTTGCAGACCAAACCCGAGTTCGGCGAAAAGGTCATCAAGCGCTTTGCGCTGGTCGAACAGGCTGAAGAGATGGATTGCGGCGCCGCGTGTCTCGCCATGGTGTGCCGCCACTACAACATACCGATGACGCTCGGTAAGCTGCGCGAACTCGCCAACGTCACGACGCAAGGTGCAACGCTCGACAGTCTCGCGCGCGCGGGCGAATCGCTCGGCTTTACCGCGCGCGGCGTGCAATGCACATTCGATTCCTTGCGCGGCTTCGATCTGCCCTTCATCGTGCATTGGGAGGGATATCACTATGTCATGGTGTACGGGCTTTCCAAGGAATACGTGTGGGTTGCCGACCCCGCACTCGGCTTCAGAAAAATGACGGTTGAGGATTTCGAGCGCGGCTGGAGCGGCACGTGTTTGCTCTTTACCGGCGGTGCGAATCTTTTGCAGATGTCGGCCGCGCGTTCGCCGTGGATACGCTTTGTCGGCTATCTCAGGCCCTACAAGAAGATTCTCGGCCACCTGTTTCTTGCCACCTTCGTCATTCAGGTGCTCGGTGTAATTCCGCCGCTGATAATCCAGAATATTCTCGACGGCGTGATCGTGCATCAGAACGTCAGCCTGCTGCATCTGCTGATCGGCGGCTTGATCATTGCCAATGTGTTTTCGCAACTGATGTCGTCGATTCGCGCGTATCTCGCGAATTTCATGGTGCGCAATATGGACTTCGCGATGATGTCGCAGTTCTTCAAGCACACCATGTCGCTGCCGTTTTCGTTTTTCGCGAAACGCAAGACTGGCGACATCTTCGCGCGCTTCCAGGAGAACCAGACGATCCGCGCCTTTCTCACCGAATCCACCGTCACCACCGCGCTGAATCTGCTGATGGTGTTTATCTACTTCACGATCATGTTTGTCTACAACGTGAAGATGACGCTCGTGCTGATCGCGTTCGTGATCCCGATCATGGCGCTGACCGCGCTCGCCACGCCTAAGATCAAGAACTACGCGCGTGAGGTGTTCACGGCCTCGACTGAATCGAAGTCGTTTCTGATGGAAGCGCTCGCCGGTGTTGAGACCATCAAGGGCATGGGCATAGAACGGCCGGTCCGGTTGCGTTGGGAGAAGAAATACGCGAAGGCGCTCGAAGTGCAATATCGGGCCCATGCCTTCAGCATTCTCGTTGGGCTTGGCAGCCAGTTGCTGAACGCGGCGACCACGATCGCCATCCTTTGGGTCGGCGCGAATCTGGTGCTGGCGCGCGAAATGACCATTGGTCAGCTGATCGCATTCAATGCGTTTATGGGCAGCGTGCTGGGTCCGCTAATGGGACTGGTCGGTTTGTGGAGCATGTTGAACGACGCGGGCGTGGCGATGGAACGTCTCGGCGACGTGCTCGATATCGAGCCGGAACAGAAGCCGCAGGATTTGCCGTCGCGTGTGATGCTGCCTGAACTACAGGGCGAAATCAGCCTCAACGGGGTTTATTTCCGCTACGGCGAGAACGATTCGGCCTATGTGCTGGAAAATATCAGCTTCGACATCAAGCCCGGCGAACTGGTGGCGATTGTAGGCCGCAGCGGTTCGGGCAAGACCACGCTCGCCAAGCTGCTGGTGGGCTTCTACGCGCCGACCGAGGGCAAGATGACGATCGACGGCTACGACCTCGGCGTGGTCGATAAGGCCTATTACCGCGCGCAGATCGGCTATGTGATGCAGAGCAATCTGCTGTTCTCCGGCACGATTGCGGAGAACATTGCCAGCGGCGACGACGCGCCCGAACGGCGCCGCATCGAAGAAGTCGCGAAGATGGCCGACGCGCACGCGTTTATCAGCAAGATGCCGCTCGGCTACGAGCAGATTGTCGGCGAACGCGGCATTGGTCTATCCGGTGGGCAGATCCAGCGGCTGTGCATTGCGCGGGCGCTGTATCACGACCCGCGTCTGCTGGTTTTCGACGAAGCAACCTCGGCGCTCGACTCGCAATCGGAAAGCAATATTCTCGGCAACATGCACGATATTCTGAAGGGCCGAACGGCGGTGATCATTGCGCATCGGCTCAGCACCATCATGCGTGCGGACAAGATTCTGGTGCTGTACGAAGGGGCGATCGTCGAACAGGGCCGTCACGATGAACTGATCCGGCGCGGCGGCATGTACTACCAGTTGGTCCAGAAACAGTTGAGTGCATGATGAAGATCCTCGACCAGGTAGAAGAGCTCAGTCCGGCGATTTCGTACGCGGGCTTGATCGAACGCATCGAGATTTTGCGTTCCACGCTGCGCTGGTCGTCCCGGCTCGAGCGCGCCGATATCGACAAGCTGCTCCGGCAAGCCACCTCGTTGCGTGACGAGGTCATGCAACTCTCGCACAAGGAGCGCTTTGTCCAGGCCGCAACGGCTGCCAAGCCTGCCGCTTCTGCGGATCAATCTCGGGGCGCGCGCAGAAAGGCGTTGATCGAGCGCAGTTTCATTTTCGAAGGCACGTTCGGCGACAATCCGCGTCTGCTCGAATCGCTCGAAATCGCCGAGAAGGCGGCGCCGACCGATTTGCCGGTGTTGATCGACGGCGAGAGCGGCACCGGCAAGGAGCTGATGGCGAAGGTGATTCATGCGAACGGTTCGCGCTCGGACAAGCCGTTTAGCTCCGTGAATTGCGGCGCGATTCCGGACAATCTGCTGGAATCGGAATTGTTCGGTCATCGCAAGGGCGCGTTCACGGGGGCCTCGAATGACCGCAAGGGTAAATTCGAAAGCGCGCATACCGGCACGATCTTTCTCGACGAAATCGGCGAGTTGCCGCTGGCCGGTCAGGTCAAGCTGCTGCGCGTGCTGGAAGCGCACGAGATTCAGCGCGTGGGCTCCGATGAAACGATCGCCGTGGATACGCGCATTGTCGCGGCGACCAATCGCAATCTGCGGCAACTCAGTGAAGAGGGCAAGTTCCGCGAGGATTTGTTCTACCGTCTCAGCGTGATTCACGTCACGTTGCCGCCGCTGCGCGAGCGGCGCGACGAGATTCCGCTGCTGATTGCGTGGTTCGGCGACGAGGCCGCCGGTACGCTAAAGCGCAGGCCCGTCAGATTGACCCCGCGTCTGCGGGACTTTCTGCTGAACTATGCGTACCCGGGCAACATTCGCGAACTGCGCAACGTGATGTATCGCGTCTCGTGTCTGGCGGGCGAGGTGGCGGATATCGATCATCTGCCGGTGGATATGCGGCCGGCCGCGCCCGGTTCAGCCCCAGCTTCGTCTCATGTGGCCACAACGACGGGACAGGAGCCGATCAGCGTGGCGAATCTGATGTCGCTAAGCGACGCGAAGCGCGCCGCGAGCGACGACGCGGAAAAAGCCTTCCTGGAGCGTGGCTTGCGTGAAGTGAGCGGCACGGTCGCGGAACTGGCCCGGCGTATCGATATGAACCGCTCGCATCTGCAAATGCTTCTGAAGAAGCATGGGCTGCACTCAAAGGATTTTCGCAACCGCAATGCGCTGCCCGTGGGCAAAAACGGTTCTGACGAGCACGATGAAGAAGACAGCGATAGTTAAAGCCGGGTTTCTGGAATGAGATGCCGGCAAGGTACTGATAGCTTATTCAACCCAACGCTGCGCTTTTGCACTCGTGCTTTCAAGGCCCGGGGTTCAGCAGGGTTTTGTCGGACGCATACGGGTCTTCGGCTTGCACCACCACCGCGGTGACGTTGTCGCGTCCGCCGTGCGCGATGGCTAATTCGACCAGTTCGTCGGATGCTCGCTCGCATGCCACCGTGGTCAGTACCGCCAGTATTTCCGCATCGGTGACTTCGTTGCTCAGGCCGTCGCTGCATAGCAGGAAGACGTCTCCGTTCGCGACTTCGATTGCATCGTCATCGAGTTGGAGTACATCCGTGGCGCCGACCGCGCGCGTGATCATGTGCTGCGCTGGGTGGTGCCGTGCCTCTTCGTCGGTAATCACACCGAGCGCCTTGAGTTCCTCCACCTGACTATGATCGCGCGTGAGTTGCCGCAATTGTCCTTCGCGGTATAGATAGAGGCGGCTGTCGCCGGCCCATAGATAGCCGCAGAAACGGTCGCACGCGAGCAGAACAATTATCGTGCTGCCAATCCGTTGCACCTGGCGGCGCGCGGCTTCCTCGCGCAGTTGGCGATTGGCCGTTTGCAGTCGTGCGCGCGCGTCGGCAATGCAGGTTTTCATGGCGAGCGGCGGCGCGAGCCGGCTCAGCGCATCGATCACCAGGCGACTCGCCAGATCGCCGACCGCATGCCCGCCCATGCCGTCGGCGACGGCCCAGCGCCCGGGTTCGGGCTGGGCGAGGCAGGCATCTTCGTTGATTTCACGGACGCGTCCCACGTCGGAACGCGCGGACGACGTCCATCGAAATTGGCTCGGACAGGTCACAGGGGCTACACCGTATCGTTTCTGCTGCGCGCGTCCGGGGCGACGTTGATGTTCGAGTTCGCGCCGGTGTTGCGCACATCCACCGACTGGAACGTGTTGATCATCTGGTTAGCATAGAAGTTGTTCGAAATGTCGTACAGGTTCACGACCGGACCAATGCTCGGCGTTTCCCGCACATAAGGCTGAATCCAGCCGTACACCCAAGGCGCACCGCCGCCGCCGCGGATCGCCGCCATCGCTTTGCGGTCGAGCGCGAGGTTGAGCGAGAGGTCGTTCACAGTAATGGAAGCCATGTCGTTCTCCGGTTGGCCGCGTGCGTCGGGCGCGCGGTTAAAAAGGATCTGGACGAGATAGTGCAAGTGCTATGCCAATGTGCGGCTCGCGCGCACGCTTTCTCGTAACGCGTTGATTGGGCGGCGCTTCCGGGTGTTTGCGCAGGCAACGCATGTTCATGCGGCGGTGCAGAGGTCGGGATGCAGCCAACATTATGGCGCAGGCACCGGTGCATGACCCAACACATTGACCAGACTCTCGAATGCTCGCGGATACGCCTGAGAGCCACCCACCAGCGCCCAAAAAAGATCGACACGGGCCAACACATTGGCTTGATTTCTGTCGGCTCACAACGGACATCTGCTGTGCTCAACACCCCTCGAAATGCACGCCATCCCTTTAAATAAAGGCTTTTCCGCGCCTGGCCCGGATGATGCAAAAGATCTCGCAACAGTGTTGGATATTGAAGCGAGGCCGGTCATGAACACGAATTCTCTCCCGACGAGCAGCGAAGGCTACGACGCAGGCAGCAGCGAAACGTCGACCATCGACCTGCCGATCGGCGCGCATCTCGTGACGCAACGGTGCGGCTACGAACATCACGGCATTTACGTCGGCAATGGCCGCGTGGTCCATTACGCGGGCTTCGCAACCTCGGCGCATCGCGGCCCGGTGGAGGAAGTGGAATTAACCCGCTTCGCCGCCGGTCGTCCTTTGGTCATCCGCTCGACGCCGAGTGCTCGCTACGTCGGCGATGAAGCCGTGCGCCGTGCGCGCTCCCGCCTCGGCGAAAACCATTACCGCCTGCTGACGAATAACTGCGAACACTTCTGCGCGTGGTGCCTGCTTGGCGAAAGCCGCAGCGAACAGGTGCATTGCTGCTTAAGGCATCCCCGCGCCGGCATGCACACGCTGGTGTGTCTGGTGAAGGCGTTTGTCGAACGCGCGGCGAACGATGGTCAGGTTGCCGCCCAACTCGCATGAGCGGGCAGGAACGCGTTGAGGCATTCAAGGATTCAAGGAGCGTATCATGGTTGCCGTAGAAAAAACCTTGCACTGGGCCGTCGACAAATGGCTCGCACCGACGCCGTCGATGCCTGCGCGTGTCGTGCGGTTTTGCCACAGCGCGTCGCAGCATCGGCGCTATGTTTGCGTGGAAGCACTGCGGCCGGGCGGCTTGCTGTCGATCTTCTTTTTCCGTCATGACGACGGCTCATGGAACGTGTTTCCGCCGCAAGCCGAGCGTCCCGCGATGAACGGTCATCACCGCGCGGCAGTGTGCTAACTTTGCGTGCTTTGTGCGTGCAGGGCCGCTTCCTTGACGATCCACTGACTGAACAGCAGCATCGCCGGCGTCTTTGGTTTGCCCTTCAACCACGTCAGCCAGTAGTTGCCGGCATGCACTTCCACCTCGAATGGGCGCACCAGCCGGCCCGTGTTGATCTCGTGATCGAACATCAGCGCCGGCGCCAGTGCGATACCCGCACCCTGCATGGCCGCTTCCACCATGAGCCGCGACGAATCGAACACCGGTCCGCGAATCGGCCGCGGCGGAATGCCGGCCGCTCTGAACCAGGTCGCCCAGTCGTCGACGCGATAGGAACGCAGCAAGGTCTCGTTGGCGAGATCCGCGGGTTCGGACAGTCGTTTGGCGATGTCAGGCGCACACAGGATCGCAAGCGGCGCGTCGAGCAGCCGGGTGGCGAGTGAACCTGGCCAGGTGCCGTCGCCGAAACGAATCGCGAAGTCGAGGCCTTCGGTGGCGAGATCGACCAGATTGTTGTTCGTGAGCAGCCGCAGTTCGACAAACGGATGCGCGTCGCGAAACGACTTGAGCCGCGGCATCAGCCAGCCTACCGCGAAGGTGCCCACCACGCCGACCGTCAACACCTCGTGAAAGTGGCCGCCGTCGAACTGTTTGAGCACGGCTTCGATGCGATCGAATGCATCGGTGAGAACAGGGCGTAGCGCCAGGCCTTCGTCCGTCATGGCCAATCCGCGCGGCAGACGTTTGAAGAGGGCGGTGCCCAGCCGTTCCTCCAGCGTCCTGACCTGCTGGCTCACGGCCGCCTGGGTGACGTTCAATTCGAGCGCGGCGCGCGTAAAGCTCAGATGCCGGGCGGAAGACTCGAAGGCGCGCAGCGCATTCAACGGGAGATACGGTCTCATGGCGGAAGCATAAGATTTTCTAGGGGATCGACTAACTTATCATCGTTTGCCAGCGGACGCCGAAAAACCGATAGTTTCGGCTTCACATAAGGAGCGGCGATGATCACAAGACGGAAGTTCGCGGGCGCGATGCTCGGCGTTTCGATAGCTGGGGTTGCGGTTGGAAGCGGC